>NZ_JBJHAM010000044.1:0-1603 GCF_054051035.1 Blastococcus sp. SYSU DS0619 | reverse complement strand
GAGCCGGCGGCGCTGGTCCGGCCGTCGGGTGCGGTGTTGTTGACGGCGGTGAACGAGGCGCTGGGCACCACCTGGTCGGGCACGGTGCAGGAGCTGCTGGAGCACGGTGAGGTCGAGGCGCTGCGCCAGTGGGTGGGCGGTGCTCCGGCCGGGTTGCTGGACGATCTGGCGATCCCGCAGGACCGGTTGGCCTACGCCCCGCTGTACCGGCGTCCCCGCAAGATCTGGGGGATCGGGCTGAACTACGTGGAGCACGCCGCGGATCTGAAGGAGTCGGCGCCCTCGACGGAGCCGGCGTCGTTTTTGAAGCCGGACACCGCGATCATCGGCCCGGGTGAGGCGATCCGGATCCCGCCGCAGTCGGAGCGGACGACGGCGGAGGGCGAGCTCGGCGTCATCATCGGGCGGGAGTGCCGGGACGTCGACGAGGCCGATGCACCGGGCGTGGTGGCCGGGTTCACCACGATCGTGGACATGACGGCTGAGGACATCCTGGAGAAGAACCCGCGGTATCTGACCCGGTCCAAGAGCTTCGACACGTTCTTCAGCTTCGGCCCGGAGCTGGTGACCGTGGACGAGGTGCCCGACGTCGATGCGTTGGAGGTCTCGACGCTGCACAACGGCGGGGTGCACCGGCGCAACGTGGTGTCGAACATGACCTTCCGCCCGTGGTGGCTGGTGGCCTTCCACTCCCGGGTGATGACGCTGCTGCCCGGCGACATCATCTCCACCGGCACCCCCGGCGCGGTGCACATCCGGCCCGGTGACACCGCCGGTGTGCAGATCGCCGGTTTCCGTGACCTCACCAACCCCGTGGAGTGAACCGATGGACCTGGAACTGACCGGCAGGGTCGCGCTCGTCACCGCGGCGTCCAAGGGCCTGGGGCGGGCGACGGCCACCCAGCTGGCCGCCGAGGGCGCGAAGGTGATGATCTCCAGCCGCGGCGAGGAGCAGCTGGCGAAGACCGCCGCCGAGATCGCCGAGGCCACCGGCGGGCAGGTGGAGCACTGCGCCGCCGACGTCGCCGACGCCGACGACGTCGCCCGGCTGCTCCAGGAGACCCAGCGGCGCCTGGGTGGGGTGGACGTGCTGGTCGCCAACGCCGGTGGCCCGCCGCCGGGTGGGTTCGACGCCGTCGATGACGCGAAGTGGTACCAGGCGCACGACCTGAACCTGATGAGCACCGTGCGGCTGATCCGCGGCGTGCTGCCGCACATGCGCCAGCAGCAGTGGGGCCGCATCGCCGTCGTCACGTCGTCGTCGATCAAGCAGCCGATCGACAACCTGCTGCTGTCCAACACCTACCGGGTCGCCGTGGTGGGCCTGGCCAAGTCGCTGGCGATCGAGTTCGCCTCCGAGGGCGTGCTGGTCAACACCGTGGGCCCGGGCCGGATCGCCACCGACCGGGTGGCCTCCCTGGACGCCAACAAGGCCAAGCAGACCGGCCAGTCGGTGGAGGAGGTGCGGGCCCAGTCGGAGAAGGGCATCCCCATCGGCCGGTACGGCACCGCCGAGGAGTTCGGCCGGGTGGCGGCGTTCCTCGTCTCCGGCGCCAACACCTACCAGACCGGGCAGAACCTGCTCGTCGACGGCGGAATGGTC
>NZ_JBJHAM010000043.1:0-1844 GCF_054051035.1 Blastococcus sp. SYSU DS0619 | reverse complement strand
GGGGTGCCGGCCAGGTGTGTGGATGGGTAGGGGAGCGTCGTGTGGCGGTGGAAGCGGCGGAGTGATCCAGCCGTGGACGCCACACGAGTGAGAATGCAGGCATGAGTAGCGAGAGGGGAGTGAGAACCTCCCCCGCCGGAAGACCAAGGGTTCCTGGGCCAGGCTAATCCGCCCAGGGTGAGTCGGGACCTAAGGCGAGGCCGACAGGCGTAGTCGATGGACAACGGGTTGATATTCCCGTACCCGCGAAGGAACGCCCATGCTGAACCCAGCGATGCTAACCCACCGACGCCGGTGCGCCCACTTGTGGGCAATCCGGATTAGCTGGGGACCCGGACTGGTAGTAGGCAAGCGATGGGGTGACGCAGGAAGGTAGTCCTACCGGTGAGTGGTAGTACCGGTGCAAGGGTGTGGCCCGTGGGATAGGTAAATCCGTTCCACATACAGGGTGAGGCCCGACGCATAGCCGAATGAGGCGAATTGGATGATCCTATGCTGCCGAGAAAAGCCTCTAGCGAGTTCCGAGCGGCCCGTACCCCAAACCAACTCAGGTGGTCAGGTAGAGAATACCGAGGCGATCGAGCGAACTGTGGTTAAGGAACTCGGCAAAATGCCCCCGTAACTTCGGGAGAAGGGGGGCCATCTACTGTCATCATCCTTGCGGTGGGCAGCGGTGGGTGGCCGCAGAGACCAGTGAGAAGCGACTGTTTACTAAAAACACAGGTCCGTGCGAAGTCGTAAGACGATGTATACGGACTGACGCCTGCCCGGTGCTGGAACGTTAAGGGGACGGGTTAGTCCTTCGGGGCGAAGCTCAGAACTCAAGCGCCAGTAAACGGCGGTGGTAACTATAACCATCCTAAGGTAGCGAAATTCCTTGTCGGGTAAGTTCCGACCTGCACGAATGGCGTAACGACTTCTCAGCTGTCTCAACCACAGGCTCGGCGAAATTGCACTACGAGTAAAGATGCTCGTTACGCGCGGCAGGACGGAAAGACCCCGGGACCTTTACTATAGCTTGATATTGGTGTTCGGTTCGGCTTGTGTAGGATAGGTGGGAGACTGCGAAGCGGGCACGCCAGTGTTCGTGGAGTCGCCGTTGAAATACCACTCTGGTCGAATTGGATGTCTAACCTCGGTCCGTGATCCGGATCAGGGACAGTGTCAGGTGGGTAGTTTAACTGGGGCGGTTGCCTCCCAAAATGTAACGGAGGCGCCCAAAGGTTCCCTCAGCCTGGTTGGCAATCAGGTGTCGAGTGCAAGTGCACAAGGGAGCTTGACTGCGAGACCGACGGGTCGAGCAGGAGCGAAAGCTGGGACTAGTGACCCGGCACCGGCATGTGGAAGCGGTGTCGCTCAACGGATAAAAGGTACCCCGGGGATAACAGGCTGATCTTCCCCAAGAGTCCATATCGACGGGATGGTTTGGCACCTCGATGTCGGCTCGTCGCATCCTGGGGCTGGAGTAGGTCCCAAGGGTTGGGCTGTTCGCCCATTAAAGCGGTACGCGAGCTGGGTTTAGAACGTCGTGAGACAGTTCGGTCCCTATCCGCCGTGCGCGTAAGAGACTTGAGAAGAGCTGTCCCTAGTACGAGAGGACCGGGACGGACGAACCTCTGGTGTGCCAGTTGTACCGCCAGGTGCACTGCTGGTTAGCTACGTTCGGCAGGGATAACCGCTGAAAGCATCTAAGCGGGAAGCTCGCTTCGAGATGAGGTCTCTCACCGGGTTAACCGGGTAAGGCCCCCGCCCAGACCAGCGGGTTGATAGGCCGGAAGTGGAAGCACCGCAAGGTGTGGAGCTGACCGGTACTAACAGGCCGAGGGCTTGACCACACACACCTA
>NZ_JBJHAM010000042.1:0-1922 GCF_054051035.1 Blastococcus sp. SYSU DS0619 | reverse complement strand
CGGCCATCCGGGACAGCTCGTCGACAGCGGTGCGGGTCTGGCCGAGGGCCTGCGTCGTCGAGCCGGCGGCCGAGGAGACCCCGGAGATGTTCGCCGCGATCTGACCGGTGCCGTCGGCGGCCTCCTGGACCGAGCGCGACATCTCGTTGGTGGTCGCCGTCTGCTCCTCCACCGCCGAGGCGATGGTGGTCTGCCGGTCGGAGATCTGCGCGACGATCGCGGAGATCTCCCCGATCGCGGTCACCGCCGCCGTCGTGTCGCCCTGGATCGCCAGCACCCGCTTGGCGATGTCCTCGGTCGCCTTCGCCGTCTCCTGGGCCAGCTCCTTGACCTCGTTGGCCACCACCGCGAAGCCCTTGCCCGCCTCGCCGGCCCGGGCGGCCTCGATGGTGGCGTTCAGCGCCAGCAGGTTGGTCTGCTCGGCGATCGAGGTGATGACCTTGACGACGTTGCCGATCTCGGCCGAGGACTCCCCGAGCTTCGCCACCGTCGCCGTGGTGGTCTCCGCAGCGGTCACCGCACGGGACGCCACCTCACTGGCCTCCGCGGCGTTGCTGGCGATCTCCCGGATCGAGGCGCCCATCTGCTCGGCACCGGCGGCGACGGTCTGCACGTTGCGCGACACCTCGTCCGCCGCCGAGGCCACGACACCGGACTGGGCCGACGTCTCGTCCGCCGACGCCGAGATCTGCGCCGAGGACGCCGACAGCTCCTCACTGCTGGCCGCCACCGCGTCGGCCGACTGCACGACCGACGACAGCACCGCCCGCAGGCTCTCGCACGCCGAGTCCATCGACGCGGCCATCCGGCCCAGCTCGTCCTGCGAGGTGACCCCGGAGGCCATCGTGAGGTCGCCGGCTGCCATGCCGTCCGCGACGCGCTGCACGGCCTGCACGGTGCGGGTGATCCGCCGGACCACCAGGGCGGTGAGCCCCGCAGCCGCCACGATGGCGGTCAGGGCGACGACGATCAGCGTGGTGCTGGCCTCGGAGGCCTGCTCCGCGGCGTCGGCGTTGCGGGCGGCGGCCTCGGCGGACTGGGCGACGCCCTCGGCCTCGAGGTCGTCGGCCATGATCTGGAGCAGGGGCTGCAGCTGCTCGGACTGGACCTGGGCGAAGGCGGCCAGGTCGCCCCGGTCGGCCGCCGGGAAGAGCTGCGTGGTGAGCAGCCCGAGGAACTCCGCCCGCGTCTCCGAGAACGACTCCATGCTCTCCGGGGCGACGACGTACGGCTCGTAGGCGTCGAGCCCCGCCTGCAGGTCGACGTTCTTCTCCTCCATCTCGCCGATCAGCTCGGCGCGCCGCTCCGGGGAGGAGACCGCGTACTCGAGGGTCCGGGCCCGGTGCGCCGCGTGCGCCCGCTGCACCTCGGAGAGCGCGTTGAGCGGCTGGAGGTTCTCGGTGTAGATGGCCTCCTGACCCTCCCGCATCTCGTCGATCCGCGTGACGGCCAGGGCGTTGGTGCCCACGACCACGACGCCGAGGACCGCGACGGCCGCCCCGATCCGCACGCCGACCGGCCGGTCGGCGAACCAGGAACCCAGGGAGGTCCGGCGCCGGGCCGGGGCTGATGGGACGGTCATGTTCGGTCTCCTGTGTCTGCCGCCGCTCGAGGTCGGACGGCGCGGGCTGCTCGGTCCTGCGACACCTGTGTCGCAGGAAGAGAGTGACGTGGGTGAGCGCGATCCGACGTCGTCCGGAGTGCGTGTCGCGACCGTTCCGTAAGAATGGTCGGTGACCGTTTTCCGGGCATCGGTATGTCGACATCCGCGTACCGGAAGAATGGTCCGGAAACGGCTCCGGGGGGGGGGGGGGGGGGGGGGGGGGGGGGGGGGGGGGGGGGGGGGGGGGGGGGGGGGGGGGGGGGGGGGGGGGGGGGGGGGGGGGGGGGGGGGGGGGGCGCGCGGCGCGGCGGCGCCGGGG
>NZ_JBJHAM010000041.1:0-3423 GCF_054051035.1 Blastococcus sp. SYSU DS0619 | reverse complement strand
TGCGCGTCCGCTCCTTGAGAACTCAACAGCGTGCCGAAAGTCAGTGCCAAGTAATACCCCGTGCCCTGGCCACTGTGTGGTTGGGGCTGGGATTCCTTTGGTTGATTGATATCGCGAGTGTCAGCTCGCGGTTCTCAGCTGCGATCAAATCATCTACGGAGAGTTTGATCCTGGCTCAGGACGAACGCTGGCGGCGTGCTTAACACATGCAAGTCGAACGGTGAACTCCGCTTGCGGGGGGATCAGTGGCGAACGGGTGAGTAACACGTGGGCAACCTGCCCTCAGCTTTGGGATAACTCCAAGAAATTGGGGCTAATACCGGATATGACCGCTGACCGCATGGTCTGGTGGTGGAAAGATTTATCGGCTGGGGATGGGCCCGCGGCCTATCAGCTTGTTGGTGGGGTAGTGGCCTACCAAGGCGACGACGGGTAGCCGGCCTGAGAGGGTGACCGGCCACACTGGGACTGAGACACGGCCCAGACTCCTACGGGAGGCAGCAGTGGGGAATATTGCGCAATGGGCGAAAGCCTGACGCAGCGACGCCGCGTGGGGGATGACGGCCTTCGGGTTGTAAACCTCTTTCAGCAGGGACGAAGCGAAAGTGACGGTACCTGCAGAAGAAGCACCGGCCAACTACGTGCCAGCAGCCGCGGTAATACGTAGGGTGCAAGCGTTGTCCGGAATTATTGGGCGTAAAGAGCTCGTAGGCGGTTCGTCGCGTCGGCTGTGAAATCCCGAGGCTCAACCTCGGGACTGCAGTCGATACGGGCGGACTTGAGTTCGGCAGGGGAGACTGGAATTCCTGGTGTAGCGGTGAAATGCGCAGATATCAGGAGGAACACCGGTGGCGAAGGCGGGTCTCTGGGCCGAAACTGACGCTGAGGAGCGAAAGCGTGGGGAGCGAACAGGATTAGATACCCTGGTAGTCCACGCCGTAAACGTTGGGCGCTAGGTGTGGGGCTCATTCCACGAGTTCCGTGCCGCAGCTAACGCATTAAGCGCCCCGCCTGGGGAGTACGGCCGCAAGGCTAAAACTCAAAGGAATTGACGGGGGCCCGCACAAGCGGCGGAGCATGTTGCTTAATTCGATGCAACGCGAAGAACCTTACCTAGGCTTGACATGCACGGAAATCCTCCAGAGATGGTGGGTCCGTAAGGGCCGTGCACAGGTGGTGCATGGTTGTCGTCAGCTCGTGTCGTGAGATGTTGGGTTAAGTCCCGCAACGAGCGCAACCCTCGTTCTATGTTGCCAGCACGTCATGGTGGGGACTCATAGGAGACTGCCGGGGTCAACTCGGAGGAAGGTGGGGATGACGTCAAATCATCATGCCCCTTATGTCTAGGGCTGCAAACATGCTACAATGGCCGGTACAAAGGGCTGCGATACCGCGAGGTGGAGCGAATCCCAAAAAGCCGGTCTCAGTTCGGATTGGGGTCTGCAACTCGACCCCATGAAGTTGGAGTCGCTAGTAATCGCAGATCAGCAACGCTGCGGTGAATACGTTCCCGGGCCTTGTACACACCGCCCGTCACGTCACGAAAGTCGGTAACGCCCGAAGCCGGTGGCCCAACCCTTGTGGAGGGAGCCGTCGAAGGCGGGATCGGCGATTGGGACGAAGTCGTAACAAGGTAGCCGTACCGGAAGGTGCGGCTGGATCACCTCCTTTCTAAGGAGCACTGGCCGCCAGATTCGTCTGGTGGTCCAGAGCCGCGCCCAGGACATGACGGTCACCCATTACCGGGTGGCTGCGGAGCTTCTGGGGTGGTGCTCGAGGGTGGAACGCTGACCAGTTCGGCCGGCAGCCTGGTGCTGCCCCCAGTACGGTCTGGTGTCTCTTCGGAGGTGCCGGGTGTGGAACGGGGTGGTCGGGGTGGGTCGGTTGTAGGCACGCTGTTGGGTCCTGAGGGAGCGGGTGACCGTTTTTCTCGTGTCAGGGCCTCCTGGTTCTCGTACCGCTGTCTCCCATGCGTGGGGGGTGGGTCTGGCGGGGATGGTGCGGGGGGTGGCTGGTCGTACGTTGAGAACTGCACAGTGGACGCGAGCATCTTTTGACTCTGATTAGCAGAGTTCGAGTTTGTAGGCCCGTCTCATCATTTCCTTCCGGGGGTGTGGGGCGGGATTTTTGTGTGGCCAAGTTGTTAAGGGCACACGGTGGATGCCTGGGCACCAGGAGCCGATGAAGGACGTAGGAGGCTGCGATAAGCCTCGGGGAGCTGTCAACCGAGCGTTGATCCGAGGATTTCCGAATGGGGGAACCCCGCACCAGTCATGTGGTGTGACCCGCGCCTGAACACATAGGGCGTGTGGAGGGAACGTGGGGAAGTGAAACATCTCAGTACCCACAGGAAGAGAAAACAACAGTGATTCCGTGAGTAGTGGCGAGCGAAAGCGGAAGAGGCTAAACCGATCGCATGTGATAGCCGGCAGGCGTTGTGTGGTCGGGGTCGTGGGACAGTTCAGTCGCTCCTGCCGGGGTGACGGGGAGTAAGAAAAGACTGTGTTAGTGGAAGGCCTCTGGAAGGGGTCGCCGTAGAGGGTGATAGCCCCGTACACGAAAACTCAGTCTCTCCCGAGCTTGTTTCCCAAGTAGCACCGAGCCCGTGAAATTCGGTGTGAATCTGGCGGGACCACCCGCTAAGCCTGAATACTCCCTGGTGACCGATAGCGGACAAGTACCGTGAGGGAAAGGTGAAAAGTACCCCGGGAGGGGAGTGAAATAGTACCTGAAACCGTGTGCCTACAAGCCGTGAGAGCTTTATCCACTTCGGTGGAGGGGTGATTGCGTGCCTTTTGAAGAATGAGCCTGCGAGTTAGCGGTACGTGGCGAGGTTAACCCGTGTGGGGTAGCCGTAGCGAAAGCGAGTCCGAACAGGGCGTTTGAGTCGCGTGCTCTAGACCCGAAGCCGAGTGATCTACCCATGGCCAGGTTGAAGCGCGGGTAAGACCGCGTGGAGGACCGAACCCACCAGGGTTGAAAACCTGGGGGATGAGCTGTGGGTAGGGGTGAAAGGCCAATCAAACTCGGTGATAGCTGGTTCTCCCCGAAATGCATTTAGGTGCAGCGTCACGTGTTTCTTGCCGGAGGTAGAGCACTGGATGGCCGATGGGCCCCACAAGGTTACTGACGTCAACCAAACTCCGAATGCCGGTAAGTGAGAGCGTGGCAGTGAGACTGCGGGCGATAAGGTTCGTAGTCGAGAGGGAAACAGCCCAGATCATCGGCTAAGGCCCCTAAGCGTGTGCTAAGTGGAAAAGGATGTGGGATCGCAGAGACAACCAGGAGGTTGGCTTAGAAGCAGCCACCCTTGAAAGAGTGCGTAATAGCTCACTGGTCAAGTGGTTCCGCGCCGACAATGTAGCGGGGCTCAAGCACACCGCCGAAGCCGTGGCATTCACACGTTAGCCCGCCGGTACCTTT
>NZ_JBJHAM010000040.1:0-5570 GCF_054051035.1 Blastococcus sp. SYSU DS0619 | reverse complement strand
CCCCCCCCCCCGCCCCCGCCCCCGCCCCCCCCCCGCCCCGCCCCGGGCCCACCGCCGCCCGGCCGCCCCGCCGCCCCCCCCCCCCCCCCCCCGGCGGTGTGACACCCTCTACCTCCCGCCGCGTACCGGAGCAACCGTGCCGCCGGCCACCCGCGGACCGTCTGTGGAGGAAAGTCCCGTGACCGCCGAGCTCTCCGACGGGCCACCCCCCGAGGGGTCCCCGGACGGGGCGGCGCCGGGCTCGGACGACCGCACCGAACTCGTGCGCCGGCTGGCCGGCGAGGCCCTCGGCAACCGCAGCCTGCAGCGGCTCACCGACCTGGCCACCCGGCTGCTCGACTGCGACTCCGCCCAGGTCTCGCTGGTCGGCGAGGTGCAGACCGCGGTGGCCGGCACGGGGCTCCCGCCCGGCGGTATCGGGGCACGGCTGCCGCTGGGCGAGTCGCTGTGCGCCGTCGCCGTCGCCGCCGACGAGCCCGTCGTCGTGCCGGACGCCGCCCGGGACGAGCGGGTGTCCGACCGGCAGCCGGTCCGGGCGGGCGAGGTCGGGGCCTACCTCGGCATCCCGCTCCGGATCATGGGCGGCGAGCCGATCGGTGCGCTGTGCGCCTACGAGCCCCGGGCGCGGGACTGGACCGACCGGGACGTCGCCCTGCTCCGCCAGCTCGCCGACTCCGTGGGCACGGAGCTGCAGCTCATGGCCCTCACCGCCGAGTACGAGGCCCACCGGCTGCGCTTCGAGCTGGCGATCGACGCCGCAGGCATCGGCAGCTTCGACTGGAACCTGGAGACCGGGCGGCTGCTCTGGGACGACCGGCTGCTCGCCCTGTTCGGGTACGAGCGGGCGGAGTTCGACGAGACCATCGACTCGTTCGTCTCGCGCGTCCACCCCGACGACCGGGAACGGACGATGGAGGCCCTGCAGGCGGCCGTCGACGGGTCGCGTGACTACGACGCCGAGTTCCGCGTCGTGCTGCCGACGGGGGAGACCCGCTGGGTGCGGGGCAGCGGCCGTGCGGTCGCCGACGACGGCGGAACCGCGGTGCGGCTGCTCGGGGCCGGCTACGACACCACGCCGCAGCGGCAGGAGGACGTCCGCATCGCCCGCCTGCTGGAGGCGATGAAGGCCTCGTTCTTCTCCCTGGACCGGGAGTGGCGCTTCACCTACGTCAACGCGGAGGCCGAGCGGGTCCTGGGCGGCTCGCGCGAGGACATGCTCGGCGGCGTGGTCTGGGAGCTGTTCCCCGCGGCCGTGGGCAGCGACTTCGAACGGCACTACCGGGCGGCGGTGTCGACGGGTCGGGAGCGCGTGTTCGAGGCGTACTACCCCCCGCCGCTGGACGCGCTGTTCGAGGTGCGCGCCTGGCCGACGCCCGACGGCCTGTCGGTCTCCTTCCTCGACGTGACCGAGCGGCGCGCGGCCGAGGACCGGGCACGGCGCAGCGCCGCCCGGCTCGCGCTGGTCGCGCACACCACGACGGCGATGGCCGCCTCGCTCGACAGCCGGGAGAGCGAGGAGGGCGCGCTGCAGCGGGTCGCCGGAACGCTCGTCCCCGAGCTCGGGGACTGGGTGATCCTCAGCCTGGTCGACGCCGACGGCCGCATGCGCGACGTCGCCAGCTGGCACCGCGAGGCGGGTCTCAGGGACGTGGTGGCCGGGTACGCGGCCGCCCGGCTGGCGGCCCTGCAGCCGGACGCCCCCGTCCTGCGGGCGCTGGCCTCGGGCCAGGCGCTCGTCGTCCCCGACGTCGGCGCGGCCGTCGGCCGGACGCTGCCGCCGGGCCCGGCGAGCGACGCCTTCTGGGCGCTGGCCCCGCAGTCGGCGATGACGCTGCCGATGACGACCCGCGGCCGGACGGTCGGTGCGCTCAGCCTGTACCGCTCGGCCGACCGGCCGGTGCCCGGCGACGAGGACGTCGCGACGGCGCGGGACATCGCCGGGCGGATCGCGCTCGCGCTGGACAACGCGCGGCTGTACCGGCAGCAGCGGCGGCTGGCCGAGGGGCTCCAGCGCAGCCTGCTCACCGCCCCGCCGCAGCCGGACCACGCCGAGATCGTCGTGCGCTACCACCCGGCGATGGCCGTCGCCGAGGTCGGTGGCGACTGGTACGACGCCTTCGTGCAGCCGTCGGGCGCCACGATGCTGGTCATCGGCGACGTCGTGGGACACGACACCGAGGCGGCCGCGGCCATGGGGCAGCTGCGCGGCATGCTCCGCGGGATCGGCTACCGGGGCGGCATGGGTCCCGCCGCCGTCCTGGCCGACCTCGACGCCGCCGTCCAGGGGCTGGGCATGGGCACCCTGGCGACCGCCGCGATCGTGCGGGTCGAGCAGGCCGCCGAGGAGCGCGCCGCGGGAGTGAGCCGGCTGCGCTGGTCCAACGCCGGGCACCCGCCGCCGCTGGTGCTCCGCCCGGACGGCCGGATCGAGGAGCTGGCCGGCGAGCGCGCCGAGCTGATGCTGGGCGTGGACGCCTCCGCGCGGCGGACCGAGACGGTGGTGACCGTGCCGCGGGGCACGACCGTGCTGCTCTACACCGACGGGCTCGTCGAGGGGCGCGACCTCTCGCTGGACGAGGGCACGGCCCGCCTGCGGGCGGCGCTGGTCGAGCTGGCCGACCGGCCGCTGCCGGAGCTCTGCGATGCGGTGATCGAGCGCCTGCGGCCCGAGGGGCTGCAGGACGACGTCGCCCTGGTGGCCATCCGCCTGCACCCGCAGGACTGAGCGGGCTCAGCTCGCGAGCAGGGCCCAGACGTGCTTCGCGCCGTCGCCGACGTACCACCCGTGCTGCGGTGCCAGCTCGGCGATGAGGTAGAGCCCCAGCCCGCCGAAGCTGGGGTCGCGCCCGACGGCCGGCGTCGGCGGGGTCTGCGTCGCCTGGTCGGACACCTCGACGAGGAACGCGTCGCCGGTGCTGCGCAGCGCTGCCTGCACGTTCCCGCCGCCGTGGCGCAGCGCGTTGGACGCCATCTCGTCCAGGGCCAGGACCAGCCGGTCGAGGAGGTCCTCGACCGCGGACCCATCCACGCACTCCCGCACCTCGGCGCGCACGGCGGGGAGCTCGGCGACGTCGCGCAGCTGCCAGGAGAGCACGGTCTCGGCCTCGGGCGGGAACGCCGACGGCCAGATGGTGCCGGCCGCCTGCCCTGTCACGCGCGCTCCTCGATCCCGGGCCGGCGTGGTTCCGCGTCGGCCGAACAGTCTCGTATCGGCCTGTGGGGCGCGGATCAAACCTGAAGTCGGCCAGATCACACCGATTGGTGCGCTCAGCCGACGAACACCGGCGACCAGTGCCCGGTCCGGACGCTGACGGTGACGGCGACCGCGCAGACGACCACCGTGGCGAGCACGAACCAGGTGTCGCGCGGGTGCAGCCGGGAGCCCCGGGCGTTCGAGCGGGGGATGCCGGAGTCGAAGCCCCGGGCGTCCATCGCCGTCGCCAGCCGGGAGCCGCGCCGCACCGCGCCGACCAGCAACGTGAAGCCCACCCCGGCCAGCAGCCGGACGCGGGCCACGGGGTTGCGCCCGGCCTCCACCCCGCGGGTCCGCCGCGCCAACCGCACCGCCTCGAACTCGGCCACCAGCAGCGGGGCCAGGCGCAGCGCGGCCAGCGCGCCGTAGGCGAACCGGGTGGAGACCCGCCAGTGGATGGTCAGCGCGTCGGCGAGCCGGACGGGGTCGGTGGAGGCGACCAGCAGGACCCCCGGCAGGGCCAGGCCGATCACGCGCAGCGCCAGCCCGACACCGGCCAGCGGATCGGCGTCGCCGGCGAGCAGCACGTTGACCACGCCGACCGAGGTGGCGCCGAGCAGCAGCGGCCAGGTCCGCCGCCACAGGTCGCGCGGATCGGTGAGGCCGGCGGCCGGCAGCAGGCACAGCTCGACGGCGAGCACGATCGCCGGGGTGACGACGTCGAGGCTGGTCAGGAGCACGACGGTGACGATGCCGATGGCGGTCAGCTGCGCCACCGGGTTGATCCGGGACAGCGGGACGTCGGCCACCGGCCCGAGCACCATGGTCATGAGAGGTCCATGGCCATCAGAGACAGAGCTCCGCGTCGGCCAGGACCTCGACCAGGTCCCGGTCGTGGGTGACGGTGACGACGGCGCAGCCCCGGGCCCGCTGCTCGGCGAGCAGGGTCACCACCTCCCGCCAGGTGGCGGCGTCCTGCCCGAAGGTCGGCTCGTCGAGCACCAGCACGCGCGGGGAGGTGGCCAGCACGGTGGCCACCGAGAGCCGGCGCTGCTGTCCGCCGGAGAGCGTGTAGGGGTTGGCGTCGGCGAACGCGGTGAGGCCGAGCCGCTCGAGCAGCTCCTCGGCCGTGGCCCGGGCGGCGGCGTCTCCGGTGCCCGACCGCAGCGGCCCCAGCGCCAGCTCGTCGCGCAGCCGCCCGGTGAGGAACTGCTGCTCGGGGTGCTGGAACACCGTGCCGATGCGGGTGACCAGCTCGCCGGCCCGCCACCGGATGGGTGCCCGGTGCCCGCCGCGGACCCCGGCGGCCAGCTCCTCGGCCGCCTCCACCCGGCCGGTGGTCGGCGCCCGGAGGCCGGCCAGGAGGAGTGCGAGCGTGGACTTGCCGCGACCGTTCGGCCCGGTCACCGCGAGGGCCCGGCCGCCGTGCAGGGCGGCGTCGGTGGGGCGCAGGGCCGGGCTCGCCGTCCGGGGGTAGGTGAAACCGGCCGCGTCGGCGGTGAGCAGGACCGGTCCGTCCGGCCCGGCGAGGAGGTCGAGCCCGGCGGTGCGGCGGGCCGGCCGCCAGCCGGGCGGCTGCTCGACGAGCCCACCCGGCAGGAGCTCCACCACCCGGTCGACCAGCGGCAGCCACGGCTCCGCGTCGTGGTCGACGACGATCACGGTCGCCCGCCGGTCGGCCGTCGACCGGGCGACGGCGCCTCGCACCACGTCGGCCCCCGCGGGGTCGAGCTGGGCGGTCGGCTCGTCGAGCAGCAGCAGGCCGGGACGGCGGGCCAGCGCACCGGCGAGGACGAGCCGCTGCTTCTCCCCGCCGGAGAGCGCCTGCGTCGGCCGGTCCCGCCCGTACCCGAACCCGACCGCGGCCAGCGCCTCGTCGACGCGCGGCCAGATCTCGTCGGCGGGCAGGCCGGCGTTCTCCAGCCCGAAGGCGACGTCGTCCCCGGCGCGGGTCATGACCAGCTGGCTGTCGGGGTCCTGGGCGAGCATCCCGAGCTGCCCGCGGGCGGCGGCCGGCGGGACGCCGTCCACGGTGAGCTCCCCGGCCTGCTCGGTCGCCTCGGGGTCGAGGATGCCGGCGAGCGCCGCCAGCAGCGTCGACTTCCCCGCGCCGGACGCACCCGTCAGCAGCACCCGCTCACCGGGCTCGACGACCAGGTCGACGTCGGCCAGCGCCCAGGCCCGCCGCGACGCGTGCCGGACGCCCAGGCCGCGGGCCACGACCCGGGCCGGACCCCCGGCGACGGTCCCGGACGCACCGCCCTCCGCGGACGGGGGGGGGGGGGGGGGGGGGGGGGGGGGGGGGGGGGGGGGGGGGGGGGGGGGGGGGGGGGGGGGGGGGGGGGGGGGGGGGGGGGGGGGGGGGGGGGGGGGGGGG
>NZ_JBJHAM010000039.1:0-8094 GCF_054051035.1 Blastococcus sp. SYSU DS0619 | reverse complement strand
CAGCGGGCCGTACTGAGTCTCCACCTCAGCCGGTACTGACCGCGCACGTCGGCCCGGCCGTCAGCGGCCCGCGGCGTCCGGGTCGACCAGCCGGAGGCGTAAGGCGGTGATGAGGATCTGGGTGCGCGACCTGGCTCCGAGCTTCGCCCCGACGTTGGACATGTACTGCTTGACCGAGCCTGTGGAGAGGTGCATCTGCTCGGCGATCTGCTGGTTGGTGACGCCGTGGGCCAGCCACTGGAGCAGCTCGAGCTCGCGCGGGGTCAGGGCGGGCACGCTGCGTGCGAGGGGCGGCGCTCCCTTGGCGACCATCGACGCCACCAGCTCGCGCCGGACGGGCCCGGACAGCGGCATCTCACCGTCGAGGGCCTGCCGCATCCCGGTGCGCAGCAGGTCGCTGGTCGCGTCCTTGAGCAGGTAGCCCGAAGCGCCTGCGCGCAGGGCAGCGACCACGTGGTCGGCGGTGCCGAAGGCCGTGATGACCACGATGCAGGCCAGGGGCCACCGACGACAGATCTCCGCGGTGGCCTCGATGCCCGACATCCGGGGCATCTGGATGTCCATGAGGACCAGGTCGGGACGGAGCTCCTCGTAGCGCTCCACGCCTGCGAGTCCCGTCGCCGCCTCGCCGCAGACCTCGAAGCCGTCGAGGTGGTGGATGATCGAGCGGTAGGAGCTCCGCACCACGTCGTCGTCGTCGACGACGAGCACCTGCGCTGCGACCCCCACGCCGCCACCCTAACCGGGACGGGGAATGGGCCGGTCTCACAATCTGGCCGAAAGTGAATTCCGCGGCACCCTCGGCGGACTCGATACTCCGGAGGTCAGAACGACCCACCCGAGAACGGACCCACCCGTGCTCCGCACCGCCACGCGCCTGTCCACCACTGCCACCGTCGCCCTCATCCTCGCCGCCGGCGCCCAGCCGGCGCACGCGGTCGGCGGTCCCGTCGCGGGCTACGGGACCGCCGGGTTCCTCTGCACGATCCTCAAGTTCAGCTGCCCGTGATCCTCCACCCCTCCCGGCACGTCGCGGCCGGGAGGGGCGGGCCGTGTGCCGTGCTGATCGGCGAGGTCGGGCTCGTGCTAGAAAGAGATGCGACGTGAGTGGCGCTCGGGGGAGCCGTGTGGATGGCAGCGAGGACGTCGGTCGACGCGGTGGCTGCCGCACTCACTGACCACCGCCTGATCGCCCGGCTGGTGCTGGCCTCGTTCATGGTGCTCGACGCCGCCGACTTCCCCTACCGCCTGGCCATCGGTGAGGGCCCCGAGGAACCGTGGGCACCGGGACTGCACCGGCTCGCGGGCCTCGCCGCCTGCCTGTCCCTGCTCTGGGGGTGGCACCGCGTCCTGGTGGTCTCGACCGTCGTGACGGCGGGCTTCGTCGTCGTCCGTCAGGAGATCACCGGGTTCGAGCTCTGGTGGCTGCCCATCGCGGTGGCCCTGGCGACGGCACGTCGCTCGGCGCCGCTGGTGGTCGCGGTCGCCGCGATCTGCGGCGCGTTCTCGGTGTGGACCTACGAGACCCAGGGCCGCACGGCCGTGGTGGGGATCCTCGCCCTGTGCGCGCTGGGGGTCCTCGCCGGACTGGCGGTCGGCTTCGTCACGACCCAGCGCTCCGCCGTGGACGCCCGCGTCGAGGCCCTTCGCGCGGAGAACGCGCGACTGAGGCGGGACGAGAGGCGCCTGCTCGCCGCCCACCTCCGCACGACGACCGAGGGGCTCTTCAGCCACGCCCGCAAGGAGAGTGCCAGGAGTCTCGCCAGCACCGAGCCGGCGGACCTGCATCGGGCGCTCCACGCGGTGCGTGACGACGCCAGTGCCGCCCTCGCGAGCCTGCGCCAGCTGCTGGAGGTGCTGCGCGCCACGGAGATGGAGGCCCGCACCGAGCTGTCCTCCCTCGAGCGGCCGGCGACGAGGCTCCGGAGCGTGCGGTTGGCCGCCGCGGTCAGCCTCGCAGGTCTCGCCGCGGCGGGAGCGCTGCGAGCCGCGCCCGGGCTCGCACCCCACGAGTGGACGCTGGTCGTGGCGCTGCTCGTGGCGGCACTCACCTGTGTGCGCCCCGCGTGGGGCGCACCCGCCGGGCTGCTCGTGCTGGCTTCGACGTTATTCGTCGACGCGACGGCCTGGGCCGTCGCGGTGTCCGTCATCGCCGTGGTCGCCGCGGTCGCCCTCGCGCCGTGGCATACGCCGTGGCGGCTCGGCGCACTGGGCGGGGTCCTGGTCTACACCCTGCCGCGCCTGCTCATCGGAGGAGCGGACACGCTCCACGACCTGGCCGCCGTCGCCGGCGGAGCGCTCGGAGCCACCCTCATGGCGCTGGCCCTGCGCGACTACCTCCACACCATGCGCCGCTGGACCTCCGACGAGGAGTGGCTCGCCTCCGAGCGCGCCGGCATCGGGCCGGGGGAACGCACGTCGCTGGCCCGCGAGCTGCACGACCAGCTCGGGCACCAGCTGTCCCTCGTCGCCCTGCAGGTCAATGCCGTCGACCACGTCCGCGACCCGGACCGCCTGCGTGCGGTGCTGGGCCGGATCGACGGCACCTTCGCGGCTGCCTCCGACGAGCTGGAGGTGCTCCTCTCGGTGATCTCGGCCGCCCCCGCGAGCGCGGGTGCGTCGGGTCCGCTAGTGACGCCGTCCGTCGTCGCCCGCGTGATGAACGACAAGCTGGTGGAGCACGGGCACGACGCCGAGATCGTCGTGGACCCCGCCGTCGACAGGGTCGACCCGACGACCCGGCTCACCGTCGTACGCGTGCTGCAGGAGGCCACGACCAACGTGCTGCGCCACGGCGACCCGGGGGGCGAGGTGCGCGGGCACATCGGCGTCCGCGACGACACGGTGCGGCTCACGATCAGCAACTCGCTGCCCTCCGGCGCGGCCGGGGGGCCGCTGGCGCACCTGGGCAGCGGATACGGGCTGCGCGGCATGCGGGAGCGCGTGGCGGTGTCCGGGGGCACGTTCTCGGCGGGGATCGTCGGTCCGCGGTGGTGCGTCGCGGTGACGCTGCCGGCCGATGCCGCGGTCGCTGGCCGGCGCGCGAGCGGCTGAGCCGGCCAGCGAGTGGACAAAGGTTAATGGTCGCGGTCGTCGGCGAAGACTAGAACTGAGGTGTGCCTCACGGGGCCACAGGCGGACGGGGTCAGGTACCTCGGTCGCAGGCTCGGTGGATGGGGCGTGAGCGACACGCGAAGAAGTGGGCCCTCAAGACCTCGTGGCCTGGTGACCGGCTCGCACTGAGCTGCTGAAGAGATCCGGGACGGGAGTGGACGTGGACACGGTGCACACCGCCCATCGGCGCGTCCGCTCCCGCCCCGGAGCCGCCACCGCGGCGCGACTGGTGGGCGGAGCGGTCGCCGGGATGCGCGCCGGCGCCCGGCACGAGCACCGTCAGCAGGTCCGCCGGGTGGCGTCGGTCCTCTCCGTCCTCGGCCTCCGGGAGGGCATCGCCTCGCGGCTGGTGCTGGTGACATGGGCGGCGCTCGCGGTGGCCACCGTGCTGGGGGCACAGGCTCCGCCGCTGCGTACGGCGGTCCCGTCGACGTACCGGTGGCTGGTGCCCGCGGCGCTCCTGACGGTGCTGTGCCTGCTCGGCCTGGGGTTCGCCCGGCACCTCGTCCGGGTCGAGCGCGACCACCGGACCCTGCTGGTGGCCCTGCCGGCACGCACCAGGCGCGGCCTCGTGGCCGGACTCAGCGTTTCCTACGTCCCGGCGATCGTGGTCTCGGCGGGCCAGGTGGCCCGGGGCGGACTCACCGACCTCCCGGCCTCCCTGGGTGCGCTCGTCGAGACGGTCCTCGGTGCCGCCGTGGGCGAGACGTCCGCGTCGCGCACCCTGCTGTGGGCGGCCGCTGCTGCGGTGGTGGTCTCGACGGGACTTGCCACCTCCCGCGCCTCGCGGTGGATCGGCGCCCACGGACTGGGACCGCGTGTGCCGGCGGCCCACCGGTGGGCCGGTCGTACGGTCGCCGTCCTGCTCGCCCTCGGGTGGGTCGCCGCGACCGCTCTCGGGTCTACCGGGCGCTTCGCCGCGCTCGGCCAGCACGTGTTGCTCGCCGCAGCGCTGGTCGCCACGCTCCTCCTCCGCGCCCGCCACGTCCGCTTCGTCTCCCCGGAGACCTTCGGCTACGGGCTGCGCCTCGCGGAGCGGGCCGGTGCCGATCCGCGGCGGCTCGCCGCCCTCTCGCGGCGCAACGCCGTCCTGCTGCTGGTGCCCGCACCCGTCGGTGCCGCCCTCCTGCTGGTGCTGCACGGCAGCGGGTTCGCCGTCGTGCTGCTGGCGGCGCTGGTGCTGTTTGAGCTCGCGCTGGCGGAGTTCATCGTCCAGCGGTCCACCGTGGTCCTGCCGGCCTCCCGGCTCGCCGAGCTGACCGTCGAGTCCAGGGCCGGCCTCGCGGCGGCGGTGTGCCTCGGCGTCGTCTTCACCACCACCGGCTCCGGCGGGCTCTTCGCCATTCTCGACCTCGACGCCCACCGCACGACGGTCGTGGCCGCCTCGCTCCTGCTCACCGCATCCGCGGTGACGATCGCCTGGCTCGTCCGCATCGACACCCCGCGCTGGCTCACCGGCCTGCGCGCCACCTCCGGGAGCCTGCCGTGATCTCCGTGCGCCACCTGACCTTCGGCTTCGTCGACCGACCGATCTTCGACGACCTCTCCCTCGACCTGCCCGAGCGCGGCCTCGTCGCCGTCACCGGCGCCAACGGCGTCGGCAAGACCACCCTCCTGCGCGTCCTCGGCGGGATCTACCGGTCGGGCACCGAGGTGAGGACGGCGTCGGGCCTGCCGGCCCGGGCGGTCTACCTTGACGACGAGTTCCTGACCCTCGACACGCTGACCGTCGGAGAGGTGCTCGCGCTCCTCGCCGCCGAGCTGCCCGGTCTGGCCGCCGACCGGCTGGTCGACCACCCTCTCGTCACCGACACCATGCGCGCCAGCGCGGTCGGCACCCTGTCCCTGGGACAGCGGCAGCGGTGCGTCGTGGCCGTGGCGTCCTCGCTGAGCGGCGCAGACGCCGTGCTGCTCGACGAGCCCTTCAACGCGCTGGATGCCGACGGGGTGTCCCTGGCCCGCCACGAGCTCGCCGACCTGGCCCGGTCACGACCCGTGCTCTTCGCGACGCACATGAGCGCCGACATCGACGACTTCGCCCACCACGTGCTGCGCATCGGCGGACCGGCAGGCTCGGAGCTCGTCCCCACGGGCCGTCGCGCGCTGGCAGCGGTCGAGGGGGGAGTGGCGACGTGGCGGTCCTGACGCACGTCCAGGCCCCGACCGTGGCGCGCCGGTTCGCCTCGTGGTGGAAGCGACCCGCGCTGCTCGTCATGGCCGCGCTCGCTGCGGGCATGGCCGCCAGCCTGCTCTTCGTGTGGCCCTACGGAGGCGCCGGCGCCGAACCGACCTTCGCCGACATCTTCTTCCACAACGTGTTGCTGGGCGTGGTCCTGGTGGTCGCGTCCCCCTATGTCGCCTGGCCGGCGGTCCTCTTCAACGGCTTCTTCCTCGGGTTCGTGCTCCAGGCCGGCGCCACGACGCACGGCTGGGAGGACACGGCGCGACTGGCGGCCGTGCACGTCCCGCTGGAGGTGCTGGCCTGGCTGGTCACCCTGTGGTGCTCGGTGCTGCTGGCGGACCTCGCCGGTCGCGCCTGGCACACCCGGGAACGCCCGGCCCGCCACGAGGTGGTCCAGCTCGTCCGTGCGGGTGTGGTCGCCACCGTGTTCTACCTCGTCGCCGCCGGCGCCGAGTGGTTCGAGCTCTGGCTCGTCGTCCGAGGAGGAAACCCCGCATGATCGCTCAGACCGAGATCGACGACCGACACCACGGGGAGGACGTCCCGGAAGGGAGTCGCTGGGCCGACCGGGCCAACGTCGCGTTCTGGGGCCTGCTCTTCGGCACCGTGGTGATGATCGCCGCCGACGAGTCCCTGCGCGCCCAGGTGGCCGAGGTGGCCGGGGACAACCCGTTCTCCTCCGACGCGGCGCTCCTAACCGTGCTGCGCGTTGCGACCTTCGGCTTCGCCCTCCTGTTCGCCCTGCTGCAAGCCTGGATCTACGGCCTGCTCCTCGGTGCCGTGACCGCGACGCGTCGCCCGCGCCTGGTCACCGGCTGGGGCTACGTGCTGGTCGCCCAGGCGCCCCTCGTCCTCCTGGTCGGTGGCGCCTACCTCCTCGGCGGGACCGACGCGGTCGCCGACGTCCAGTCCCTTGCGGTCCGGCTGCTCCTGGGTGTCGTCTCGGTGGCCGTCTACGCCTACCTGGCTGCCCGGCGCAGCCAGGTGGAGATGCCCCGCCTGCTCGCCTTCGGGGTGCTCGCCGCGGGCGTGAACACCGCGCTGCTGCTGCTCTCCGCCCAGCGGTGACGTCGTGATCGAGCTGCGCGACCTGCGCAAGGTGCGCGGGACGACCCGCGCCGTGGACGGGATCACGTTCTCGACGCGCCCGGGGCGGATCACCGCCTTCCTGGGCCCCAACGGGTCCGGCAAGACGAGCACGTTCAGGCTGGTGGCGGGTCTCGACCTGCCCACTAGCGGCAAGGCCCTGGTGGCCGGGCAGCGGCCGTCCGAGTGGCGCCACCCGGCCCGCACCCTGGGCTCGGTGGTGGACGGCCCCGCGCTCCATCCCACGTGGCGCGTCGTGGACCACCTGCGCATCGTGGCCGCCACCCAGGGCATCGGGCGTACGCGGGTCGCGCAGGTCATCGAGGACTACGGACTCGCGACCTACTCCCACCGACGTGCGCGCGAGCTGTCGCTGGGCATGCGTCAACGGGTGGCGCTGGCCATCGCGATGTTGGGGGAGCCGCACACGCTGCTGCTCGACGAGCCGGCCAACGGGCTCGACCCGGAGGCGATGCGCTGGCTGCGCGGCATCCTGCGCACGCACGCCGACTCCGGGCGCCACGTCCTGCTCTCCACCCACCTGATGCACGAGGTCGGCGAGCTCGCGGACGACATCGTCATCATCGGCCGCGGGCGCCTGCTCTGGAGCTCGTCGGTGGACGACTTCGTCGCCGCCCACGGCGCGCCCCGCACGCTGGTCGGCAGCCCGGACCTGTCCCGCCTCCTCGCCGCCCTCGCGCCGTACGACGTCGAGGTGGCGCCCGCGCCCCGCGGCGCACTCGTCAGCCGGATGACGCCGCGTGAGGTCAGCCGCATCGCCTTCGAGACCCGGTGCGAGATCGACCTGCTCCAGGCCGTCACGCCGAGCCTCGAGGAGCTCTACCTCGACTTCGTGCGGGCGCACGACCCGGCGCACCCGTCCGCGACGATCGCTGAGCGCCAGGAGGTCGGGGCATGAGTGCACGGCTCGTCGAGACCTCCCGGGCACGCGTGCCCCGCTTCCCGGGACTGGTCGTGGCCGAGCTGGTCAAGCTGCGGTGCCAGCGCACCCTGGCCTGGGTCGTCGTGCTGACGGTCGCTGCCTCCGCCGGCCTCGCGGCCGCGATGGGGCACCAAGACCCCGCCGCGACGGGTGGTGAGGCGGCTGTCGCGTCCCTCGCGCTGTTCGCCGGCTACTCGGTGCTGCCCTACGTCTCGGCCTTCCTCGCCTCGTCCTCGGTCGCCGCGGAGTTCGGGTCGGGCGTCGCCCGGGCGGTCTACTCCGCCGTGCCCTCCCGTGTCCCGGTCATCGCTGCCAAGGCGCTGGTCGCCGTCGGGGTGGGATCGACGCTGGCGGTGCTGAGCCTGGTGTCCGCCGCGACGGTGCTGGCCCTCGCCACCCCGGTCCCGACCGATGCGTGGCTCTCGCGCCCGGCGACGTGGGCCGCGTTCGCCGGGGCGGTGGCGAGCTGCTCGGCCCTCGCGTTGGTCGGGACAGCTGTGGGGACGGTGAGCCGGCGGGTCCAGGGCGGAGTCGTGGGCCTCGTCGCGCTGCTGCTCCTCGCCCCGCCGCTGGTGGGAGCGCTCGGCACGGGCGTGCCCCTCGTCGGCGACCTGGCGCAGGTGCTCCCCATGGCGGCGGCCAACGCCCTGGTGGACGACGCGTCGCTCGGGGGCGGCGAGGTGGACCGGCCGGCCGCCGCAGCCGTGCTGGCCTTCTGGTCGGTTGCGTCGATGGTCGTCGCGTCCTGGACGGTGCGGCGCGCGGACCT
>NZ_JBJHAM010000038.1:0-9185 GCF_054051035.1 Blastococcus sp. SYSU DS0619 | reverse complement strand
GGTGCCGGCCGGTCAGCCGGCCGGCACCGCGCGCCGGATCACTCCAGGACGGTGAACTCGCCGTTCTCGACGACCTGCACGACGGCCGGGTGGTCGGCGTCGCGGTTCTCGTCGATGGAGAACTCGCCGAGCACCGTGGGCACGCCCTCGAGCTCGCCGAGCGCCTCCTGGATGCTGTCCCGCTCGGCCGAGCAGTTGGCGCGCACGGCCTGGTCGACCAGCTTGAGCCCGGTGTAGGCCTGGGCGGCGAACTGGTCGGGCTGCGCGCCGTACTCGGCCTCGTAGGCCGCGAGGAAGGCCTGGTTCTCCGGGTTGTCGGAGGAGGAGTTCCAGGCGGCGCCGACGACGACGCCCTCGGCCGCCTCACCGGCGTCGGCCATCAGCGTCGGGTTGTTGAACCCGTTGCCGCCGATGATCGGCACGTCGATGCCGAGCTCGCGGGCCTGGGTGACCAGCGGCACCGCCGCCTCGATCAGCGCGGAGACGACCAGTGCGTCCGGGTCGCTCTCCTGGGCCTGGGTCAGCAGCGCGCGGAAGTCGGTGTCGGACTTGGAGAAGGTGATCGTCTCGCTGACGGCCACGCCCTCCTCCTCCAGCGCGGCGGCGAACGCCTCGTAGCCGGACTCGGTGAAGGCGTCGTCGTTGCTGTACATCACGACGACGTCCTCGAGCCCGAACTGCTCGGTCGCCTGCGCGATCGTCTGCGGGATCACCGCCTGCTCGGTGAGCGAGTCGCGGAAGATGTAGTCGCCGATCTCCGTGACGCCCTCGGCGGTGTTGGAGATGCCCAGCACCGGGACGCCGGCATCCTGGGCGATCGGGTCGGCCTGGACGGCGGCGTTGGACAGCGTGGGCCCGATGATCAGGCTCGCGCCGTCGGACACAAACTCCTCGAAGAGCGTGATGGCCTGGCGGGGGTCGGTCTGGTCGTCCTCGATCGTGAGGTCGTAGGTGACCCCGTCGGTCTCGGCCAGCTCCGCGGCGGCCAGCTCCAGGCCGCGCTGCTGCGACTCGCCGTAGCTGGCGGCGGCACCGGTGAGGCTGAGCACCGCGCCGATGGGCACCTCGCCCTCGATGGTGCAGGACTCGCCGCTGCCCTCGCCGGTCAGCCCACCCGAGGCGGCGGTGTCCCCGCCGCCGGACTCACCGGAGCCGCACGAGGCGAGGAGGAGGGCCGCGGCGCCGGCCGCGGCGACGGTGTGGAGCTTGGTGCGCATGTCTCTCCCTTGTCGAGCACGACGACCGCGCCGGCCGCGACGAGGCGGCCGCGCGTCACTGGCGGACGGGCCGGTCCGAGGCACCCGGGCGTCGTGGGCCGACCGAGGCCGGTCGGCTGGTTACGGGCGTCACACTAGGCACCGCCCGGCCTCCGCCCGACAGGGGCGTGGGAAGCGTGCCCAGAACGTGACCGGCCGGAACCCCGGGGACGCGCGTCGACGCCGCGGCGCGCCGGGGCGGCCACGCCGGGTGCAGGATGGGGCGCCCCCTCTCCCCCCTCGCCGGAGGCCCTCGTGTCCCGCCTCGTCCCCGCTGCGCGCACGTAGTGCGCAGCGCAGCCGCCGCCCGGTCGGGTGGCCTCGTCGCCGTAACGGATCCCCTGCTCCCCCGCTTCTCCCGCCGGGCGCTGCTGGCCGGCACCGGGCTCGCCGTCGCCGCCGCCCTCGCCGGGTGCGGCTCCGCCCCGGAGACCGCGACCGCCTCCCGGCCGCTGCGCATCGGCGCCATCCCCGACCAGGACCCCGAGGTCCTGCAGCGGCTGCACGGCACCGTCGCCGACTCGCTCGCCGCGGCCCTCGACCTGGACGTCGAGTACGTGCCGGTCACCGACTACGCCGCCGCCGTCTCGCTGTTCCGCACCGGCGACCTGGACCTGGTCTGGTTCGGTGGTCTCACCGGCGTGCAGGCCCGGCTGCAGACCCCCGGCGCCGTCCCGATCGCACAGCGGGACATCGACGAGGACTTCCACTCCGTCTTCGTGGTCAACGCGGGCACCGGGCTGCTCCCGTCCGAGGACCTCGCCCCCCTCGGCGACCTGCGCTTCACCTACGGCAGCGAGACGTCGACGTCGGGCCGGCTCATGCCCGCGTACTTCCTGCGCGAGGCCGGCGTCGATCCGGAGGGCTTCCCGGGCGGCCCGGGCTTCTCCGGCTCGCACGACGCGACGCTCTCCCTCGTCGCCTCGGGCAGCTACCAGGCCGGGGTGCTGAACGAGCAGGTCTACGAGGCCCGCGCGGCCACCGGGGAGATCGACCCCGCGGTCGTCCGCTACGCCCGGACCCCGGCCTATCACGACTACCACTGGCTGCTCGGCCCCCGGGCGGTCCAGCGGTTCGGCGACGACCTGCCCGACCGGCTGACGGAGTACTTCACCGGGCTCTCGGCGCAGGAGCCGCAGGACGCCGAGGTGCTCGAGCTGTTCGGCGCCGGGGCCTTCGTGCCCACCGAGGCGGCGAACTACGACCGGATCGAGCAGATCGGCCGCGACCTCGGGCTGGTCAACTGACCGGGGTCGCGCGGCTCACCGGCATCGAGGTCCGCTTCGGCGGCACGCCCGCCCTGGCCGGGGTGGACCTCGCCGTGGCCGCGGGCGAGCGGGTCGCCGTCGTCGGCGCCTCCGGGGCGGGCAAGTCGACGCTGCTGAACGTGCTGAACGGCGCGGTGGCCCCGACCGCGGGGCAGGTGCGGGTGCTCGGCCAGGACCCGGCGGCGCTGCGCGGCCGGGAGCTGCGCCGGCTGCGGGCCCGCACCGGCACCGTCCACCAGCACCTGGAGCTGACCGGCGCGCTGCGGGTGGTGCACAACGTCAACGCCGGGCGGCTGGGCTCGTGGCCGGCCGCCCGGGCGGCGTGGTCGCTGCTCCGCCCGCAGGACCCCGCGACGGTGCGCGACGCGCTGGACCGGGTGGGGCTCGCCGACCGGATGTACGAGCGCACCGACCGGCTCTCGGGGGGCCAGCGGCAGCGGGTGGCGCTGGCCCGCCTGCTCGTGCAGCAGCCCGACCTGGTGCTCGCCGACGAGCCGGCGTCCGCCCTCGACCCGGCGCTGGCCGACCTCGCCCTCGACCTGCTGGGCGAGCTGGCGACCGGGCGAGGAGGCGCACTGCTGGCCTGCCTGCACGACCCCGCCCTGGCGCTGCGGCACTGCGACCGGGTCGTCGGCCTGGCCGCCGGCCGCATCGTGCTGGACGCCCCCGCCGGCAGCCTGACGGTGGCCGAGCTGGAGCGGTTCTACGGGGTCACCCGGTGACGACGGTCCTCGACCGGGCCGCGCCCCCGGCCCCCCGGCTGCGCCGGGACCGGCGGCGGTGGGCGTGGGCGCTGGCCGGCGTCGTCCTGGTCGGCTGGGCGCTGGCCGGCAGCGGGCTGTTCTCCGGGCCGGTGCTCAACCCCGCCGGCGCCGGTCAGGCCGGCCGCTTCCTGTCCGCCGCGCTGCGCCCGGAGCTGGGCGCCGAGTTCCTCCGCGTCGTCGCCGGCTCCACCCTGGTGACGATCGCCTACGCCGTCCTCGGCGCCGGGCTGGCCGTGCTGCTCGGTGCGCTGGCCGCGGTCCCGGTCTCCCGCACCGCCTGGGGCGGACGGCGCACCGGCTGGCTGCTGACCCGCGGGGTGCTCGCGCTGCCCCGGGGGCTGCACGAGGCGGTGTGGGGCCTGCTGCTGGTCAACGTGCTCGGCCTGGACCCGTGGGTGGGCGTGCTGGCCATCGCCGTCCCCTACGGCGCCATCACCGCCAAGGTCTTCGCCGACCTGCTGGACGAGGTGCCCCGCGGCAGCTACGACGCGCTGCTGGCGGCGGGCGCCGGGCGCGGGACGGCGGCGCTGTACGGGCTGCTACCCGCGGCCTCCGGCGGGCTGCTCTCCTACTCCTTCTACCGACTGGAGTGCGCCGTCCGGTCGGCCGTCGTCCTCGGGCTGATCGGCGCCGGCGGGCTGGGGTACCAGCTCGCCCTGTCGTTCACCTCGCTGCGCTGGGAGCAGGTCTGGACGACGGTCTACGCGCTGGCGCTGCTGTGCCTGCTGGCCGACGTCGGCGGCCGGGCGGTGCGTCGCCGGGTCGCGGCGCCCCCTCGCACCGGGTTCCGGCGCGATCCGCTGCTTCCGGGCGCGGTGCTCGCTGGCGTCGCCGCCGTCGGGTGGGCGGCCTGGTACCTGGCGCTCTCCCCCGCCGCGCTGGTGTCCGCCCGCACCCGCGAGCAGCTGGCCTACCTCGCCTCGGCCGCGTGGCCACCGGCAACCGGTGCCGACCTGCTCGGTGACGTCTGGTCCACCGCCCTCGATGCACTCCGGATGTCGGTCCTGGCCATCGCGTTCGCCGCCACCGGCGCGGTGGCGCTGGCCGCCCTCGTCGCGCGCCCACCCGGTCCGGCCGGGCCGGTGCGCCGCACCGCCGGTGCCCTCACCCGGCTGGCGCTGCTCCTGCTGCGCGCCGTCCCGCCGCCGGTGTGGGCGCTCGTCCTGCTCTTCGTCCTGCTGCCCGGCGTCCTGCCCGGCGCGCTGGCCCTGGGGGTCTACACCCTGGGCGTGCTCGGCCGGCTGGTCGGCGAGGCCGTCGAGGAGGTCGACCGCCGCCCGGCCGAGGCGCTGCGCGCTCTGGGGTCCTCCCCGGTCGGCCGGTGGCTGTACGGCTCCGCCCCGGCGCTCACCGGTCCGGTGCTGGCGCTGTCGCTCTACCGCTGGGAGGTGGCGATCCGGGACACCGTGCTCGTCGGCCTGCTGGGCGCCGGCGGGATCGGGGTGCTGCTGTCGGCCCGGACGTCGGCATTCGACTGGGCGGGCGTCACCACCGTGCTGGCGGCGATCGTGCTGCTGACCTTCCTGGTCGACCTGGTCAGCGACCGCGCCCGCGCCGCCCTGCGCTGACCGGACGATGCCCGGCTCCCCGGGTCCTGGCTCACCTGGTGGGGTCCTGGCTCAGGGGCGACGGGGAGCCAGGACCCGGAATGACCAGGTCACCTGATCAACAGAGAGTCGGCGCGGGGGCGTCAGGCCCAGCGGGTGCGGGCCGACAGGGCGGCCAGCGCGGCGGCGCCGGCCGTGGAGGTGCGCAGCACCTCGGGGCCCAGGCGCACCGGCTCGGCGCCGGCCGCGCGGAAGGCGACGACCTCGCCGTCGGAGAGACCCCCCTCCGGGCCGACCACGATCACGACCGTGCCCGCCTCCGGCACGGTCAGCTCGGCCAGCGGACGGCGGGCCTGCTCGTGCAGGACGACGGCGAGGTCGGCGTCGTCCAGCAGCCCGCACACCTCACGGGTGGTCATCGGCTCGGTGACCTCGGGCAGCCGCGGCCGGCGGGACTGCTTGCTCGCGGCGCGGGCCGCGGCGCGCCACTTGGCGACGCCCTTGCCCACCCGGTCGTCCCGCCAGCGGGTCACGCAGCGGGACGCCTGCCACGGCACGATCCGGTCGACGCCGAGCTCGGTCGCGAGGTCGACCGCCAGCGGGCCGCGGTCCCCCTTCGGCAGCGCCTGCACCAGCACGAACTCCGGGTCCGGCTCGGGCACCTCGAAGCGCGCCCGCACCGCGACCCGCAGCCCCTCGGGCCCCGCCGCGACGACGTCGCCCTCGGCGAGGGTGCCCCGGCCGTCGCCCACCTGCACCCGCTCCCCCGGCTGGAGCCGCAGCACCTCGACGGCGTGCCGCCCCTCGGGCCCGGCGACCAGCAGCTGCTCGGACTCCGGCAGCTCCTCGACCAGGAAGAGGGGCGCGCCGTCCAGCTCCGGACCCGGGGTGCTCATGCTCAGCGCCCGTTGAACGCGTCGCGGACCCGGGAGAAGAGGCCGCCCTGGGCCTCGCGGTGCGAATCGGCCTGGTCCTCGCCGCGCAGCGCCGCGAGCTCCCGGAGCAGCTTCTCCTGCTCGCCGTCGAGCCTGGTCGGCGTCTGCACCTCGACGTGCACCACCAGGTTGCCGCGTCCGGTGGCGCGCAGCCGGGGAGCGCCGTGCGCGCGGAGGGTCAGCACGCTGCCGGACTGGGTGCCGGGGCGGATGTCCAGCTCCTCCTCGCCGTCCAGCGTCTTGAGGTTGAGGGTGGTGCCGAGCGCCGCCGCGGTCATCGGGAGGGTCACCCGGCAGTGCAGGTCCTCGCCGTCGCGGGTGAAGACGTCGTGCGGCCGCTCGTGCACCTCCACGTAGAGGTCGCCGGCGGGGCCGCCACCGGGACCGACCTCGCCCTGCCCGGTGAGCCGGATGCGCATGCCGTCCTCGACCCCGGCGGGCACCTTCACCGACAGGGTGCGGCGGGCCCGGACGCGGCCGTCGCCGGCGCACTTGGGGCACGGCTCGGGGATGACCTGGCCGGTGCCCGAGCAGGTCGGGCAGGGGCGGCTGGAGACGACCTGGCCGAGGAAGCCCCGCTGCACGCTCTGCACCTCGCCGCGGCCGGCACAGGTGCCGCAGGTGGCCACGTGGGTGCCCGGGGCGGTGCCGGCGCCGGCGCAGGTGTCGCAGAGGACGGCGGTGTCGACGGTGAGGTCCTTGGTGACGCCGAAGACGGTCTCGTCGAGCTCCAGCTCGACCGGGATCAGCGCGTCCCGGCCGGCGCGCGTGCGGCTGCGCGGCCCGCGGGTGGCCGCGCCACCGAAGAAGGCGTCCATGATGTCGCCCAGGCCGCCGAACCCGGCACCGCCGAAGCCCGCGCCGGCCCCGCCGCCGGCGTCGAACGGGTCGCCGCCCAGGTCGACGATGCGGCGCTTCTCCGGGTCGGTCAGCGCCTCGTAGGCGCGGGTGACCTCCTGGAAGCGCTCCTTGGCCTCGGGGTCGGGGTTGACGTCCGGGTGCAGGTCACGGGCAAGCCGCCGGTAGGCGCGCTTGATGTCCTGGTCGGTCGCCCCCTGGGCCAGGCCCAGCACGCCGTAGTAGTCGGTTGCCATCGAAGTTCTCGTCCTCAGCTCTCGGCCAGCAGGTGGCCGACGTAGCGGGCCACGGCTCGGACCGCGGCCATGTTCCCTGGGTAGTCCATGCGGGTCGGCCCCACGACACCGAGGCCGCCGAGCGACCGGTCGGCGGAGCCGTACCCGACGGTGACCAGCGAGGCGCCCGACAGCGCCTCGTGGGCGTTCTCCTCACCGATCCGCACCAGCACGGTGCTCGCGTCGACCTCGCCCATCAGGCGCAGGACGACGACCTGCTCCTCCAGCGCCTCCAGCAGCGGCTGCATCGTGCCGGGGAAGTCCATCGCGCTGCCACGGGCGAGGTTCGCCGTCCCGCCGATCACCAGCCGGTCCTCGCTGGGCTCGACGAGGGTCTCCACCAGCGTCGCGCCGACGGCGGCGACCAGGCCCCGCAGGTGCGGGGGCGCGGTCTCCAGCAGCCCGGGCACCTTGTCCCCCGCCTCGCCGAGCTTCACCCCGGCGAACGCGGAGTTCAGCAGGGTGCGCAGCTCCGGCACGGCGCCGGCGTCGAGGTCGGCGGGGCAGTCGACGACGCGCTGCTCCACCCGGCCGGTGTCGGTGATCAGCACCAGCAGCAGCCGGCCGGTGGCGACCTGGACGACCTCCAGGTGCCGGACGGCGCTGCGGGAGAGCGTCGGGTACTGGACGACGGCGACCTGGCGGGTGAGCTGGGCGAGCAGCCGGACCGTGCGGCCGAGCACGTCGTGCAGGTCGACCGCACCGTCGAGGAACCGCTCGATCGCGCGGCGCTCGGCCGCCGAGAGCGGCTTGACCGCCGAGAGCCGGTCGACGAACAGCCGGTAGCCCTTGTCGGTGGGCACCCGGCCGGCGCTGGTGTGCGGCTGGGTGATGTAGCCCTGCTCCTCGAGCACCGCCATGTCGTTGCGGATGGTCGCCGGGGACACGCCGAGGTCGTGGCGATCGGCGAGGGCCTTGCTGCCCACCGGGTCGTTGGTCGAGACGAAGTCCTGGACGATGGCCCGGAGCACCTCCAGGCGGCGTTCGTCGTGCGCCACGGTGACACCTCCCCGTACCGGTCGACGTGCCGTGCAGCACCCCCGGGATGCCGGACCCGCGACGGCGGGCCGGTCCTGGCCTGGCACTCGCACGGACAGAGTGCCAGCCCAGCATACGTCCGCCCGACGGTGCCGTCGCACGGCTCGCAGGGCGGCCGGCCGTTCCCCCGCGACCGGTCACGGCCGGCCCCGGCGGCGGCTAGGGTGGAGCCGGTCGGTGCCCCGGGACGGGGCGGAGAACGGAGGTCGGTCCCCTGATCTTCAAAGGCGTGCGGAACGGCCGCCCGTATCCCGACCACGGGCTGTCCCCCCGCGACTGGGCGATGATCCCGCCCCGGCAGGTCCGGCTGGACACCCTGACGACGACCAAGCGCGAGCTGGCCCTCGACGCCCTCCTGGCCGACGACTCGACCTTCTACGGCGACCTCTTCCCGCACGCGGTGCAGTGGCACGGGGAGCTGTACCTGGAGGACGGGCTGCACCGTGCGCTGCGGGCGGCGCTCCAGCAGCGCAACGTCATCCACGTGCGGGTGCTCGACCTCGACGCCCTCACCCCGGTGCAGACGCAGACGGGGCCGGCGACCGCCTCGATCCCGGCGCAGCCCCCCGTGCCCGGCCCGCGCAGCAGCTGACCTAGGGCATGTCTCTCAAGTGCGGGTCCAGGCGAGGACGGCGGCCAGGACGACGGCTCCGCGGTAGATAGGTGCGTGCTTGTCGTAGCGGGTGGCCAGTCCGCGCCATTGTTTGAGGAGGGCGAATGAGCCTTCGACGACGTTGCGCTTCTTGTAGAGCTCGCGGTCGTAGCTGATCGGCCGTCCGCCTTTGCTGCCGCGGCGGGCGCGGTGGCCCTGCTGGTCGCGGGGTTCGGGGATGACCGCGGTGATCCCGCGGGAGCGCAGGTGGGCCCGGATGGCCTTGGAGGAGTAGGCGCGATCACCGAGGACCGCGGTCGGTCGGGTGCGGGGTCGGCCCGGTCCGGGGCGGGTTACTCGGATGCCGGCCAGCAGCGGCAGGCAGGCCGGTGCATCACCGGCCTGCCCAGCGCCGACCAGGATCGACAGGGGTCGCCCCCGGCCGTCGACGGCGTGATGAACCTTCGTCGACAGACCGCCTCGGGAACGGCCGATGCCGTGATCAAGCGGCTCGACCAGCACCTTGTTGTCGGGGCCGAGAAACTGATTCATGTAGTTCGCCGATGCCCCCCGTAGGGATCTCGGCTCGCGGCAGGTTGGTGGCGTGCCGATGCGCGCGATTGACCGTGGAGTCCACCGAGACCGCCCAGTC
>NZ_JBJHAM010000037.1:0-10023 GCF_054051035.1 Blastococcus sp. SYSU DS0619 | reverse complement strand
ACGCTCGAAAAATTTTGGCCGCCCGGGCGGGGGGGCCGCCCCCCCCCCCCCCCCCCCCCCCCCCGCCGGCCCCCCCCCCCCCCCCCCCCCCCCCCCCCCCCCCCCCCCCCCCGGTCGTACGGCCTTGCTCAGCCGGCGAAGGGGCGCTCCCGCGCCAGCTCCTCCTTGGCCACGCCGCGGATGTGCACCGCGTCCGGGCCGTCGACGATGCGCAGCGTGCGGGCGCTGGCGTAGAAGCGGGCGAGCACGGTGTCGTTGCTGACCCCGGCCCCGCCGTGCACCTGGATGGCGCGGTCGATCACGTCGAGGGCCACCTTGGGGGCGGCCACCTTGATCGCCGAGATCTCGGTGCGGGCGCCCTTGGCGCCGTACTTGTCGATCAGGTCGGCGGTCTTCAGCACGTAGAGGCGGGCCTGGTCGATCTCGATGCGCGAGAGCGCGATGGCCTCCCGCACGGTGCCCTGTTCGGCGAGCGGGCGGCCGAACGCGACCCGGTTCTTGCTCCGCTCCACCATCAGCGCCAGCGCGCGCTCGGCCATGCCGATGGCCCGCATGCAGTGGTGGATGCGGCCGGGGCCCAGCCGGGCCTGGGCGATCATGAAGCCGTCGCCCTCGCCGGAGAGGATGTTGCTCACCGGCACCCGAACGTCGGTGAACCGCAGCTCCGAGTGGCCGTGCTGGTCCTGGTACCCGAACACCGGCAGGTGGCGGACGATCTCCAGCCCCGGGGTGTCGCGGGGGACGAGAACCATCGACTGCTGCCGGTGGGGCGGGCCGTCGGGGTCGGTCTTGCCCATGACGATGAAGATCTGGCAGCGCGGGTCGGCGGCCCCGGAGGTCCACCACTTGCGGCCGTTGATCACGTACTCGTCGCCGTCGCGGACGATCGAGGTCTGGATGTTGCGGGCGTCCGACGACGCGACGTCGGGCTCGGTCATCGCGAAGCCCGAGCGGATCTCGCCCTCGAGCAGCGGGTTGAGCCAGCGCTCCTTGTGCTCCGGTGTCCCGAAGAGCATGAGCGTCTCCATGTTGCCGGTGTCCGGGGCGCCGACGTTCATCGACTCCGGCGCGATGACCGGCGACCAGCCGGTGATCTCGGCGACCGAGGCGTACTCGAGGTTGGAGAGCCCGCCGACCTCGTGGTGGAAGAGGTTCCACAGGCCGCGCTTGCGCGCCTCGGCCTTGAGCTCCTCCAGCACGGGCGGGTGCTCGTGGTTGTCGTGGCCGCGCTCGGCACGCCACTGGTCGTAGACGGCCTCGGCGGGGAACACGTGCTCGCGCATGAAGTCCCACGCGCGCGCGCAGACGTCCTCGGCCTTGGGCGAGAGAGCGAAGTCCATGACCGGCAACGTAGCGCCGGACGTGATCGGCGTCGCATCGGGGTCCGCGAGGGTCCACCGCCGGCGGATCCGGACCGGGACGCGGGAGGAGCCGGGCCCGCCGTCCGCGGGGGACGACGGGCCCGGCTCCTCCGGGAGGCCGCGGGAGCGGCCGGTGCAGCTCCGGTCAGGCGCGCGTACGTCCGGTGACGGCGTCACGGACCGGACCCAGCGCGATGGCCAGGCCGGCGAGGGCGCTGACCAGGTGCAGCCAGTTGTCGGCCCAGTTCAGGCTCAGGAAGTCCCACTCGGCGTCGACGGCGAACAGCCCGTAGACGAATGCGGCGCCGTACCCGATGGCCAGCAGCCAGCCGTAGGTCCGCGCCCCGCTCAAGGTCCGGAACAGGGCCAGGCCCGCGGCACCGATCAGGATGTGGACGATGTTGTGGAACGGGTTGATCTCGAACCCGAGCAGCGTCTCGCCCGTGTCGTGGGCGAAGAAGTCGTCGAATCCGGTGATGAAGAAGCCGATGATCCCGATCAGCAGGTAGATGGCGCCGATGGCGCCCGCCAGCATCTGCGGCCAGGTCATCCCCCGCCGATCCGCCCCGGTGTTGCCAGTTGCAGACATCGTGTCCTCCCATAGGTCGTTCGACCTGCCAGGTTCTTGACAGGGGGCTGCGAGGGGCCCGTACCCGGGGCTCACCAGGAGTAACGACCATCGCCCGTCCGGGGGACCGGCGTTGCGGAATCGAGACCCGCTCGGCTCAGCCCTGCCCGGGGCGGGGCGTCGCCCTGGGCCGTCGCACGACGAACGGGCCGATGGCCAGCAGGTCGACCGGCGCGGAGCCGAAGCACTCGAGGGCGTCGCGCGGGTCGTCGACCATCGGCCGGCCGGCGGTGTTCAGGCTGGTGTTCACCACGACCGGCAGCCCGGTGCGCCGCTCGAACGCCGAGATCATCCGGTGCACCAGCGGGGACGCCTCCGGGTCGATCGTCTGGATGCGCGCGGTCCCGTCGACGTGCGTGACGGTCGGGATGCGGTCGCGCCACTCCTCCGCCACGTCGTGGACGAACAGCATGTAGGGCGAGGGGATCGGGCCGCGGCTGAAGATTTCCGGCGCCTTCTCCAGCAGCACCATCGGCGCCACCGGGCGGAACTGCTCCCGGCCCTTGACGTCGTTCATGCGCTCCAGGTTCGCCTCGAACCCCGGGTGCGCCATCAGCGAGCGGTGGCCCAGCGCGCGGGGGCCGTACTCGCTGCGGCCCTGGAACCAGGCGACGATGCCGTTGTCGGCCAGCACCTCGGCCACCGTCTCGGCGACGTCGTCCGGGCGCTCGTAGTCGATCGCCGCCGTCTGCAGGACGCGCTCGATCTCGTCGTCGCTCCAGCCGCGGCCCAGCGCCGCGCCGGGCATCGGCTGGGTGTCCTCGCCGAGCTCGCGGGCCACGTGCAGGGCGGCGCCCAGCGCCGTCCCGGCGTCACCGGCGGCCGGCTGGACCCAGACCTGCTCGAACGGGCTCTCCGCCAGGATGCGGGTGTTGGCCACGCAGTTGAGCGCGGTGCCGCCGGCCAGGGTGAGGGTCTTCTCGCCGGTCTGCTCGTGCACCCAGCGGGCGAGGTCGACCAGCACCTCCTCCAGCCGCTGCTGGACGGAGGCCGCGAGGTCGGCATGGTCCGCGGTCCACTGGTCGCCCTTCCCCAGACGGGGGGCGAACTCGGTGAAGTCGATCTTCTCGGTGCGGAAGCCGCCGTCGTCGGTGGCCCGGATGAGCTCGGCGAGGTCGCCGACGAAGCGCGGCTTGCCGTAGCTGGCCATCGCCATGACCTTGAACTCGTCGGAGCTGCGCAGGAAGCCGAGGTGGTCGGTGAGGTCCTCGTACATCAGCCCGAGCGAGTGCGGCAGCGCCTGGCCGGCGAGCACCTCGAGCTGCCCGTCGACGTAGCGGCCCGCCAGGTGGCTGTGCGCCTCGCCGCGGCCGTCGAGCACGAGCACCGCGTTCTGCCGTTGCGGGGCGGCCAGCCCGGCCGAGGCCGCGTGGGCGACGTGGTGCTTGACGAACCGGACCTTCGCCGGGTCGAGGCCGGGCAGCGCGTGCGCCAGGAAGTCCGGCGCCATCTCGGCGTACTTCTTGCGCATGACGTCGCCGTCGTCGAACAGGCCGGTCTCCTCCGGCGTCGTCATCAGGCCCGGGTCGAAGGAGTAGGCGACCGCGTCGAGCTCCTCGGGGCGGATGCCGGCCTCACGCAGGCACCAGGCGGCGGACAGCTCGGGCAGCTCCCAGGCGCTCCAGGGCAGCGGGCGCTTGCCGTGCTTGCGCCGGCTGAACCGCTCCTCCTCCGCCGCGGCGACGACCTTCCCGTCGACGACCAGCGCCGCCGCCGGGTCGTGGTAGATCGCGTTGATGCCCAGGACCTTCACGCTGCTGCTCCTTCTCCTGGTCTCTGCCCGTCTGTTCCGGGCGCCGACCCGTCGTCCTGTTGATGATCATGAACCCGGTGGCGCCGTCCCGCAGGTCGAGCGGCCGCCTCTCGCTCAGCGGCGGCGGAGCAGGCCGTGCTCCTGGATCGCGGCGAGGGCGAGGGTCTTGTAGCCGACCTCGTCGAACAGCACGGTGATCCGGTCGTCCTCGACGCGCATGACCACGCCGTTCCCCCACTCGCTGTGCTCGACGGGGGTCTCCGGCGGGAACGGTGTGTCGTGGTCGTCGGGGCCGGCGTTGTCCTGGGCGGTGCCGCTGCTGCAGTTGTCGCAGTTGCCGCACGGCCGGTCCAGCTGCTCCCCGAAGTAGCCCAGCAGGAACTGCCGGCGGCACTCGGTGGTCTCGGCGTAGCCGCGCATCATCTCGACCCGGCTCTGGTCGACCTTCTCGTGGTGCTCGGCCAGCTCCCGGGCGGCGGCGGCCGCCTCTCCCGGCGCCGGGGCGTCCTCGGCCGGGTGTGCGGCGCCGTCCTCGTCCACGACGACGGCGGCGACCTGTTCGAGCAGGTTCAGGTCGCGGGCGAGGGGGGTGGCGGCGCGGCCGGTCTCCTCGCGGAGGGTCTTCACGTCGACGCCGTCCGCCAGCCCCGCGGCCGGTGCGGCGGCGACCAGGCCGGCCACCTGCTGCAGCTCCTCCTCGGCGGGGGTGCCGGCGGCGAAGAAGCGGCGCAGCCCCAGGTCCTCCTGGCGGTAGACCAGGACGGCGAGCGCGGGCTCCCCGTCGCGGCCGGCCCGCCCGATCTCCTGGTAGTAGCTGTCGACGGAGTCGGCCGGCTCGGCGTGGACGACGAAGCGGGTCCCGGGCTTGTCGATGCCCATGCCGAACGCGGTGGTGGCGACGACGACGTCGAGCTCGTCGGCCATCCAGGCGCGCTGCGTCTCCTCGCGCTGGGTCTTCTTCAGCGCCGCGTGGTAGGCCTGTGCACGCAGCCCCCGGTCGGCCAGCGCGGCGGCGATCTCCTCCGTGCCCCTGCGCGTCGCGGTGTAGACGATCCCGGGGCCCCGGCCGTCGCCGATCTCGGCGAGCACCCGGTCGAGCACGCCCTGCTCCTTGGCGTGCGCGTCGGCGTAGTGGTCGACCTCCAGCCGGATCTCCGGCCGGTCGAAGCCGGCGACGACGATCTCGGGCTCGTCCATGCCCAGCTGCTCGACGATCTCGGCGCGGACCGGTGGGGCGGCGGTGGCGGTGAGCGCCAGCACGGTGGGGTGGCCCAGCTGCTCGACCACCCCGCCCAGCCGCAGGTAGTCCGGTCGGAAGTCGTGGCCCCACGCGGAGACGCAGTGCGCCTCGTCGACGACGAACAGCGCCGGCTCGGCCGCGGCGATCGCGTCGACGACCTCGGGCTTGGTCAGCTGCTCGGGCGCGAGGAAGAGGAAGCGGACCGTTCCGTCACCGATCCCGGCCAGGGCGTCGCGCTGGTCGGCGGCGGGAAGGGCGGAGTTCAGCTGGGCGGCGCGACCCGCGTCGTCGGCGAGCTCGGAGAGGCGCTCGACCTGGTCGCGCTGCAGCGCGATGAGCGGCGAGACGACGACGACCGGACCCGCCAGCAGCTGCCCCGCGACCTGGTAGACCGCCGTCTTGCCGGCTCCCGAGGGGAGGACGGCGAGAGTGTCGCGCCCGCCCACGACGGCCTGCATCGCGCGCTCCTGTCCGGGGCGGAAGTCGTCGTAGCCGAGCACCTCGCGGGCGAACTCGCGGATGCGGCGGGTGCGGACGGAGGCGCTGGCGCCGGCGGGGTTGTCCCGCTCGGGGGAGGGAGGCACCGGCTGCCTCTCCCCTGCGGCGGTCCGCGGCAAACGGTGCGCTGGCACACGCCGCGTTCCGCGGGAACGCGGCTCTCGGCCGGTGATCGGCCGCGCTCCTTCCGCAGCCAGCCGGCGGACGAGGTCGCGGTTGCCCATGGGACCTGCAGGCCGCACTGCCAGGCCGGCCAGTGCGCGCAGAGCGGATGCCGACGCCGTGCCGGCCGCCTCGCTCGTCGAACTCCGCGACCAGCCGGAGCCACGTGGCTGTTGGCGCCGCCAGCCGCACCGCCCCGTTGGTGATGGTCCGGGCGAGTTCGTCCAGCGGAGTCGCGTGGCCCGGCCTGTCGCTCACTGTTCTCGAACGGATGTGCGGAACACAGGGGCGGGGTGTCACAGATCCGCAGGCTCACGGTGCGAGGCGTTCCCGCGGGAACGCCGGTGCGGCGCTGCGGCGGTGCGGTGACGCAGCGGCGCGGTCTCCCGGTGGCCCCTTGATCGTTGTGAGGCCGGGAAGGGAGGGGCGTCAGCGAAGGGGAGAGCGCCGGGGTGCGACGTCGGCGTGCTCGGCCGCGGCCCGGCCGGCGTGCCACCCGCCCGCGTCCACCGACGACCGGCTGCGGCTCGACCGGACCCGGGGGAACAGCTCGGCCGTGCGGACCGCGACCGCTTCCTGCCGCGACCGCAGGACCGGGAGCAGGTCCACGCCGCGTTCCTCCCCCGCCTCCGCGGTCGCCCGACGGCGCGCCGTGGCCAGCCGCTCGCCGATGCGGTGGGCGTAGCCCAGCAGGAACGCGCGGCGGAACGACCGCGCGGGGGAGCGGGCCTGCTGTCGCTCCGCGGCGGCCAGCGCCTGGGCGACCTGGAGCAGCAGCGAGGTGAACAGCAGCTCGACCGCGTCGAGGTCGGACCGGAGACCGACGAGGGTGGCGATGCCCAGGCCCTGGTACCAGACGAGCTGCACGTCGTTCGCCTCCGCGACGGCGCCCAGCAGCTGGGTCTTGGCGCGGGCGTAGGGGTCGGCGACGTGCACCCGCCGGGTGTCGACGTCGACGGCGGCAGCCGGACCGCCGCCGAGCAGCGCGACATCCACCGCGTGCCGGGTCATCAGCTCCTGCGCCTTGGCCGTCAGCGCCTCGGCCTCGTCGGGGAACCCGGTCGACTCCGCCTTGGCCAGCAGCGCGCGGATGCGCCGCAACGCCCTGTCGTCGTCGAGCGCGGCAGGCCGGCCGCCGCCGGGCCGTGCCGGCCCCCACCGCGACGGGGGTGGCAGGAGCACCTCGAGCCGGGCCGTGGAGCCCAGCAGCCCGGCCAGTTGGAGCACGGTGCGCCACGCCTCGGCCGGCGGGCGCCGCTCGGTCCGGTGCCAGGCGGTGATCGCCGCCGCCTCCTCCCCGGCGTACCTCGAGTCCAGGGCCCCGAGCTCCCGGAGCTGCTCGACCCAGGTCTCGGGCGCCCGGGATGCCGCATCCGTGCGGCGCGCGTGGTCGGCGACCAGGGCGACGAGCAGTGCCACCGATCCCGCGCCCAGCTGCCGCCGGGCGGCATGGGCGACGTCGGCCGGCTGCCAGCCGCGCTCCCAGGTCGCGTCGAGCGCGTCACCCAGGGCCCGCGTGAGCAGGCCGCCCTCGTCGAAGGCGAACCCATGCGCGCTGAGCGTGGCCGCCACCTCGGCGGCGACTGCGGCGTCCCTGAGCGCCGGAGCCCGGTGCCGGAGCAGGTTCACGAGCCACGCGTCGTCGATCACGCCCGGCATGCTGCCCGTCCGGGCCGACGCCCGGAGCGGGTGGCCTGTGGAGGACGCGCGCCGTCCACAGGCGCGGCTAGGGTCTTGCGGTGGCCGTCTCCACCGCATCGCCCGGGCAGCGGGCCGGCACCCTCGCGGTGGCCGCCGTCGCCCTGATCGTGCTGGCCGGCGGCTGGTGGGCCCGGGTGCGGTGCCTCGACGGGGGCTGGGCCGGCGGCGAGCAGTTCTACGGCTACTGCTACTCCGACGTCGCCCCGCTGTGGTCCCGGCGGGGGCTGGACGAGGGCTCAGGCCCGTACGGCGCCGAGCCGCTGGAGTACCCCCCGGTGCTCGCGGTGCGGATCTGGCTGGCCGCCGTCCTCGCGCACGCGCTGCCGGGCACGGCGACCGTCGTGACCTTCTCCGCCGTCAACGGCCTGTTCGTCGTGCTGGAGGTGCTGGCGGCCCTGGTGCTGCTGCGTCGCCTGGGCCTGGGGCCGGCCCGGCTGCTGTGGTGGGCCGCGGCGCCGACGCTGTTCCTCTACGCCTTCTACAACTGGGACACGCTGCCGATCGTGCTGCTGCTCGGGGCGGTCCTGCTGCTCCGGCGGGGCCGGCACACCGCTTCGGGCCTCGTCGCCGGTCTCGGCGCGGCGGCGAAGGTGTTCCCCGGGTTCCTGGTGCCGCTGGTCGTGCTGGCGCTGCTGGCCGGTCGCCGTCCGCGCGCCGCCCTGCTGCACGGCGGCGCCGCGGCGCTGGTGTTCGTCGCGGTGCACGTGCCCGCCTACCTGCTCGCCCCGGACGGCTGGGACCGGTTCTACGAGCTCAGCAGCGAGCGTGGCATGCACGTCGACAGCCTCTGGTTCCTGCTCGCCCGGCTGGGCGGGCCGGAGCCCGGGCCGGCCGCGCTGAGCGTCCTCAGCCTCGGGGTCTTCGCGGCCACCGCCGTCGCGGTCGTCGTCCTCGGCGCCCGCCGGCGCCGTCCCGAGGAGTGGTGGCAGCTCGTGCTGCCGGTGCTGGTCTGCTTCGTCCTGGCCAACAAGGTGTACTCGCCGCAGTACACGCTCTGGCTGGTGCCGCTCATGGCCCTGGTGCTGCGCCGGGCCGCACCGTTCGTCGCGGTCGTGCTCAGCGACGTCCTGGTGCACGCGGTGGAGTTCCCGCACCTCGCGGTGCGCGCCGGCTTCGGGGAGGGGCTGCCCTACCCGGTGCTCGGAGCCGCCGTCGCCCTGCGCGCCGCCGCGCTGGTGTGGGTCGCCGTCGAGGTGGTGCGCCACCCGCCGGGGTCACCGCCAGGACGGCAGCCAGTACCGGAGGTCGAGGGCGTCCCGGTCCAGCGGGATCCCTAGCCAGATCGGGGCGAAGAAGACGAAGGAGGCCACCGCGAGCACGGCCAGCGCACCGCCGACCAGGCGCGGCCGGGGGCCGGCCTGGACAGCCCGGACCAGGCCGAGGGCGAGGAACGGCACGGCGGGCAGCATGTAGAAGAAGTAGCCGGGCTTGCCGGCGGCCAGCCAGGGCAGCCACAGCAGGACCAGCGGGACCAGGATCGTGGCGGCGACGCCGTCGCGGCGGACGACGGCGCGCCAGAGCAGCACGGGGTAGGCCAGCAGCGCCGGCCACCACAGCGCGGGGCTGCCGACCATGGTGATCCGCGCGACCGTCCCGGGCGGGACCTCGCACTCCCCGGCCTCCTGCTGGGAGGTCGTGCAGCTCTCGGCGTAGACCAGGATCGGGCGCTCCAGCCAGATCCAGCCCAGCGGGTCCGAGCGGTACGGGTGGGTCGCCTCGAGGTCGCGGTGGTACTGGACCAGGTCGACCTGGGTCTGCCACCAGGTCTCCAGCCGGTCGCCGGCGCCGGTCGCGCAGTCGCCCTCCTCGCAGGCCCGCGCCCCGGCGTAGCTCTCCTCGTAGTTGGCGAACCAGCCGGCGTGGGCGGTGACGTACACGGCCGCCGGCAGCACCAGCATGCTGAGCACGCCCCCGGCGGCGACGGCGGCGGCGCGCCGGGTGCCGCGCGCCAGGCCCTCCCCGCGCCCCGCCAGCTCGGTGCCGAGGACCAGCAGCCCGGCGGCCGCGATGGCGAGCAGGCCCGACCACTTGGTCGCGACCGCCAGCCCGAGGGCGAGCCCGGCCAGCCAGCGGTACCCAGAGCCGAGGAAGGACCGGCGCAGGGCCTCACCGGGCCCCCGGCCGAGCCGCCGGGCGTCCCGGTCGAGCAGCACCAGCCAGAAGGCGAGCGCCACGCACAGGCCCAGCACGGCGTCGAGCATCGCCAGGCGGCTGGTCGTCACCGCCAGCCCGTCGAGCGCGACCAGCAGGGCCGCGAGGGCGGCGGGCGCGGTGCGCCGGAACAGCCGCAGGCCGCTGAGGTGGACCAGCAGCACGGTCAGCGACCCGGCGACGGCGACGCCGATCCGCCAGCCGAAGGGGGTGTAGCCGAAGATCTGGATGCCGAGGGCGATGACCCACTTGCCGAAGGGTGGGTGGGCCGGGCGCTCCTCCTCGACGCCCCGGGTGACGTAGTCGAGGGAGTCCGGGCCGTAGTACTTCTCGTCGAAGTACAGCCGGTCGGGATCGCCCAGGTCCCACAGCCGCACGGCTGCGGCGACGCAGAGCAGGACCAGCGGCACCACGAACGCCGACCGCGGGGGGGGGGGGGGGGGGGGGGGCCCCCCCCCCGCGGCCCCCCCCCCCCGCGGGCGGCGGTGCGCCCCCCCTTTTAGTTTTTTTTTTTGAAAAAATAATGGGA
>NZ_JBJHAM010000036.1:0-14223 GCF_054051035.1 Blastococcus sp. SYSU DS0619 | reverse complement strand
CCCCCCCCCCCCCCCCCCCCCCCCCCCCCCCCCCCCCCCCCCCCCCCCCCCCCCCCCCCCCCCCCCCCCCCCCCCCCCCCCCCCCCCCCCCCCCCCCCCCCCCCCCCGCCCCCCCGCCCCCCCCCCCCCCCCCCCCCCCCCCCCCCCCCCCCCCCGCAACGATCAGGTCACCTGATCATCGCGGCCGTCAGTCGGCGATGAGGGCTTCGATCGTGGCCAGCAGGGTGCGGACCGGGACGCCGGTGCCGCCCTTGGGCGTGTAGCCCCAGGGCGCGGCGGTGTTGTAGCTGGGCCCGGCGATGTCGATGTGCGCCCACGGCAGCCCCGCCGGCACGAACTCGGCCAGGAAGTGCCCGCCGACGAGCATCCCGCCGAGCCGGTCGGCGTTGGCGTTGACGAAGTCGGCGACCGTCGAGTCCAGCCCCTTGCGCAGCTCGGCCGGCAGCGGCATCGGCCACATCGACTCGCCGCTGCGCTCCGCCGCGGCGATCACCGCGTCGCGCAGGTCGTCGCTGCCCATGACACCGGAGGTGCGGGCGCCCAGGGCGACCATCTGCGCGCCGGTGAGGGTGGCGGTCTCCAGCAGGACGTCCGGGGAGTCCTCGGCGGCGCGGGCGATCGCGTCGGCCAGCACGACCCGGCCCTCGGCGTCGGTGTTGGTGATCTCCGCCTTCTTGCCGTTGCGGAAGGTGACCACGTCGGCCGGCCGGTAGGCGGTGCCGCTGGGCAGGTTCTCCGCCATCGGCACGGTCGCGACGACCTCGACGGCCAGCCCGAGCTGCGCGACCAGGCACACGGTGGCGATCACGGCGGCGGCGCCGGCCATGTCGCTCTTCATGTCCTCCATCTTCGCGGCGGGCTTGATCGAGATGCCGCCGCTGTCGAAGGTGATGCCCTTGCCGACCAGCGCCACCTTCTTGCGCGCGCCCTTGCTCGAGTAGGACAGGCGCAGCAGCCGGGGCTTGCGGGTGGACCCGCCCCCGACGGCGAGGATGCCGCCGTACCCGCCGGCGGCGAGCGCGTCCTCGTCGAGGATCTCCGCCGTCAGCCCGAGCTTCTCCCCGGCGGCGGCGCCGCGGGCGGCGAACTCGGCCGGGTACAGGTCGTTCGGCGGGGTGTTGACCAGGTCGCGCACCAGCGCGACGGCGTCGGCGACGGCGCGGACCCGGCGCAGGGCGGCCTCGGCGGCACCGGCGCCGGGCACGACGACCGTGAACTCGCTCGGCGGGGCCGGACGGTCCGCGGGCAGCTGCGACTTGTAGGCGGTGAACTCGTACGCGCCCAGCAGGGACCCCTCACCGACGGCGTGCAGCCGCTCGGCGTCGGGCGTCCCGCCCACGGCGGCCAGGAGGCTCACCACGGAGCGCCGGCCGCGCAGCGCACGGCTGGCCGCGCCGGCGGCCCGGCGCAGGGCCTCGGTGCGGTACCCGCCGGTCGGCTCCGGTGCGCCCAGCCCCACGACCGCGACGACCGGGAACGGCCCCTGGCCGAAGGAAGGCAGCCGGGTGACCTCGTCCTCGGCGCCGCGGACGCCCAGGTCGGCCAGCGCCGGCAGCAGCCGGCCGCCCAGCAGGCGGTCGACGGCCTCCGCCCCGGGGGTGGGCAGCGGCCCGTCGGGGCCCTTCCCCACGGCGACGACGACGGCGTCGCCGGTCAGCTTCTCGAGCGGGTGGTCGGTGGCGGAGATCGTCGGCGGCACCGCTCGATCCTAGGAGGCCCCTCCTGCGTCCCTCCGCCCGGTCGCCGGCGGCGGACTGCAGCGGGAGGGCCGCGCTAGCGTGCCTCCCGTGACCCCGCTGACCTCCCCCCTGCACGACCGGCACCTCGCGGCCGGGGCCAAGCTCGCCGACTTCAGCGGCTGGTCGATGCCGATCGAGTACGCCGGTGGCGGCGTGCTGGCCGAGCACGCCGCGGTGCGGGACGGGGTGGGTCTGTTCGACGTCTCCCACCTCGGCACGGGAACGGTCCGCGGGCCCGGTGCCGCGGCGTTCGTGGACACCTGCCTGACCAACGACTTGTCGCGCATCGGGCCGGGGCAGGCGCAGTACACGCTCTGCTGCGTGCCTGACGGGGAGCCGGGCGCCGGGGGAGTGGTGGACGACCTGATCGTCTACGTGCACGGCCCCGACGACGTGCTCCTGGTGCCCAACGCCGCGAACGCCGCCGAGGTGCTGGGCCGGCTGGCCGACGCCGCTCCGGCGGGCATCACGGTCGAGAACCGGCACGCCGAGGTCGCCGTCCTGGCCGTCCAGGGCCCGCGGTCGCTGCAGGTGCTGGAGCTGCTCGGCGTCCCCGGGGAGATCGGCTACATGTCCTTCGTGACCGGGAGCGGCCGGAGCGGCGCCGAGGTGACGGTGTGTCGCACCGGCTACACCGGGGAGCACGGCTACGAGCTGCTGGTGGCCGCCGACCGCGCCGGCGAGATGTGGGACGCCCTGCTGGAGGCCGGGCAGGATCTGGGCATCCGCCCGTGCGGGCTCGGGGCCCGCGACACGCTGCGGACGGAGATGGGCTACCCGCTGCACGGGCACGAGCTCTCCCGCGACATCACCCCCAACCAGGCCCGCGCCGGCTGGGCGGTCGGGTGGCGCAAGCCTGAGTTCTGGGGGCGGCAGGCGCTGACGGCGGAGAAGGAGGCGGGCCCGGCCCGCCTGCTGTGGGGCCTGAAGGCGACCGGGCGGGGGATCCCGCGCCCGGGCATGCCCGTCCTCGACACCGCAGGGGAGCGGATCGGCGTCACGACCAGCGGCACCTTCTCGCCGACGCTGCGGACCGGCATCGCGCTGGCGCTGGTCGACGCGTCGGCCGGTGTCGCGGCCGGCACCGAGGTCGCCGTCGACGTCCGGGGCCGCCCGCAGGCCGCCGAGGTCGTCAAGCCGCCCTTCGTCCCCTCGCACGTCCGCTGAGCCCGGACGTCGCGGGGTACCGCTAGGGCGCGGCCTTGCGGGTGGGGTCGCTGTCGCCCTTCTCCGGCTCGGCCTTGGCCGGCAGCGTGTCGGCCTTCACCGCGTCGCGCTCGCCCATGGGCATCGGCTCGCCCTCGGTGGTGTCGTGGCCGGTCTGGTGCTCGGCCTCGGAGTTGATCTCCGCTCCGAGGAGGACGAGGTAGCAGGTCAGGTACAGCCACAGCATCAGCACGATGACGCCGGCGATCGCGCCGTACGTGGCGTCGTAGGAGCCGAAGTTGTTGACGTAGAAGGTGAAGCCCAGGCTGACCAGGGCCCAGACCACGGTGACGACGACGGAGCCCAGGCTCACCCAGCGGAGCTTGGGGGCGTCCCGGTCGGGGGCCACCCGGTAGAGGACGGCCAGCGAGCCGACGACGACGAGCAGCAGCGCCACCCACCGGGCGATCTGGGCGAGCACGGTGCCGACGGCGCCGAGCGGCAGCGCATCGAGGACGATCGGCAGGACGGCGACCAGGCCGATGGTCAGGACGACGAAGACGATCGCGCCGAGGGTGAGAGCCAGGGAGATCGCCCGGAGCTTGATGAAGTTGCGGGTCTCCACCTCGTCGTAGGCGATGTTCACCGCCTTGACCAGGTTGCTCACTCCGCCCGATGAGCTCCACAGGGCCGCCAGGATGGAGAGGATCAGGCTCAGGGTGAGCGCGCCGTCGGCGTTCTCGGTGATCGCGGTGACCTGGGCCTCGATCAGGGTCTGCGCGCTCTCGGGCAGTCCGGCGGTGAAGGACTCGACCTGCGCCGCTGCCTGCTCGGCGGAGGCGACGAGTCCGTAGATGGAGATCAGCGCGAGCAGCGACGGGAAGATCGCGAGGAAGCCGAAGAACGCCACCCCGCCGGCGATGATCGGCATGTTGTCGGCGTTGTTCTCCGCCCAGGCGCGCTTGAGGACCTGCTTCCAGCCGCGCGCGGGGATCTGCGTGGGGGAGCCGGCATCGATGCCCGGGAGCTGCTCCGGCGCGGGGGCCCCCGGGGGGAGCCGGTTCGGGTTCCCGGTCGGCCCGCCGTCGGCCGTCGTCTGCGCCGCGGCCGCGCGCCGGGCGGCCTTCTCCTCGACCCGCTGGCGGATCCGGTCGACGGCGCTCTCGCGGGGGCGGGTGCCGGTCACTGCTTCTCCCTGGTGGAGGGCCGTCGTCCGGCCGTGAGGTGGAACGGGGTGGTGCCGGTGGCCGGGAGGGGTGTCCCGGCCACCGTGCGGGGATCAGTCGCCCGGCCAGGCCCCGGTGAGCTTGGTGAAGCCTTCGGCGCCCAAGCGGTCGATGGTGGCCTTCGTCGCCGCGAAGATCGCACCCTGGAGCGCGGCGGAGACGATGATCTCCCACATGGGGTACTCGCTCTGGAGCGCATCCGGGGCGTCGTCCTCACCGCTGATGCGCTTCCACACCTGCTTGAAGACGGCGCCGGAGACGGCGCCGGCCGCGATACCCGCGGCCAGGCCGATCGGCCGGTAGGCGAGTTTGGCTCCCTTGCTCAACGCTTCCTCCTCGACGTGCGGCGGGCCCGCTTCTGGACCCGCTTGGCCGCTACCCGCGCATCCTTCTGGGCCTGCCGGTCGGCCTTCCGTGCGTCCTTCTCGGCGCGCTTGACGGCCTTCCGCGCGGCGACACGGCGGGTGGCCAGTTCCTTGCGCGCCTGCTTCGCCTCGCGCTTGCGGCCCACCCGCGCCCCGACCAGGAGCTCCTCGGTACTGGCCCGGCGCCGTGCCCGGCGCCGCCGCCACAGCACCAGCCCGACCAGGCCGGCCAGCGCGGCACCGGCGCCGGCGAAGGCCGGAGGGCTCTCGCGGTAGGTCTCGACGGCGGTGTCCTTGGCGCGCGCGGCGCTCTCCTTGGCGCGGCTCGGCACGTCGAGGCGCTGGCTGAGCTCGTCGACCGTGCGGCCGAGCTCCTCGCGGGTCGCCTCGATGTCGGCCCGGATCTCGTCGGGCTGGGTGGGGCCGTCGGCGGACTGTGCGTCGTCGGGTCGTGACCCGCTGGGCGTGCTCACCGGTGTGCACTCTCCTTCACGGTCGCGATGTCGGTCTTGACGCTGGAGATGGCCTCGGTGGGCACCGGCGGCGCCCCCTGCTGGACGTCCTTCTTCCCGACGAGGGCGAGGACGCCCGCGATGGCGAAGAGGACCACGGTGACGATCAGCGCGGCCAGCCAGGCGGGCATCACCAGCGCGAGGGCGAGGATCACCGTGGTGATCAGGGTGGCGAGCCCGAAGAAGGCGACCAGGCCTGCAGCCCCGAACAGCCCGGCGCCGACGCCGAGCTTCTTCGCCTTCTGCGTGACCTCGGCCTGGGCGAGGCGGGCCTCGTCGCGGACGAGGCGGCTGATCTGCTCGGTGAGCTGACCGATCAGCTGACCGGTCGAGGCGTTCTCGGGCAGGGGGGTCGCATCGGCGCGGCTGGCGCCGGCCGTCGCGTCGGGGCGGGGTGCGGTCATCGGTCCTCCGGTTGGGCGGGTCGATGCAGGACCATGCCCCCGGCGGCCGGGCCGTAACCGGCGGGTCGATCACATCGGCGCAACGGTGCCCCGGGTGGCGACCGCCGCTAGCCTTCGGCGCATGAGCTGGCACTGGCGCCTCGAGGACCCCGCTGGATCCACCCTCGACCCGGCCGCGGTGGGGGTGGACGTGCCCGAGTTCGACAACCAGGGCGACGCGGAGTCGTGGCTGGGCGAGAGCTGGCGGGAGCTGCTCGACCGCGGCGTCGCGACGGTGACCCTGTTCGACGGGGAGCAGAAGGCCTACGGACCGATGGGCCTGGCCGCCACCTGACCCTCAGCTCGACGTCGAGGGTTGCCCGCGGGCGGCCTCCCCGGCCCCAGCGCGGGCCGGGGAGGCGCGCGGTCAGCCCCGGGCGGTCTTGCCGGGGTCGCGCTCCACGACGTCGCCGAGCGCCTCGTCGATCCGCGCCAGCACGTCGGCGTCCAGGACGACGCCCGCGGCCGCGACGTTGTCGTGCACCTGCTCCGGACGCGTCGCGCCGATGATCGCGGCGGCGACGTTGCCGTTCTGCAGCACCCACGCGAGCGCCAGCTGGGCCATCGACAGGCCCAGGTCGTCGGCGATCGGGCGGAGCTGCTGCACCCGGCCGAGGATGTCGTCGGTCATGAACCGCTGCATCGACTGACCGGCCTCGGCGTGACCGGCGCGGCTGTCGGCCGGCGGCTGCTCACCCGGCCGGTACTTGCCCGTGAGGATGCCCTGGGCCAGCGGCGACCAGACGATCTGGGAGAGCCCCTCCTGCTCCGACGTCGGCACGACCTCGGACTCGATGACCCGCCAGAGCATCGAGTACTGCGGCTGGTTGCTGATCAGCTGGATGCCGAGCTCTCGGGCGAGCGCGGCGCCGGAGGCGATCTGCTCGGCGTTCCACTCGGAGACACCGATGTAGAGCACCTTGCCCGCGCGGACCAGGTCGGCGAAGGCGGTCATCGTCTCCTCGAGCGGCACCGACGGGTCGTACCGGTGGGCCTGGTAGAGGTCGACGTAGTCGGTCCGCAGCCGGCGCAGCGAGGCGTGGCAGCTCTCGATGACGTGCTTGCGCCCCAGCCCGCGGTCGTTGCGGCCGGGACCGGTGGGCCAGTAGACCTTGGTGAAGAGCTCGATCGACTCGCGGCGGTGCCCCTCGAGGGCCGCGCCGAGCACCGTCTCGGCCCGGGTGCCGGCGTAGACGTCGGCGGTGTCGAACGTGGTGATGCCGGCGTCCAGGGCGGCCCGGACGCACGCGTGCGCGGCGTCCTCCTCGACCTGCCCGCCGTGGGTCAGCCAGTTGCCGTACGCGATCTCGGAGATGGTCAGGCCGGAGCGGCCGAGGCGTCTGAATTCCACGGAGGGCGACGTTAGGCGCCGCGCCGGACCGCCGCCCCTCGACCCCGGGCGAGCAGGGTGGCGCCGTCGGGCACCAGGCGGGCGCCGGACGCGGCCAGCCGCCGGGCGAGCCTGGCCGCCGGCGGGTTGTGGTGCCCCAGGTGCACGGCCACGACGTCGGTGGTTCCGGTGACTGCACCGACCGCACGGAGCCGGTCGAGCTGCTCCGGGAAGCTGCGCAGGTCGAGGTGACCGGTGCCGTGCCCGACCAGGTCGCCGAAGGTCTCCTCCAGCAGGACGACGTCGAACGCCGCGCCCCGCACCGCCTCGACCGTCGACGCAGGGAGGGGCCCGGTGTCGGTCGCGTGGAGCAGCCGGGCGCCGTCGGGCCCGGTGACGTCGTACAGCACCGTCGGCACCTCGTGGTCGGCGGCCAGCGCGCGGATCGCGTAGCCGTCGCGGTGCAGGGTGGCGCCCGGCCCGACCTCGACCAGCTCCACCGGGTCGTCGGGGCCCAGCCACGGCCGGACGGCGTCGAGCACGGCCGGCGGGCCGGCGACGGTCAGCGGATCGGCGCGCCGGACCCACTGCCGGGCGAGGAGCGCCAGCGGCGCGCAGTGGTCGGGGTGGTCGTGGGTGACCAGCACCGTGCGCACGCCGGCGAGCGGGATGCCGTCCGGCGGCGGCGTCGGGGACAGGTCCAGCAGCAGGACGCCGTCGACCAGGGCCGACGTCGGCCGGCGCAGCTCCTGGCGGCTGCGGGCATCGGTGCAGGAGGCGCAGGTGCACCACGGGTTGGGCCAGCCGTCGGCGGCGCCGGTGCCGAGCAGGGTGACCCGCATCAGCGGTGCGGTGCGGGGCCGGTGCTCAGACCTCCGCGCCGAGCGGGACCTCGGGCTTGGGGAAACGCCAGCGGCGGATCATGGTCGACCGGCTGATGCCGTACCAGACCAGGCCCTTCATCTTGTGGTCCGTGTCGGGGAAGCGGCTCGCGACGGCGCTCTTGATCTTCCGGCCCAGGACCACCGAGTCGATGATGAGCAGGAAGAAGAAGCCGAGGAGGACGAAGCTCGAGTACGCCTTCACCGCGAGGTTCGGCACGAAGGTGCCGACCAGCGCCACCGCGGCGACGAGGAGGAACAGGCTGCCGATGTTGCGGCGGCTGTCGACGACGTCGCGCACGAGCTTGCGGACCGGTCCCCGGTCACGGGCGGGCAGGTAACCGTCGTCCCCGCGGGCCATGCCCCGGCGGGCCTCCGCGCCCTGGGCTGCCCGCTGCTCGCGCATCCGCTTGTAGGCCTCCTTGCGCGTGGTGGGCGGCGGCGGGGGAGGGCCCGGCCGCTTGCCCTGTGCCACGTGGCGCTTGGGGGTGGGGCGGCCCTTGCCGCCGGCTCTCACGAGCTGCTCGGTCTGCGCGGCGGTGCTCCCGGACGTGGCGTCGGGAGTCGCGTCGTCATTACGGCGGCCGGGCAGGCGGAGCTTCACGGCAGGGAAGTCTACGTGTGTGAGCAACGCTGCCCCGGACGTCGCGCCCCGAGCCGTACAGTGGGCGAGCACGGGAAGAGGACCCGCTCCGGCGGCGTTCGTTCGCGACAGGACGCGCCTACGCGGACACCTCGGAGGGAGAGGACAGGAATATGACGGTGCAGGACACCACGGCCACCGGCGTCGTGCTCAGCGACCCAGCGGCCGCCAAGGTCAAGGCACTGCTGGACCAGGAGGGCCGCGACGACCTGCGGCTGCGCATCGCCGTCCAGCCCGGCGGCTGCTCCGGCCTGCGGTACCAGCTCTTCTTCGACGAGCGGTTCCTCGACGGTGACCAGACCTACGACTTCGACGGCGTCGAGGTCATCGTCGACCGGATGAGCGGCCCGTACCTGGGCGGCGCGGTCATCGACTTCGTCGACAGCATCGAGAAGCAGGGCTTCACGATCGACAACCCCAACGCGCAGGGCTCCTGCGCGTGCGGTGACTCCTTCAACTGAGTCGCGATGACACCGCGGTCCTCCGGACCGCACCGCGGCCAGGTGCCGTCCCCGGACGCACCGAGCCGTGTCGTCGTTCCTCGTGGAGCCCTCCGGGCCCCACGAGGAACGACACAGCAGCGCCCCGTCTCCGTCAGGAGGCGGGGCGCTGCTGCGTTGTCACAACCGGACGGGGTACACCGTCGCCGGGACCTCCGGCGTGATCCGCTCCTCGACGAAGATGCCGTGCCAGACCATGAAGACCAGCAGGGTCCAGAGCTTGCGGGAGAGGTCGACCGGGGAGCCGGCCCGCTGGTTCTGCCGGTGGGCGGTGAGCATCGCCAGCACCTGCTGCTTGTCCAGCCACTCGTCGGTCCGGCTGTCCTCGATGATCTGCCGCGCCCAGTCGTGCAGGTCCTCGGCGAGCCAGTGGCGGGTGGGCACGGGGAAGCCGAGCTTCCGCCGGTTCAGCACGTGCGGCGGCACGATCTGCTCCAGGGCCCGGCGCAGGGCGTACTTCGTCGTCTCCTTGGTCACGCGCTGGTCGACCGGGATGGTCGAGGCCACCCGGAACACCTCGGGGTCGAGGAACGGCACCCGCAGCTCGAGCGAGTTGGCCATGGTCATCTTGTCGGCCTTCACCAGGATGTCGCCGCGCAGCCAGGTGAACAGGTCCACGTACTGCATCGCCGTCACGTCGTCGTAGCCCGCGGCCCGGGTGCGCTCGTAGAGCTCCCGGGTGACGGCGACGTGCGACAGGTCCGGGTCGTGCTTCTCGAGGAAGGTCAGCTCCTCGTCGCGGAAGATCCGGGCGTTGCCGTAGTAGCGCTGCTCGAGCGGGATGGCGCCGCGCCGCAGCAGGTCCTTTCCGCGCATCCCGTCGGGGAGCTTCGTCGAGAGGGTGCCCAGGGCGCGGCGGATCCCGCCGGGCAGCCGCTCGAAGGCGGCCAGCGACAACGGCTCGCGGTAGATGTTGTAGCCGCCGAAGAGCTCGTCGGCGCCCTCGCCCGAGAGGACGACCTTGACGTGCTTGCGGGCCTCGCGCGCCACGAAGTACAGCGGCACGAGCGCGGGGTCGGCGACCGGGTCGTCGAGGTACCAGACGACGAGGGGGATCGACTCGGCGAACTCCTCCGCCGTCACCACCTTGGTGATGTGCTCGACCCCGATGGCGGCCGCGGACTCGGCGGCCACCTCGATCTCCGAGAAGCCCTGCCGCTCGAAGCCCACGGTGAACGTCATCAGGTCGGGGTTGTAGCGCTTGGCGAGGGCGGCGATGGCCGTGGAGTCGATGCCGCCGGAGAGGAAGGACCCGACGGTCACGTCGGCCCGCATGTGCACCCGCACCGAGTCGTCGAGCACCTCGGCGATCCGGTCGTAGAGCGGCTGCTGCTCGTCCTTCGACACCGGCCGGACGGGGAACGTCGGGTGGAAGTACCGCGAGGTCGAGAGCTCCCCGCCGGAGACGGTGAAGCTGGTGCCGCTCTCGATGCGCCGGATGCCGCGGTGCAGGGACGCCGGCTCGGGGACGTACTGGAGCGTCAGGTAGTGCTGCAGGGAGGCGGGGTCGACGCCGCCCGCCGCGGTGCTGCCGCCGAGCAGCTCCAGCAGCGCCTTCTTCTCGGAGGAGAAGGCGATGGCCCCGTCGGCCAGGCGGGTGGTGAACAGCGGCTTGATGCCGAAGGGATCGCGGGCGCCGAACACGGTGCGGGTCTCGCTGTCCCAGATGACGAAGGCGAACATCCCCCGCAGCCGGGAGACGATCTCCTCGCCCCACAGGTGGTATCCGGCGACGATCGCCTCCGTGTCGCCCTCGGTCGCGAACGAGGCGCCGGCGGCCGCGAGCTCGGCGCGGAGCTCCAGGTAGTTGTAGATCTCGCCGTTGAAGACGATCCGGTACCGGCCGTCGGCGTACGGCATGGGCTGGTGGCTGTTCTCGATGTCGATGAACGACAGCCGGTTGAAGCCGTAGACGACGCGGTCGTCGTGCCAGACCTCGTTCTCGTCGGGGCCCCGGTGCCGCAGGCAGTGCAGCGCCCCCCGGACGTCGGAGACGACGGTGTCGTCGACGCGGGGGGCGTCGGTGGAGAAGTAGGCGAGCAGGCCACACATGAGGCGCGGGACTCCGGAGGTCGGGGGCGGCCGGGGGACGGGAGGGTCAGACGCGCTCGCCGGCGCGGGTCTTCCTGGTGGCGATCCGCTCGGCGTAGAAGGACAGCACGGGAACGGTGCCGGCCAGCAGCGTCAGCACGGTGCCCTTGAGCGTCCAGCGGGCGCGCAGCGCGAGGTCCACGGTCGCCAGGAGGAAGAGCCCGTAGAGGAAGCCGTGCGCGGTGCCCAGCACCTCGGAGGGCCCGCCGATGCCGGCGAGGTGGTTCAACGGGACGGCGACGAAGATCAGCGCGATCAGCAGCACGCCCACGACCCACGCCATCGCCCGGTAGCGCTGCAGCGCCGCACCGATGCTGCGCTCGTCGCCGCGCCCGGTGGGGGTGGCGGTCCGTTCAGCGGCCATTGCTGCTCCGTTGTCCCAGTGCCCGCTCGTTGAGCTCGGCGAGGTAGGCGTTGTAGGCGGCGAGCTCAGGGTCGCCGGTGGTGTCGATGCGCGGCCGCTGGTACAGCACCACGGCGTTGCCCGGCTGGTCGTCGTCCGGGTCGCGGTGCAACTCGACGCGCAGCATCCGGACGTAGAACCACAGCCCCATGAAGCCGTACAGCGGCCACTGGAGGGCGTAGCTCCAGTTGACCGCGCCGCCACCGGCCTCGGCCTTGGACAGCTGCCAGTACCCGAGGAAGAAGGTGGCGACGAACAGGGCGACCACGAGCAGGTGCAGGAGCACCCATTTCGGGGTCAGCAGCCGGGAGAACACGACACCGACTCTAACCGTCGCTCCGCTGCCACCGGCCCGCACGACCGGTGCGCCCCGCCGGGTGAGGACGGGCGTCCGGCCCGCGGGCGGGGGTCGCGGCCGCGGGCCGCAGCCGCGGATCGCAGCTGTGGGTGGCAGCTGCCGGTCGCGGGCGGGCGGGCGAGCCGGGAGGATCCGGCGGGGACACCGGGCCGCGACCCGCCCGGACCGTCTCCGGTGGTCGGCCCCTGAGGCGGGTCGGCTAGTCTCGGCCCACACTGAGTCCGGCGTGATTCCACTCTGCCGGGGACCGGTGGACGACCCGCTGGAAGGACCGCCCGGAGGTCGGGCGGAGGACGAGGAGGCAGCGAGCAGTGGCTCGAGGCAGCAGGCTCGCGCGGCTGGCCGCGCTCGGTCTCCTGGGGGTGCTGACCCTCACCGGATGCGAGCTCGGCGACAGCGACTGGTGGGAGCGCAATTTCGTCCGGTGGGGATGGCCCGAGGGCATCACCGACGAGGCCGAGGCGATGCGGGAGCTGTGGGTCGGGTCGACCTGGGCGGCCCTGGTCATCGGCCTGGCGGTGTGGGTGCTGATCGCCTACTCGGTGGTCCGGCACCGCAAGAAGGGTGATGAGCTGCCGCGGCAGACGGCCTACAACCTGCCGCTGGAGATCGTCTACACGATCATCCCGTTCATCATCATCTCCGGCCTGTTCTTCTTCACGGTCGTGACGCAGAACCGGGTCATGGAGCGCAGCGCGGACCCCGACGAGGTCATCGCCGTCAACGCGTTCAAGTGGAACTGGCAGTTCGTCTACCCGGGGACGACGGACCCCGACGGCGAGCCGGTCAACACCGTGGGCACCAGCACGGAGATCCCGATCCTCGTGCTGCCCACCGACCGCACCGTCCGCTTCGAGCTCGCCTCGGCCGACGTCATCCACTCGTTCTGGGTGCCCGAGTTCCTCTTCAAGCTCGACGTCATCCCCGGCAACGAGAACGGCCGGGACAACGTCTTCGAGGTGACCGTCCGCGAGGAGGGCGCCTACGTGGGCCGCTGCGCCGAGCTGTGCGGCACCTACCACGCGTACATGAACTTCGAGGTCCGCGCGGTCTCGGGAGACGAGTACGACGACTACCTGGACGCCCGTGAGACCGGCCTGAGCACGTACGAGGCGCTCGAGGCGATCGGGCAGCCCGGTGAGGCCGGCACGACGACCCCGCTGGACCTCGTCCAGGAGAAGGTCGCCGACCTGCAGCAGACCGGTGACTGACGTCCCCGCTCCTGGTAACCGGATCCCACACATGTACGAGGAGGCACGGCCGTGAAGGTCGAGGCACTGATCTTCAATCTGATCGCGGTGTTCTGCTTCGTGACCGCGGTCGTCTACGGCTTCTGGGCGCGTGAGCCGATCGGGACCACGGCCCTCGCGCTCTCCGGTGGGCTCACCCTGCTCATCGGTGGCTTCTTCTGGTTCGTGTCGCGCCGGATCGATGCCCGCCCGGAGGACCGCAAGGACGCCGAGATCGCCGACGGCGCTGGTGAGCTGGGCTTCTTCAGCCCGGCGAGCTACTGGCCGCTCGGCCTGGCCGTCGCCATCTTCTTCATGGCCCTGGGTCTGGCCTTCTGGTACTACTGGCTGATCCTGATCGGCGCAGCTGCGGTGATGGTCGCCGTCGGCGGCTTCCTGTTCGAGTACTACGTGGGGCAGAACGCCCAGCAGAGCTGACGACCCCAGCACGACCGAGGGCCCCTTCCGCCGGCGAGGTGGAAGGGGCCCTCGGTCGTCGGGATGGGTCGGCCGCCGAAGCCACCTGCCGGCGGAGGTGCGCGGGGAGCCGGTGACGCCGCCATGGAAGCGCCGAGCCATCGAGTCGCGCCGCCGAGTCAGCCCGGGGCGCCGCGGGGCGCCTCGCCACGTCAGCGTGGGTTGCCGCGGGTCGGACCATTACGTCAGCGGGGGAGACGTCGGGGCGCGGCGCCACGTCAGCGTGGGACGTCGCGGGTCGGGCCCGCCACGTCGCCGCGGGATGCCGCAGGGCGGGCCGCCGCGGCAGGCAAGGACTCCGCGGGTCGCGTAGCCGGTCAGCGAGTGACGCACGGGTCGCGCCGCCGCTGGGCGGGCCGGGTCCCGGCAGTCCCGCTCCGGACCGGGTCCCTCGGCGGGCTCGGATGCCCTTCTGGCCCGCAGGGCTCCGCCTGAGAGCTCGGGGAAGGGCACAGCCGGGCCGGGGCCGGAGTCCTGAGCGGCTTCAGGGGCGTTCCCGGCGGTCGGCGGTCGAGCTCCGCCGGGTCCGCGGCTGACCGCGCGGAGGTGGGGGCGCCTAGTCGGCCGGAGTGGCCTTCGTGCTCCGGCCCGGCGGGACCTCCGTCGTACGCGACGTCGGCCGCGGCAGCCCGCTTTCGCACGGAGGGGGTGACACGGAGCGGGGGCTGACGCGGAGGGTCGGTGGCGGTGGCACGTGTCCGCCGCGCCGCACCTGTCCGCGGGCCGACACGGCGGTGGGGGGGGGGGGGGGGGGGGGGGGGGGGGGGGGGGGGGCGCGGGCCCCCCCCCCCCCCCCCCCCCCCCCCCCCGCCCCCCCGCCCGCCCCGCCACCCCCCCCCCCCCCCCCCCCCGCCGCCCGCCGCCCGCGCGCCGCCCTCCG
>NZ_JBJHAM010000035.1:0-15108 GCF_054051035.1 Blastococcus sp. SYSU DS0619 | reverse complement strand
CCCCCCCCCCCCCCCCCCCCCCCCCCCCCCCCCCCCCCCCCCCCCCCCCCCCCCCCCCCCCCCCCCCCCCCCCCCCCCCCCCCCCCCCCCCCCCCCCCCCCCCCCCCCCCCCCCCCCCCCCCCCCCGGGCGCGGCGGGCGGCAGAGCAGCCCGGAGAGCGAATCGCCGGCAGAGCAGCCGGGGAGGACGGACCGCCGGTCAGCAGCCGGGGAGGCGGGCGGCCAGGTAGGACTCGACCTGGGACAGGCCCACGCGCTCCTGGCTCATCGAGTCACGCTCGCGGACTGTCACCGCGTCGTCCTCGAGGGTGTCGAAGTCGACCGTCAGGCAGAACGGCGTGCCGATCTCGTCCTGGCGGCGGTAGCGGCGGCCGATCGCACCGGCGTCGTCGAAGTCGACGTTCCAGTTCCGCCGCAGCGCGGTGGCGAGGTCCTTGGCCTTCGGCGACAGGTCGGCGTTGCGCGACAGCGGCAGGACGGCGGCCTTCACCGGCGCCAGCCGCGGGTCGAGCTTCAGCACCGTGCGGGTGTCGACGCCGCCCTTGGCGTTGGGCGCCTCGTCCTCGGTGTACGCCTCGACGAGGAAGGCCATCAGCGACCGGGTGAGGCCGGCCGCGGGCTCGATGACGTAGGGCGTCCAGCGGGTGTTGGTCGCCTGGTCGAAGTACGACAGATCCGTGCCGGAGTGCTTCGAGTGCGTGGAGAGGTCGAAGTCGGTGCGGTTGGCGATGCCCTCGAGCTCACCCCACTCCGAGCCCTGGAACCCGAAGCGGTACTCGATGTCGACGGTGCGCTTCGAGTAGTGCGACAGCTTCTCCTGCGCGTGCTCGTAGTGCCGCAGGTTGTCGGGCGAGATGCCCAGGTCGGTGTACCAGCGGGTGCGCTCGTCGATCCAGTACTGGTGCCACTCCTCGTCGCTGCCCGGCTCGACGAAGAACTCCATCTCCATCTGCTCGAACTCGCGGGTGCGGAAGATGAAGTTGCCCGGCGTGATCTCGTTGCGGAAGGACTTGCCGATCTGGCCGATGCCGAACGGCGGCTTCTTCCGGGCGGCACCCATCACGTTGGCGAAGTTCACGAAGATGCCCTGGGCGGTCTCCGGGCGCAGGTAGTGCAGGCCGGACTCGTCCTCGACCGGGCCGAGGTAGGTCTTGAGCATCATGTTGAAGTCGCGCGGCTCGGTCCACGCGCCCTTCGTGCCGCAGTTCGGGCAGGAGATGTCGGCCAGGCCGTTCTCCGGCAGCCGGCCCTTCTTCTCCTCGTAGGCCTCTTCGAGGTGGTCGGCCCGGAAGCGCTTGTGGCAGCTCTGGCACTCGGTCAGCGGGTCGGTGAAGACGCCGACGTGACCGGAGGCCACCCACGTCTGCCGGGGCAGGATCACCGAGGAGTCCAGGCCGACGATGTCGTCCCGGCTCTGGACGACGGTGCGCCACCACTGCTTCTTGATGTTCTCCTTGAGCTCGACGCCCAGCGGGCCGTAGTCCCACGCCGACCGCGTACCGCCGTAGATCTCACCGGACGGGAAGACGAACCCCCGGCGCTTGCAGAGGTTGACGACCTTGTCGAGGCGGGCGGGGTCGTGCTTGGCGGTGCTCACGCGGAGAGGCTCCATCCGGCTGGCGGTCGGCGGTTGACCTGCTCACGGTAGTTGCCGGCCCGTCGGCGTCCTCAGTCGGTGACCGCGTCCGGTGCCTGGTCGGCGGCGGGCCCCGGGTCGGGGGCGAAGCGCAGCGCGAGGGCGGCCCGGATCTCGGCGTGCCGCACGAGGAAGGTGCGCTCGTCCAGGCGCTTGCGGCGCAGCCACCCGGTGACCTCGTCGTTGCACTTGCTGGCGTTGCACGAGCCGCACGCCGGCGCGATGTTGTCCAGCGTGTAGCGGCCGCCGCGCGACAGGGCCTGCACGCAGTCGCGCTGCAGCGGGGTGCCGGTCGCCCCGCAGTAGGCGCAGCCGCCCCAGGCCGCCTGCAACGCGCTCCACTGCTCGGCGCTGAGGTCGTGCTCGACCGCGTCCCTGCGGCGCTTGCGCCGGCGGGCGTACCGGGCGGTGCGGGTGCGGCTGACCACCGCTCCGACCCTAGGCGCTGTGCGTCAGTCGGTGAGGTAGACACCCGGCTCGTCGACGGCGTGCACCCAGACCGGCGCACCGGCGATCTTGACCTCGGCGGCGGACAGCGCCCGGCGGTAGGAGCCGACGCCGTCCCACCGGGTCACCAGCGCCCAGAGCGCCGGGTCGTCGGCCGCACGGCCCAGCTCGCCGTCCCGGAAGCCTGGCCGGGTGGCGAGCGCGGCCAGCAGCCGGGCCACCTCGTCCGCCAGCGCCGGCGCGTCCGCCTCCGCCACCCGCAGCCGTGTCACCGCGAACACCCGTGCTCCCCTCGTCCGGCCTGCGCAGACGTTCCCACGTGGGCCTGTCACCATGGACGCATGGTCCGCACCACCCGGCAGCGCGTCGCCGTCCAGGCCGTCTTCGCCGACCTCGACGGCTTCCACAGCGCGCAGGAGGTGCACGCCCGGCTCCGCGAGGCGGGTGACCCGGTCGGGCTGTCGACGGTCTACCGCGCCGTGCAGTCGCTGGCCGACGACGGCGAGCTCGACTCCATCCGCACCGACACCGGCGAGGCGCTCTACCGGAGGTGCAGCCCACAGCACCACCACCACCTGGTCTGCCGCGACTGCGGCCGCACCGTGGAGGTGGCCGGTCCCGCCGTCGAGGCGTGGGCCGGCCGCGTCGCCGCCGAGCACGGCTTCGCCGACGTGAGCCACACCCTGGAGATCTTCGGCACCTGCGCCGCGTGCCGGGACGCGGCGGCCGGCCGGCCGGGCGCCTCCCCGGAGCACACCACCGCCTGAGTGGTGCCGCCGGGCCGGGCACCCGGATCAGCGGACCTCGCAGACCGCCCCGCCGGGGGTCACCGGACCAGCGGCAGGAAGCCGGCGTCCGGGGCCTCGGCCGCCGGCGTGCTCGCCGAGCTGGTCGAGGCGGGGTCCGGCGGAGCGGCGTCGCCGTCGTCGGCGGTGAGGAAGAAGGCGAGCAGGATGCCCAGCGCGGCCAGCAGCAGCACTCCCGCTCCGGCGAGCCAGGGCAGCAGCGTGCGGGACTCCTCGGGCTCCGGCGGCTCACTGTCGGAGGGGGGCGGGCCGGCGGGGCGGTGACCCGGAGGCGGCTGGCTCATGGCGGTCGCCCTTCTCGCGCGTCGCCGGGCGCGCTCGGCCCGGCGGACCGGAAGGTACCCAGCCCTCGTCCCGCCACCCACGGCGTTCTCGCCCGGTGCGGCGCGCCGCGACGGGCTCGTGCCGCCAGGTGGCCGACCTGCGTCAGGCGGTGCCGAACCGGCGCTGCCGGGAGGCGAACTCCTCGCACGCCGACCACAGGTGCCGGCGGTCGAAGTCGGGCCAGAGCGTGTCCAGGAAGACGAACTCGGCGTAGGCCGACTGCCACAGCAGGAAGTTGCTCGTCCGGTTCTCCCCGGAGCTGCGCACGAAGAGGTCGACGTCGGCCATGTCCGGCTCGTCGAGGAAGCGCGCGACGGTGTGCTCGTCGATCTTGTCCGGGTTGAGCCGGCCGGCGGCGACCTCGCGGCCGATGGCCGCCGCCGCGTCGGCGATCTCGGCCCGGCCGCCGTAGTTGACGCACATGGTGAGGGTCAGGACGTCGTTGTCCTTCGTGAGCTCCTCGGCGACCTCGAGCTCCCGGATCACCGACCGCCACAGCTTCGGGCGGCGGCCGGCCCAGCGCACCCGCACCCCGAGCTCGTGCATCTCGTCCCGGCGACGGCGGATCACGTCCCGGTTGAAGCCCATGAGGAAGCGCACCTCGTCGGGGCTGCGCCGCCAGTTCTCGGTGGAGAAGGCGTAGGCGCTGATCGCCTTCACACCGAGCTCGATGGCGCCCTCGACGCAGTCGAACAGCGAGGACTCCCCCGCCTCGTGCCCGGCGGTGCGGGGCAGCCCGCGCTGCTTGGCCCAGCGGCCGTTGCCGTCCATGACCAGGGCGATGTGCTGCGGCACCTTGTCCTTCGGCAGCTGCGGCGGCCGCGCGCCGGACGGGTGCGGGTTGGGTGCCTTGACCTCACGCCTCACTGAGCAGGCTCACTTCCCGGCGCGGTGCCGACGGATCGGTTCGGTCGACCAGCGGCAGCGAGCGCAGCCCGCGCTCCAGGTGCCACTGCAGGAGGGCGGCCACCAGGCCGCTGCCCTCGCGCCGGTTGATGTTCTGGCTGGCGTCGGCCCGACCCCAGTCGCCGGTGAGCAGCGCGTCGAGCAGCTCGATGGTGACCGGGCTGGGCATGGCCGAGCCGGTGGGCCGGCAGGCGGGGCAGACGGTGCCACCGGCGGGCACGGAGAAGTGCCGGTGCGGGCCGGCCTCGCCGCAGCGCGCGCAGTCGGCCAGCGCCGGCTCCCAGCCGGCCACCGACATGGCCCGCAGCAGGAACGCGTCGAGCACCAGCGGCGCGGGGTGGCTCTTCTCCCCCAGCGCCCGCAGGGCGCCGACCACGAGGAGGAACAGCCGCAGCGAGGGCTCCTTCTCCTCGGCGGTCAGCCGGTCGGCGGTCTCCAGGACGGCGGTGCCGGCGGTGTAGGCCGGGTAGTCGGCCACGACCTCCTGGCCGTAGGAGCGGATCGACTCGGCCTGGCTGACGATGTCGAGGTTGCGGCCGGTGTACAGCTGCAGGTCGACGTGGGTGAACGGCTCCAGCCGGGCGCCGAACTTGCTCTTGGTGCGGCGCACGCCCTTGGCCACCGCCCGAACCTTGCCGTGCCGGCGGGTGAGCACGGTGATGATCCGGTCGGCCTCGCCGAGCTTCTGGGTGCGCAGGACGATGCCCTCGTCCCGGTACAGCGCCTTCGGGGTGTGCGCGCTCATCAGCCGGGCCGCCTCAGTAACCGAGCCGGTTGAGCTTCTTCGGGTCGTCCTGCCACTCGCCGAGCACGGTGACGTGCAGCTCCAGGTGCACCCGGGCGTCCAGCAGCGTCTCCATGCCGGCCCGCGCCTCGGTGCCGATCGCCTTGATGATGTTCCCGCCCTTGCCCAGCAGCATCGGCTTCTGGCTGGCGCGCTCGCAGTGCAGCAGCGCGTGCACCTCCACCAGTTCCGCACCGGCACGCTTCGGGTCGGGACGCCGGTTGATCTCCTCCACGGTGACCGCGAGGGAGTGCGGCACCTCCTGGCGCACCTTCTCCAGCGCCGCCTCGCGGATCAGCTCGGCGATCTGCCGCTCGACGTCCTCGTCGGTCGTCTGCTCCTCCGGGTACAGCGCCGGACCCTCCGGCAGCAGCCGGATCAGCAGGTCCTCGAGCAGCTCGACCTGGTCGCCCCCGACCGCGCTGACCGGGACCACCTCGGCCGCCTCGACCAGCTGGCTGGCGGCCATCAGCTGCTCGGCGACCTGCTTCTTGTGCGCGGCGTCGGTCTTCGTGACCACCACGACCACCGGCGCCTTGACCTCGGCCAGCTGGCGGGCGATGAACTTGTCACCGGTGCCGACCGGCTGGTCGGCCGGGACGCAGAAGACGATCACGTCGACGTCGGAGAGGGTGTCGCGGACGACGTCGTTGAGCCGCTTGCCCAGCAGGCTCTTGGGCTTGTGCAGCCCCGGGGTGTCGACCAGCACGATCTGCCCGCCCGACCGGTGGACGACGCCGCGGATGGCGTGCCGGGTCGTCTGCGGGCGGTTGCTGACGATGCCGACCTTCTCGCCGACCATCGCGTTGGTCAGGGTGGTCTTGCCGGCGTTGGGACGCCCGACCAGGGCGACGAAGCCACTGCGGTACGGCTGGTCAGGGACGGTCACGGCAGCCAGTCTCCCACCGGCGGCCGACATCCCCGCGCGCCGTATCCCGACGCGCGGCGCCCGGGTCCCCGGGGAGCGACGGTCAGGACCAGGGGCGGCCGATGCGCTCGCGGCGGGCGGCGGCGAGCCGGCCGAGCACGCGCACCCCGGCCAGCACGTCGCCGGTCAGCCGGTGCGCGACCGCGGCCCAGGAGCCGGCCGGCTCCCGGGACCGGGGTGCGGGACGCCCCAGCGTCCGCAGCACGAGCAGGAGCAGGAGGAGGAACAGCAGCGTCGTCACGTCCACGACCATCCGCCGCCCCCGCCGTCCCGGGAAGTGGCAGGAGGGACCGCGTGCGCAGTAAAGCTGCCAGCCCGCTCCCCCGGGAGCGGGGCACGCCCGGATCACCCGGGCGGAGCCGGCTGGGATGATCGCCGCCGTGCCAGGACGAGAGCGAAACCGGTCGCGGCCGCCCCGGGCGGCGGCGGACCGCGAGCGGAGGCTGCATGTCGAGCAGGTGCGCGGTCACCGCTTCGTCGCCGGCTGGGGGCCCAAGCGGACGGCCACCGTGGTCCCCGCACCGCTGCGCTACTGGCAGTACCGGCCCGGCGGCCTGGTGGCGCTCGCCCTGGCCGTGGCGGTCGTCGTGGTCTGGGTGGCGCTCTTCGCCTGGCTCGGCGGCCGACCCGCCGCCCAGGAGGAGCTGCCGCTGGCGCTGGTCGCGGGCGTCGTCGTGTACGCGGTGAACACCCGCCGGGTGACGGTGTCCGAGCACGGCCTCTCGTTCGACGTCGCGGGCAGCCGCACCGACCCGTCCGCCGTGATCCCGTCGGCGCTGGTGCAGGCGGTGCGCACCGGCCGACCGCCGGCCGACTGGCCGCGCCCGGAGAAGCACGGCGGGTGGTGGCCGGGGCGTACCCGGGTCTCGGTCCGGTACCTGACCGACGACGGCGAGCAGGCGCTCACGTTCTGGGCGCGGGAGCCGGCAGCCTTCGCCGAGGCCCTCGGCGTCCCGCTGACCCGCTAGACCGAGGTCCGCAGCACCCCGTCGGGGCCGGCGAGGTGCACCGGAGCGGACGGCGTGAGGTCGCGGACGGCGGCCAGCCCCTCCTGCTCCACGGCGTCGGCGGCGGAGACGACCACGGCGGCCTCCAGCCCCTCGACGCCGCTGGAGACGGCGGCCGCGACCGCGGCCTGCAGCGCCGACAGGTGCAGCGAGGGCAGCGCCACGCTCGCCGCCACGTAGGTGCGGCCGTCGGTGTCACGCACCGCCGCGCCCTCGGCGGCGCCGGTGCGGCCGCGCGCCGACCGGGCGAGGGTGACGAGCTTCGCGTCCTCGGGGTGCAGTTCAGCCACGGGGCGTCAGCCTTCCACGACGGCCGGCAGCTCCGCGCGGGTGGCCCCCGACGCCTGCTGCTCGTCGGTGTCCTCGTCGCCGTCCTCCGACGGCTCCGGCAGCCGGCAGACCAGCAGGGTGTCGATCCGGTTGCGCCGGCCACCGGTGCTCTCGGCGACCAGGCGTAGCCCGCTGACCTCGGCGGCGGCGCCCTCGATGGGCACCCGGCCGAGCTCGCGGGCGAGCAGGCCCCCGACGGTCTCGACGTCGTCGTCCTCGGGCAGCTCGACGTCGAACAGCTGGGCGAGGTCCCCCACGGGCAGCCGGGCGGTGATCCGCACCGAGCCGTCCGCCAGTTCCTCGACCGGCGGGCGCTGGAAGGCGTCGTGCTCGTCGGCGATCTCGCCGACGATCTCCTCCAGGATGTCCTCGATGGTCACCAGCCCGGCGAAGCCGCCGTACTCGTCGACCACGATCGCGATGTGGATCCGCTGGGCCTGCATGTCGCGGAGCAGCTCGTCGACCGGCTTGGACTCCGGCACGAACGTCGGGGTGCGCATCAGCTCCTCGACGCGGGGGCCGCGCTGGTCCGCGCTGTGCTGCGACCGGCGGACGAGGTCCTTGAGGTAGACGACGCCCACGACGTCGTCGACGTTCTCGCCGATGACCGGGATCCGGCTGAAGCCGCTGCGGAGCGCGAGGGCCAGCGCCTGCCGGACGGTCTTGGTGCGCTCTATCCAGACGACGTCGGTGCGCGGCACCATCACCTCGCGGGCGATCGTGTCGCCCAGCTCGAACACCGAGTGGATCATGTTCCGCTCGCCGGACTCCACGACCCCGCGCTCCTCGGCCATGTCGACCAGTTCGCGCAGCTCCACCTCCGAGGAGAAGGGGCCGTCGCGGAACCCGCGCCCGGGCGTGATCGCGTTGCCGACGAGGATCAGCAGGGTGGCGACCGGGCCGAGGACCCGCCCGAGCAGCCGGACGACGCCGGCCGTGGCCAGCGCCGTGCCGTAGGCGTGCTGCCGCCCGAGCGTCCGCGGGCCGACGCCGACCAGCACGTAGCTGACCACCGTCATGACCCCGGCCGCGGCCAGGACCGCCTGCAGCGTGCTGTCCCACAGGTCGAAGAACAGCAGCGCCACGATGACCGTGGCGATCATCTCGCAGACGATCCGCAGCAGCAGGAGCAGCGAGACGTGCCGGGCCCGCTCGGCGACGATCTCCTCGAGCGCCGCCGCACGCTTCACGCCGTCGCGGCGCAGCTCCTCGACCCGGGCTTTCGAGACCCGCTGGAGAGCCGCCTCCATGGCGCCGAAGAGACCGGCGAGCGGAACCAGGCAGACGGCGACCACCAGGCTGGTGATCGCGGCTCCGGTCATCGCGCGACCCGCTCGCCCGTCGCCGTCGCGGCGCTCATCGGGGACCGGCCTCCTGGCGTGCCGGGGCACCCGTCACCGGCTCGCGGGGAGCGGCGCGCCAGGCCTCGATGAGCGTCGACTGGAGACCGAACATCTCCTTCTCCTCGTCGGGCTCCATGTGGTCGTAGCCCAGGAGGTGCAGCACCCCGTGGGTGGCCAGCAGCACCAGCTCGTCGTCCATGGTGTGGCCGGCGGCCCGCGCCTGGCGCACGGCGACGGCGGGGCACAGCACGATGTCGCCGAGCAGCGCGGGGCCGGGCTCGGGGTCGTCGGGCCGGCCGGCGTCGAACTCGTCCATGGGGAACGCGAGCACGTCGGTGGGGCCCTTCTCGCCCATCCACCGCTCGTGCAGGCTGCTCATGTAGTCGACGTCGACGCACAGGACCGACAGCTCGGCCATCGGGTTGATCTTCATCTCGCCGAGGACGAACCGGCAGATGCCGGCCAGCTCGGCCTCGTCGACGGCGATCTCGGACTCGTTGGAGACCTCGACGGGCACGGTGGTCAGCTCCCCTGTCGGCGCGGGCGGGTGGGCCGGACCGGTGCACCCGCACCCGGCCGGGACGTTCCGGGGGGCTGCCGGGTGGCGTCCCACCGCTCGTAGGCGTCGACGATGTCGCCGACCAGGCGGTGCCGGACGACGTCGGTGCTGGTCAGGTTGGCGAAGTGCACGTCCTCGATCCCGTCGAGGATCTCGCGGACGATCTTCAGGCCGCTCTGCGCGCCGCCGGGGAGGTCGACCTGCGTGACGTCGCCGGTGACCACGATCTTCGAGCCGAAGCCGAGCCGGGTGAGGAACATCTTCATCTGCTCGGCCGTGGTGTTCTGCGCCTCGTCGAGGATGACGAACGCGTCGTTCAGCGTCCTGCCGCGCATGTAGGCCAGCGGCGCGACCTCGATCGTCCCCGACTGCATCAGCCGAGGAATGGACTCCGGGTCGACCATGTCGTGCAGCGCGTCGTACAGCGGCCGCAGGTACGGGTCGATCTTCTCCGACAGCGTGCCGGGCAGGTAGCCCAGCCGCTCCCCCGCCTCGACGGCGGGCCGGGTCAGGATGATCCGGTTGACCTGCTTGGTGGTGAGCGCCTGCACCGCCTTGGCCATGGCCAGGTAGGTCTTGCCGGTACCGGCCGGGCCGATGCCGAAGACGACGGTGTGCGTGTCGATGGCGTCGACGTAGCGCTTCTGGTTCAGCGTCTTCGGCCGGATCGTGCGGCCGCGCCGGCTGATGATGTCCAGGCTCAGCACGTCCGCCGGGCGCTCCGAACCGCCGGCCCTGAGCATGGCGATGACCCGGCGCACCGAGTCCGGGCGCAGTTGCTGCCCGGTGCCGAGCAGCGCGATCAGCTCGTCGAAGACCCGCACGGTGAACGCGTTGTCGGCCGGCTGCCCGGTGACGGCGATCTCGTTGCCGCGCACGTGCACGTCGGCGTCGACCTCGGCCTCCACGAGCCGGAGCAGCTCGTCGGCCGAACCCAGCAGGGAGACCATGGGGATGCCGTCGGGGACGGTGAGGGTGGCCCGGACGGTGGATGGAGGGGACGGATCGGCGAATGCGCCGTCCGCCGCGGCGGCCTGCGCCGATGCCTCACGGGACGTGGGAGCACCTGGCACGGGGACGTTCGGGGAGGTGTCGGGCAAGAACCCTCGACCCTGCCTTCCTGCGACGGCGGTGTGCGGAGAGCGCACTAGGGACCCGACCGACTCTACCCGCGCAGGACGACCCGAATCGCCGTTCGCCCATCCGGGTCAGCGGCCGGTGTAGGTGGCCTTCCCCGGCCCGTCTGTCAGGAAGGACGCGACCGCACCGCGCAGGTCCTCGGTGGCGAACAGCGGGCCGGAGATCTCCGGCACCAGGGCGTCGGCCGCGCGGGCGCCTTCCCGGACGGCGACGGACGCCAGCCGCTTGGTCGCCGCGTGCGCCACGGTGGGGCCGGCGGCGACCCGGTGCGCGTACGCACGGGCCGCCTCGGCGAAGCCCTCGTCGGGCAGCACCCGGTTCACCACGTTCCAGCGCTCGAGGACGGCGGCCGGGTAGCGCTCGCCGGTGTAGACGAGCTCCTTGGCCCGCGCGGGACCGGCGCGCTCCGCCAGCCGCTGCGGCCCGCCCATCGAGGGCGTGAGGCCCACGACGATCTCGACCAGGCCGAAGGACGCCCTCTCCGCGGCCAGCAGGATGTCGCAGGAGAGCGCTAGCTCGAAGGCGGCGGTCAGGCACAGGCCGTGTGCGGCGAACACGGTCGGGACCGGGAGGTCCTCGAACGCGTTGGCCACCCGCAGCAGCCGGGCCCACAGCTCCCCGCCGACCCGGGCGGGCTCCGGCCCCTCGGCGATGTCGCGGAAGTAGGTCACGTCGACCCCGCCGGAGACCACCTTGCCGCGTGCCTCGACCAGCACGGCGCGGGCGCGGTCCGCCCGCGACGGGTCGGTCAGCGCGACCAGCTCACCAGCCACCGTCTCCATCGCGTCGAACGTCGCGGCGTCGAACAGGTTCAGCGGCGGGTTGTCCAGGACGACGACGGCGACGTCCCCGTCGCGCTCGATGCGGAGGGGCGCGGTGCTCTCGGTCATGGACCCACCTTGTCAGGCGGACCGCCCGCCGGCGACGGCCGGCGGGGTCAGCCCGGCGGCCAGCCGAGGTCGCGGCCGCCCAGCACGTGCAGGTGGACGTGGTGCACCGTCTGACCGGCGGCCGGGCCGGTGTTGGCCACCAGCCGGTAACCGGGCTCGGCGCCCTCCCCGGCGACCAGCCCCTCCTGCCGGGCCACCGCGTGCGCGGCCGCGACGAGTTCCCCCATCAGCGCGGGGTCCGCCTCGGCGAGCGCGCCCGCGGTCGGGTGGTGGGCGGTGGGGATGACCAGCACGTGCGTGGCGGCCTGCGGGTTGATGTCGCGGAAGGCCAGCACCCGGTCGGTCCGGTGGACGACGTCGGCGGGGATCTCACCGGCGACCATGCGGCAGAACAGGCAGTCGGTCACGCCGTCGACCCTAACCGGACCGGGCCCTCAGCCACCGCTCTCGACGCCCAGGTAGGCCTGCACGATGCGCTCGTCGGCGAGCAGCTCGCCGGCCGGGCCGGCGTGCACGACCTCCCCGCTCTGCAGCACGTACCCGTGGTCGGCGGCGCGCAGCGCCCGGCGGGCGTTCTGCTCCACCAGCACGACCGTGGTGCCCGAGGCGCGGATCTCCTCGATGACGCGGAACACCTCGTCGACGATCTTGGGGGCCAGCCCCATCGACGGCTCGTCCATGAGCATCACCGTGGGCTCGGCGACCAGGGCGCGGGCGATGGCGAGCATCTGCTGCTCGCCACCGGACAGCGCGCCGGCCGGCAGCGCCCGCCGCTCGGCCAGCACCGGGAACCGGTCGTACATCGCGTCGACGGAGCGGGCACCGCCGGCCCCCGAGTGCCACGTGCCCATCTGGAGGTTCTCCTCGATGGTGAGCGTGGCGAGGATCTGCCGGCCCTCGGGCACCTGCACCAGCCCCCGGCCCACCAGCTTGTGGGCCGGCGTCCGGGTGATGTCCTGGCCCTCGAAGGTGATCCGCCCACCGGCCGGGCGGAGCATGCCGGAGACGGCGTTGATGACCGAGGACTTGCCGGCCCCGTTCGCCCCGACCAGCGTCACCAGCGAACCCTGCTCGGCGCGGAAGGAGACGTCCCGGACGGCCTCGACCCGTCCGTAGGTCACCCGCAGCTCCTCCACGGTGAGGATCGGGTCGCTCATGTCGCATCCCTCGGGGTGGTGTCGGGGGTGTCCAGGGTGCCGGCGGCGCCGGGTCGCACGTTGGCGACGGCGTCCGGTGGCACGCCGTCGGCGCCGGCCGCGGTCGGGTCCACGCCGGTGCCCCCGGCGATCGAGCCGCCGCCCTCGTCGTCCTCGGCCGAGCCCAGGTAGGCCTCGATGACCGCCGGGTCGGCGGCGACCCGGTCCGGCGCACCGCTGGCGATCACCTCGCCGAAGTTCAGCACGACGACCCGGGTGCAGGTCTGCAGGACCATCCCGACGTTGTGCTCGATGAACAGGATGGTCAGCCCGTCCCGCGCCAGCGACCGGATCAGCTCGGACAGCCGGCCCGCCTCGACGTGGTTCATGCCCGCGGCCGGCTCGTCCAGGATCAGCAGGGACGGGTCGGAGGCCAGCGCACGGGCGATCTCGAGCCGGCGCTGGTCGCCGTAGGACAGCGCCTCCGCCCGGCTCGCGGCGAGCTCGGTGAGCCCGACCCGCTCCAGGCAGCGCGCCGCCTGCTGCAGCGCGGCCCGTTCGTCGCGGCGCGCGGACGGCAGCCACAGCAGCCGCCGCAGGAAGGTCGGCCGGCTGACGAGGTGGGCGCCGACCAGGACGTTCTCCAGCGCCGACAGCCGGTTGAACAGCTTGGAGTGCTGGAACGTGCGGCTCACGCCCGCCGCCGCGATCCGGTGCACCGGCGTGCTGCCGATCGACGTCCCGAGCACGGTCGCGCTGCCGGAGCTGGGCGGGACCAGCCCGCTGATCATGTTCACCAGGGTCGTCTTGCCGGCCCCGTTGGGGCCGATCAGGCCGACGACCTCGCCGGCCCGGATCTCCAGGTCCACGCCGCGGACGGCGTGCACGCCGCCGTACTCCTTGCCCAGGCCGGCGAGGGTGACCACCGGCTCGCCGGCCGCGGGGTGCCGGCGGCCGGCCAGACCGGTGGTGTCGTCGCCGGCGCCTGCGGGCATCGGGGTCCGGCGCGGGAGCAGGCTGGCCAGACCACCGGGCAGGAAGAGGATGACGACCAGCAGGAGCAGGCTGGCGAGGAACGGCCGGATCCAGCCCGCCTCCACCCCGACCGCCCGCTGGATCTCCGGGACGATCGTCTGGAACCCGCTGCCCAGCAGCGGCCCGAGGAACATCGTCGAGCCACCGACCACCGCGGTGACCAGGCCCTCGACGGCCGCGACGAAATCGAAGTCGTTGGGGGCGATCAGCCGGACGTAGTAGGCGTAGAGGACGCCGTACAGCCCGGCGATCGCGCCCGCGGTGACGAACGCGGCGAGCCGGTGGCGCCCCACGTCGATGCCCATGGAGCGGGCGGCCAGCTCGTCCTCGCGGATCGCCTCCAGGGCCCGGCCGTAGCGCGAGCGCCCCATCCGCCAGAACCAGTAGGCCACCAGCGCCAGGGCGGTCCAGGCCATGCCGACGGTCAGGACGCGGGGCACCCCCAGCCCCTGGGCGCCGCCGGTCCACTCCTGGTTGAGCAGCACGACGCGGACCGCCTCGGCGAAGCCGAGGGTGGCGATGGCGAGGAAGACGCCGCGCAGGTGCATGGTCGGCAGGCCGAGGACGACCGCGCCGATCGCGCCGACCGACATGCCGATCGCCACGGCGATCAGCAGCGCGGCGACGTCGCCGACGTCGGCACCGCTGGGGGCGAGGTAGGCCCCGGAGAACGCCGCCAGGGAGGCGAAGCCGGCCTGGCCGAGGCTGAGCTGCCCGGCGATCAGGACGGCGTAGAAGGAGTAGGCGAAGATCGCGCCCAGCGCGATGAAGGTCAGCGTGGTGGCGTACTGGTCCAGCATCAGACCTCCCGGACCTTCCGCGCGCCGAGCAGCCCCTGCGGGCGCAGCAGCAGGATCACGAACAGCAGGCCGAACGCGATGACGTTCACCCACGACGAGCCGATGTACTGGACGGCGAACACCTCGGCCAGGCCCAGCAGCAGCCCGCCGATCAGCGCGCCGGGCAGCGAGCCCATGCCGCCGACGATGATCACGGCCAGGCCCTTGAGCTCGATCGCCGCACCCATGCCCAGTTGGGCGGTGTTCACGTTGATCGCGAAGAGCACGCCGGCGACCGCGCCGAGCGCCGAGGAGATCGCGAAGGTGACCGCGGTGACCCGGTCGACGTTCACCCCGAGCACCCGCGCCGCCGTCGGGTTCTCCGCCACCGCGCGCATCCCCCGGCCCAACCGCGTGCGGGTGACCATGTAGGTCAGCCCCACCATCAGGGCGAGCGAGACCACGAGGATCACCAGCTGCACGAGGGTGACCTGGGCGCCGAACACCTCGTAGCGGGTGTCGGGGAAGGAGCCCGGCGGGAAGCGGCGGGTGTCGGGGCCGTACCGCCACTGCAGCAGTGCGATCAGCATGCCGGCCAGCGCGATGGAGGAGATCAGCCCGGCGAAGTGGGCGTCGGGCCGGTTCTTGAGCGGCCGGAACGCCACGCGCTCGATGACCAGGCCCAGGACGGCGCCGAAGACGAACACGATCGGCAGCGCGGCCCAGAGGGAGAGACCACCCCGCTCGACCAGCTCGATGCCGACGAAGGCGGAGGCGGCGAAGACCGCGGGGTGCGCGAGGTTCAGCCGGTCGAGGATGCCGAAGACCAGCGTGAACCCGATGGCGAACAACGCGTAGATCGAACCGATGAAGATGCCGTTGAGGAGCTGCTGCACAGCGTTGCCTGTTCTCGTCGTGGGTGCCCGGGCACGGTAGCCGACACGCCGCCGGGGGGGGGGGGCGGGGGGGGGGGGGGCCGGGCGGGGGGGCGGGGGGGGGGGGGGGGGGGGGGGGGGGGGGGGGCGGGGGCGGGGCGGGGCGGCCCGGCCGCCACCACAA
>NZ_JBJHAM010000034.1:0-16394 GCF_054051035.1 Blastococcus sp. SYSU DS0619 | reverse complement strand
CCCCCCCCCCCCCCCCCCCCCCCCCCCCCCCCCCCCCCCCCCCCCCCCCCCCCCCCCCCCCCCCCCCCCCCCCCCCCCCCCCCCCCCCCCCCCCCCCCCCCCCCCCCCCCCCCCCCCCCCCGGGGCCGTGGCGCTGCGGTACTTCGACGGCACGATCACCCGGCAGGAGCTCGACGAGCTCAGCGACGGGCTTGCCGCCGGGCTGCTCGCGCACGGGTTCGGCCCCGGCGACCGGCTCGCGGTCTACCTGCAGAACGTGCCGCAGTTCGTCATCGCGATGGTGGCCGCCTGGAAGGCCGGCGGCACCATGGTGTCGATCAACCCGATGAGCCGGCAGCGCGAGCTGTCCTACCTGCTCAGGGACTCCGGGGCCGCGGTGCTGCTGTCCCTGGAGACGCTCTACGACCAGGTGGCCCGCGAGGTGGTCCCCGACACCGACGTGCGCCTGGTGCTGACCACCAGCGAGCTGGAGTTCCAGACCCGCGACGACGAGCGGCTGTTCGCCGGCACCACCCGGCAGCGGCACGAGGGGACGACCGACCTCCTGGAGCTCGTCGCGGCCCACCGCGGCGAGGTCCCGCCACCGGTGGGCCTCCGAGCCGACGACGTCGCCTTCCTGACCTACACGTCGGGCACCACCGGCGTGCCCAAGGGGGCGATGAACACCCACCGGAACGTGGTGTTCACCGCGCAGGTCTACCGCGACTGGGTGCACGCCGGGCAGGACGGCGGCGCCATCTTCGGCGTCGCCCCGCTGTTCCACATCACCGGGCTGATCGGGCACATCGCGGTGAGCCTGCTGGCGCCGGCGCCGCTGGTCCTGGCCTACCGGTTCGAGCCGCAGGTGGTGCTCGACGCGTTCGCCGAGCACCGCCCGGCATTCACCATCGGCGCCATCACCGCGTTCAGCGCGCTGCTCAACGCGCCGGGCTTCAGCCGGGACCACTTCACGTCGTTCACGTCCATCTACTCCGGCGGCGCGGCGATCTCCCCCACGGCCGAGCAGGGCTTCCTGGCCGCCACCGGCAAGCAGGTGCACAACGCCTACGGGCTGACCGAGACGACGTCACCGATGACGGTGACGCCGTTCGGCTCGGCGTCACCGGTCGACCCGACCTCCGGGGCGCTCTCGGTCGGGGTCCCGGCGCCGAACACGATCGTCCGGATCCAGGACGACGACGGCCGCGACCTCCCGCTCGGCGAGATCGGCGAGATCGTCGCCGAGGGGCCGCAGGTCGTCGCCGGCTACTGGGGCAAGCCCGAGGAGACGGCGGCGAACCTGCCCGGCGGTGCGCTCAAGAGCGGCGACGTGGGGTTCATGAACCCCGACGGCTGGGTGTTCATCGTCGACCGCAAGAAGGACATGATCAACGCGTCGGGCTACAAGGTCTGGCCGCGCGAGGTCGAGGACGTGCTGGCCGAGCACCCAGCCGTCCGGGAGTCCGCCGTCGTCGGCGTGCCCGACGAGAAGCGCGGCGAGACGGTCAAGGCGTTCGTCAGCCTCCGCCCCGGCGCGACGGTCACCGAGGAGGAGCTGATCGCGCACTGCAAGGAGCGCATGGCCGCCTACAAGTACCCGCGCAGCGTGGTCGTCGTCGACGAACTGCCCAAGACGGTCACCGGCAAGATCCTCCGCCGGGAGCTGCGCGACCAGTAGGACGTCGGCGTGGGTCGCGAGCTCGCGGTCCACGCCGACGACCAGCTGCACCGCGGCCTCGACGGGCTCCGCCCAGGTGGGCCCGACGCAGGTGCGACGACGCCCCCCAAGAGTGGGTGGACGAGGCGAGCCAAGAGTGGGGAGAAGCCGCGATGGCGCCGCCGGACCACCCTCGGATCGCCGTCCGGCCGGATACCGTTCAGCTGCTGCTGCCCCGCCGTTCCCGCGGCTCGTCGACCCTGGCGGTGATGACGATGACCACTCCGTCCGCGCCCGCCGGCGGGGCTGCTCCGGCTCCCGGGCCGGACGCTCCGGCCCCCAGCGGCGGAGCGGGCGCCGTGCCGCGTCCGACCCCTTTTCCGCGCGATCCCTCCGCCGTCCGGCCGGTGGCCCGTCCGGCGCGCCGGCGCTTCGCACCGAGGCGGCCGACGCCGGCGTCGGTGCCGTCGCCGCAGGCCCGCTACCGCGCCGAGCTGGTGGCCCGTCGCCGGGTGCGCGCCCTGGCGTTCCTGACCGGCGGGCTCGGGTCCGCGGCCCTGATGACGCTGAGCGGGCTCGACGCGCCCGCCGCCGGGCCCGGTGGCCTGCAGGTGGCGGCGGACGACCGGGGGGACTCGGTGGTCTGGACCCTGCCCGAGGGCAGCGGCGTGGGCCCGCTGGTGATCCCGACCATCGGGGTCCTCCCGCCCGGCGCCGACGACTGGTTCCTCCCCGGCGCCCCCGCTGCCGCCGTCCCCAGCCTCGTGCAGCCGGACCCGCAGGACGCGGCCCGCCCCGTGGCCCCCGCCTCGACGTCGCCGGTACGGACCGACGACGAGCGGGACGAGCCCCTCGACGAGATCCTCGCCGACCGGGTGCCCGCCGCCCTCGTGCCCACGTCCTCGCCCGACCGGACGTCACCGCCGTCACCGCCGTCGGCGTCCCGGCAGCCGACTCCGCCGGCAGCGCCGGCCACCACCTCACCGCCGTCGGCGTCCCAGCAGCCGACCGCTCCGGCATCGCCGGCCGCCCCAGCATCGCCGAGCACCCCGGCGTCCCCGACCACGCCGGCGTCCCCGACCACGCCGGCAGCGCCGACCGCCGCGCCGTCGCCCCCCACCGAGCCGACGCCCACCGAGCCGACGCCCACCGAGCCGTCCCCCACCGAGCCGTCCCCCACCGAGCCGTCCCCCACCGAGCCGACGCCCACGGAGCCGACGCCCACGGAGCCGACGCCCACGGAGCCGACGCCCACGGAGCCGTCCCCCACCGAGCCGACGCCCACTGAGCCGACGCCCACCGAGCCGGCCCTGGTGCTGGTGCCCGGGGCAGCGCTGGAGGTGCGCGCTCCCGGAACGGGCGACCTGGTCCTCTCCGTCACCGTCGTGGACGTGCTGGCGGGCGCCTCCTGCGCCGACCCGGCGGTCACCGCCGGCAACGGCGCGCTCGCCGCGGTCCGGGTCACGGTGTCCACCGGCGCCGACCTCTCCCTCCTGGGGGGCGAGCGCAGCATCGGGGCCGGCGACTTCCGCCTGGTCGGGGACGACGGCACCGTGGCGACCGGCAGCAGCCCGGCGGCGGTCTGCGACACCGGGGCGACGCCGCTCCCGGGCGGTCCGCTCGCGCCGTCCCAGGAGCTCACCGGCACCGTGGTGCTGGACGTCCCGGCCGTCTCCGGGGCGGTCCGCTACCAGCCGGGGTGGCTGCCCGCGGACGGCGGGTGACGACCGAGCGGGGGACGCCGCGCTGCGGCAGGCTGGGGGCATGACGACGCCGGAGTCCGAGACGCCGCAGCCCCGCGACATCGCCGTGGAGCAGGAGACGCCCGAGATGGCGGCCTCCCTGGAAGCGCAGAGCGCGCCCCGCGAGGCGCCGCAGGGGGACGAGGCCGACGTCGAGGGGCACCCCTCCTAGGAGCGGTGCCCGGCGGACAGCTGCCGGGCGGGGATGCGCTGCGCCGCGACGTAGTACAGCGTCGTCCCCACCGCCAGGCCGGTGTCCCAGGGCGGGCTGACCGCGAGCCCGTCGGGGCTGCGCACGGCCAGCACGGTGGCGCCGAACGCCGTCCCGAAGTGGCTCTGGCACTCGCCGAAGGTGGCGTGCGGGAAGCCCTGCGGCACGGTCAGCGAGTAGGTGTTGCGCCCGCCGTGGGTCATCAGCTCGCTGTAGACCTGGGTGATGCCGGGGTCGTTGGCCTCCTCGGTGAGCAGGGACGGCATGTGCCACTGGACGCCCTGCACGCCGGCGCTGACGTAGCGCAGCGTGTCCCGCCGCTCGAGGTCGCGCAGCGCCGCGACGAGGTGGACCCCGGGGTGGGCGTGCTCGACGGCGACCACGACGGCGAGCGTCTCGTTGTCGTCCCGCACGTCGACGACCACCGTCCGGGCCTGCGGGACGCACGCCCGCTGCATGACGTCCTCGTGGGTGAGGTCGCCGCGGACGAAGTGCACCGCCGGCTGGTCGGGCATGGGGTTCTCCATGACGTCCTCCCAGGCGCACAGCGCGACCTGGGTCCGCCCCTCGGCGGTCAGCTCGGCGACGATCCGCTCGGTGCGCCCGGGCCAGTAGCCCAGCAGCACCACGTGGTCGGACAGGTCCAGGGGAACCACACCTCTCAGACGGCGGCCCCGCAGCGACTGCAGGGCCTCGGACAGCCGGGTGAACAACAGGGTCAGGGTGACGATGCCGCCCACGATCACGTAGGCGCCGATGACCCGGCCGACGACGGAGCTGGGGAAGACGTCGCCGTAGCCCACGGTCGCGGCGGTGACGAGGAAGTACCACCAGTAGGTGCCCGGCGCGGTGATGTCACTGCCCACGGGCTCGACCAGCGCCATCGCCAGCCAGCTGGAGAGGAAGACGAGCACCGCGACGGCCAGCGGTAGCCGCCAGCCGGTCAGGCGCAGCCGGACGAACCGGGAGAAGCGCTGGAGGAGGAAGGGCAACGGAGCTCCAGGGGCAGGGGCCGGGACGACGCAAGCTACCGCGCCGCGGCCGGGGGCAGGAGCGCACCGACCACCCGCGCGGCCAGCTCCGGCAGCAGCCGCGCCGCCTCGGCCCGACAGCGGTCGACGTCGGGCTCGACCTCCGTGAGCCCGTGCGCGGCCACGAACCCCGCGGCGCGCAGCCGCGCCACCGGCAGCCGCACCGCCCCGGCCAGCGCCAGGCAGGGCACGCCGGCCGCCCCCGCACGGGCCGCCACCTCGGCCGGGGCCTTGCCGCGCAGGGTCTGCTCGTCCAGCGCCCCCTCCCCGGTGACGGCCAGCCGGGCCCCGCGGAGCACGTCGGAGACGCCCATCAGGTTGCAGACCAGCCCGGCTCCCGAGACGACCCGGCCGCCGACCGCCAGGGCGCCGGCGGCCGTGCCGCCCGCCCCACCGGAACCCGGCACGGCGGCCACCGCGACGCCCAGGTCCCGGGCGAGGACGGCCGCGTAACGGGTCAGCGCCGCGTCCAGCGTGCGGACCTCGTCCGGCGAGGCGCCCTTCTGCGGGCCGAAGACGTGCGCCGCCCCGGCGGGCCCGGTCAGCGGGTTGTCGACGTCGGAGGCGACGACCAGCTCCACCCCGGCCAGCCGCGGGTCCAGCCCGGTCGCGTCGGCGCGGGCCAGGGAGAGCAGCCCCCCGCCACCGGCGGGGACGTCCCGCCCGTCGGCGTCGAGCAGCCGGACCCCGAGCGCCTGCAGCATCCCGGCTCCGCCGTCGGTGGTCGCGCTGCCACCGATGCCGAGCACGATCCGCCGGGCCCCGTGGTCGAGCGCGGCAGCGACCAGCTCGCCGACGCCCCGGGTGGTGGCGGTCAGCGGCGCCGGTGGGGCGAGCCCGATGCCGGCCGCCGTGGCGAGCTCGAGCACGGCGACGCCGGGCCGCAGCGCGAGCAGCGCCTCCCGCGGCCGCCCGTCCGGTCCCGTCACGGGAACGGGCTGCGGCCGGAAGCCGGCCCACAGGGCGGCGGCCACCGTGCCCTCCCCGCCGTCGGCCACCGGGCGGAGGACCACCTCGGTGTCGGGGCGCACCCGGGCGACGCCGTCGGCGATGGCGCGGGCCGCGGCCTCGGCGGTCAGGCTGCCCTTGAACGAGTCGGGTGCGATCACGACGTGCACGACGGGCAGCATGCTCCTGTCCGTCGTACGTTCGGGTCGTGACCGTCGACACGCCAGACTTCTACGCCATCGAGGACCTCCTCGAGCCCGCCGAGATCGAGATCCGCGACCGCGTCCGCGCCTTCTGCGACGCCGAGGTCACCCCGCACATCAACGACTACTGGGAACGCGCGGACTTCCCCTTCGAGATGGCGCACAAGCTCGCCGGGCTGGGCATCGTCGGCGGCACCATCGAGGGCCACGGCTGCCCCGGCATGAGCAACGTCGCCGCCGGGCTCGTCGCCGCCGAGCTGGCCCGCGCCGACGGCAGCATCGGCACCTTCAACGGCGTGCACAGCTTCCTGGCGATGCAGTCGATCGCCGTCCTCGGCGACGACGAGCAGCGCGAGCGCTGGCTGCCCGAGATGGCGCGTCTGGAGAAGATCGGGGCCTTCGGCCTCACCGAGCCCAAGCACGGCTCGGACGCCGTCGGCCTGGAGACCTCGGCCCGCCGCGACGGCGACGGCTTCGTCCTCAACGGGCAGAAGAAGTGGATCGGCAACGGGTCGATCGCCGACTACGTGATCATCTGGGCGCGCGGCGAGGACGGGAAGGTCGGCGGGTACGTCGTCGAGAAGGGCTCACCCGGGTACGAGGCGACGGTCATGACCGGCAAGACGGCGCTGCGCGCGGTGTGGCAGGCCGAGATCACGCTGACCGACGTGCGGGTGCCTGCGGAGAACAAGCTGGCCAACTGCCACTCGTTCAAGGACGTCTCCTCGATGCTCGACCGCACCCGGTACACGGTGGCGTGGCGGGCCCTGGGCCTGGCGACGGCGTCCTACGAGCTGGCGCTGGCCCACGCCCTGCAGCGCGAGCAGTTCGGCCAGCCCATCGCCGGATTCCAGCTGGTGCAGGACAAGCTGGCCCGGATGCTGGCCGAGATCACCTCGATGCAGCTGATGTGCTGGCGGCTGTCGAAGCTCGCCGACTCCGGCCGGATGACGGCGGCCATGGCCTCGCTGGCGAAGATGAACCACGCGGCGAAGGCGCGGGCGATCGTGGCCGACGCCCGCGACATCCTCGGCGGTGACGGCATCCTGCTCGACCACCACATCGCCCGTCACCACGCCGACATGGAGGCGATCTTCACCTTCGAGGGCACCGACTCGGTGCAGGCGCTGATCGTCGGCCGGGCGATCACCGGGATGTCGGCGATCAGCGGGCGGAAGCCGGAGAAGCGCTGACCTGCCGGGGCGCCGTGGCGCCCCGGGGGACGCACGAGCCCCGGGTCCCTCAGGGGGATCCGGGGCTCTCGCCGCGCCCGCTCAGCGGGCGGCGGTCAACCGGTTGTCCACGGCGGTGATGCGGGCGCACTCGGGGCAGCCGGTGCGGCCGATGCCCACCCGCGCCCACTTCTGCGTGCCCCACACCTGGACGATGGCACCGCACACGGCCAGCTCCACCTCGCCGTCGAGCTCGGCCGGCGGTCGGTGGGCCTCCACGGCGTGCCAGGGGTAGGTCTGCTCCGTCTGCGGCCCACCCGACCAGCGGTCCGGGCGGGCGAACCCTACGGCGTACGTGTCCACGAGATGAACGATTCCCCGGCCGCTCGGCGCTCAATCCCCCTGTTCGGGCGAACCCCTGTTCGGGCGACAACCGGCCGTCGGCGACCGGTTGCCCGGCCACGCTCCGCTGTCGCCGGGCAGCGGGGCGGACCCCTCCGGGTGACGCCGTCCGCGCGCTACCGTCGGGGTCCACGCGGGAGGAGCACGCACCATGGATCCGGTCAGCCTGCTGGTGGGCGCGGCGCTGCTCGGCGCCGGCTTCGTCGCCGGGCGGCTGGGCCGGGGACGGCGGACGACTCCTCCCCCACCGGTGACGCCGCTGTGCGGCTGCGGGCACACGCTGAGCCAGCACGACACCGGGACCAACACCTGCTACGCCGAGCTGCGCCGGGACACCTACGACAAGCGCGGCCGCTGGTCGGGGCACAGCTGGGTGCCCTGCACCTGCCGCCAGTACGTCGGTCCCAGGCCCATCGACGAGGTGTTCGTCCCCCGCGTGCTGCCCCCGGGCGACTGATCCACCGGTTCCCCGGGCATCCACGCCAGGTGAGTCCTCGATCCCAGCCGGCCCGCGGCGAGCGCACCGACACCCTGCTCGCCCTCACCGAACCGGCCCGCGCCCTGGTCAGCGCCGGTGCGCTGGCCGCCGGGCTGCCCCTGCTGCGCCTCGCGCCGCGCGGCGAGCCGCACCCGGTCGTCGTGCTGCCCGGCTGGCTGGCCTCCGACGTCTCCACCCGCACGCTGCGCACCTGGCTCGGGCGCCTGGGCTACCCGACCGTGGGCTGGGACCTCGGCCGCAACCACGGCCCCCGCCCCGAGGTCGTCGACGGCATCCGCGCGCTGGTGCAGCGGCTCGCCGACGAGCACGGTGGGCCGGTGAGCATCGTCGGCCAGAGCCTGGGCGGCGTCTTCGCCCGGCGGCTGGCCGAGCGCAGCCCCCGGCTGGTCCGGCAGGTGATCTCCCTCGGCTCCCCGTTCGCCGGCGTCCCGACGCGGCCGCGTCGCGCCGTGAACCGCGACGGCATGGTCCGGGAGTACCGCCGGCTGCGCGCGGTGGAGGACGTCCGGCCGGCCCGGGCGCTCCCGGTGCCGAGCACCTCGGTCTACTCCCGCTGGGACGGCGTGGTCGACTGGCGCACCTGCCTCCAGGAGGAGGGGCCCCGCAGCGAGAACGTGGCCGTGCACGCCAGCCACCTGGGCATGGGCGTGGACCCGGCCGTGCTCTGGATCGTCGCCGACCGGCTGGCCCAGCCGCGCGACGGGTGGCGCCCCTTCATGCGGCCCACCCGGATCGGTGTCCGCTCGCTCTTCCCCGGGGAGTGAGCGCCTCGCCCGCTCAGGCGAGGTCGATCCAGTAGCGGCGCGCGAGCCCCGCCGGGGTGGGACGGACGTCCTCCAGCACCCCGCCGGACCGCTCGATCGTGCGCGCCGATGCGGTGTTGTCCTCGCCGCAGACCAGCAGCACCCGGTCGAGGCCGAGCGTCCGCGCGTGCTCGAGCATGCGGCCCAGCGCCCACGTCGCCAGCCCCTGCCCGCGCGCGGAGGGCCGGATGCCGTAGCCGACGTGCCCGCCGGCGTGCAGCAGCACCGCGTCGAGCCGGTGACGCAGCGCCACACCGCCGAGCACCCGCTGGCCCGCCACGATCCACCGGTACGTGCAGCCGACCCGTCCCGGCCCGAGGGTTGCAGCCGGGTCGGACTCGGCCACGAGCCGGCGCACCCACGCGGCGAAGCCGGCGTCCGAGTCCACGTCGTCGCCGGGCAGCAGGCCGAAGCCGTCCTCGTGCACCCCCGGGCCCCACTCGGCGTGCGCCTCGCGCCACCCGGCCGCCAGACGGATGGTCGGCGCGATCAGCTCGGGCATCGGGGAGTCAGCTCCACGCCTGGCCGGCGGCCAGCACGACGAGCGTGACCGTGGTGGCGGCCTCGACCAGGGCGCCGAATACGTCGCCGTTGACCCCGCCCAGGCGCCGGGCGGCGTGCCGGGCGAGCAGCGCGGCGACCAGCAGCGCGACGACGACGGCGGCGGCGGTCCACAGCGCCTGCGCGGCCGAGCCGCCGACGGCCAGCCGGGCCCCCACCGCCGCGGTCAGCAGCACCGCCGTGACCGACCAGCGCAGCACCCCGGAGCCCGATCCGGCGACCAGGACGCCGAGCGACGAGCCGGCGGCGGCCGGCCGGGCGGCTGCGTGCAGCACCGCGGTCCGGCCCGTGACCGTCGCCAGGACGACGGCCAGCAGGCCGGCGGGAACCGGGGCATCCGCGAGGACCGCGGCCAGCGCCGTCACCTGCACCAGCAGGGTGCAGCCGAGCGCGGCCACCGCGAAGGCGCCCACCTCCGGACGGCGCATGATCGCCAGCGCCTGCTCCGCCGGGCGCCCGCTGCCCAGCCCGTCGGCCAGGTCGGCGGTGGCGTCCAGGTGCAGGCCCCGGGTGAGCAGGGCCAGCGCGCTCACCACCAGGGCCGCGGCGAGCAGCGGCGCCCCCTCCCCCGCGCCTCGCCACACGGCGAGCGCCGGGAGGCAGGCGAGCACCCCCAGCACCAGCCCGACCACCGGTAGCCAGCGCAGCACGCCCGGCCCGGGGACGCGGGCCCGCTGCGGCACCGGCAGCACGCTGAACAGGCCGAGCGCGGCGAGCAGCCCGCCGGCGCCCGCGGTGCGTTCCGGAGCGGTCATCGCAGCCGCTGGGGCAGCCCGGCGGTGAGCAGCCACACCCGCTGCGAGGCGGCGGCGACGCGGGCGTTGAGGATGCCCAGCTCGTCGCGGAACCGGCGGCCCGAGGCGGTGGCCGGCACCACGCCGGAGCCGACCTCGTTGCTCACCGCGACCGCCCGCCGGCGGGTGCCGGCCCAGGCCGCCACGACGTCGTCGACGGCCGCGGCCAGCCGCGCGTCGGCGCCGGGGCCGCCGTCCCACACCCCGCAGTCGTCCATCACCCGGGCCAGCCAGGTGGACAGGCAGTCGACCAGCACCGGTGGGCCGCTCTCCCCCAGCACGGCGACCAGGTCGACGGTCTCCACCGTGCGCCACGAGCCGGGCCGCCGGTCCCGGTGCAGCGCCACCCGGTCGGCCCACTCCCGGTCCCCGCCGTCGGCGGGCAGCCCGCAGGCCACGTAGTCGACGCGCCGCGGGCGGGCCAGCAGCTGCTCGGCGTACCGCGACTTGCCCGAGCGGGCGCCGCCGAGCACCAGCGTCCGGCGGGGTGGGCGACCGATCACGAGACCCGCCCCGCGGTGCGCCGGGCGCGCAGCGCGGTGAGCAGCAGCTGCGCGCCCAGCACCGCGCCGACGCCCTCGCCCGAGCGCAGCCGGAGGTCCAGCAACGGCTCCAGGCCGAGCTCGGTGAGCACCGCGGCGTGCGCCCGCTCGCGGCTGCGCTGGCCGGCGACCAGCGCGGTCCGGGCTGCGGGCTCCAGCCGCACGGCGACGACGGCGGAGACCGAGGTGACCAGCCCGTCGAGCACCACGGGAACGCCCGCGGCGGCCGCGCCGAGCGTGACGCCGGCGAGCACCGCGAACTCGGGGCCCCCGAGGGCGGCCAGCGCAGTCCGCGGCTCGGCGAGCGCCGAGCCGTGCTCTGCCCGGGCCCGCGCCAGGGCCGCGGTGACGACGGCGCGCTTGCGGGCCAGCATCCCCGCGTCGGCCCCGGCGCCCAGCCCGACGGCGTCGTCCGGGTCGAGCCCCAGCAGCGCGCAGGCCAGCGCCGCGGCGACCGTGGTGTTGCCGATGCCCACCTCACCCAGGCACAAGAGGCCGTGCCCGGCCAGCTCCCGGCCCAGCTCGCGGCCCTCGGCGACCAGCGCGTCGACGGCTGCGGAGGTGAGCGCATCGGCGGTGACCAGATCACCCTGCGGGTCCGGCGACACGGCGGCGTGGGCCCGCACCGCCAGCCCGGCCTGGGCCGCGGTGGCCGCACCGAGCGACTCCCCGGTACCCGTGGCGGCGAGCACGTCGGCGGTCACCGATACCGGGTACGCCGAGACGGCGTGCGCGGTGGCGACGGGGTGGTCACCGGCGACGACGACCAGCGTCCCGGTGGCCGGCTCGGCACCGGGCAGGGCGAGCACCCGGTCGACCGCGCGGTCGAGGACCCCGAGCGACCCGGGCACCGCGAGCAGGTCGTCGCCGGTGTCGCGGGCGGCCACCACGGCGTCCGGCTCCGGCCCGGCCAGGTGCGAGACCGGGGTCTCGGGGCTGCCGTCGGCCGGCCAGCGCTCGGCCAGGACGACGTCGTCCAGGGACAGCCGAGTGGACCAGCCGTGCCGCACCAGCCCCGGCTCGGGGGGCCGCTCGTCCGGCCAGCCCAGGCACAGCCAGCCGAGGGTCTCCACCCCCTCGGGGAGGTGCAGCAGCTCGGCGAGGTCGGCCGGCTGGAAGAGGGTCACCCAGCCCAGGCCCAGCCCGGAGGCGCGGGCGGCCAGCCAGATGTTCTGGATGGCGCAGGCGCAGCTCCACAGGTCGGCGTCGGGGAAGGTCGCCCGGCCGAGCACGCCGGTGGCGTGCGCCCGCCGGTCGCAGGCGACGACGATGCCCACCGGCGCCTCGCGGATGCCCTCCAGCTGGAGGTCGAGCAGTCTGGCGCGGCGGTCGGGGGTGAGCAGCGCGGCCTGCCGCAGCCGCTCCCGGTCGGCCAGTGCCGCGGCGCGGTCCCGGGTCGCCTGCTCGGTGACGACGACGAACCGCCACGGCTGGGAGTGCCCCACCGAGGGGGCGCGGTGCCCGGCGCCGAGGACCGCGCGCAGCAGCTCCGCCGGTACCGGGTCGGGGCGGTAGCGGCGGATGTCGCGCCGGGCGTCCACGACCGCGTGCAGCGCCGCCACGCTGCCGGGGTCGAACGCCCAGCCGGACGGATCGGCCGCGCGCTGGGCGGCGTGGGTGCGGTCGCCGATCACGGGGACCGGCCGGGGCCAGGTCATGCCAGTCACTCCTCCGTCAGGTACGCGCCCACGGCCACCCTCGCACGCCGACCGCGCCCGCCCGGACACCGCGGCGCACGGCGTCCCCCGCCCGGGCGATCAGTCGCCGGCGGCCAGCTCGGACAGCGCACGGGCCAGCGCCCGGACCCGGTCCGCACCGAGCGAGGCGGCCAGCGCCGACTCGTGCGCGCGGACCAGCCCCTCCCACCGTCGCAGCCGGTCGCGGCCGGGATCGGACAGGTGGACGACGACCTTGCGACCGTCGTCGGGGTGCGGCAGCCGGTAGGCCAGCGCCTGGTCGACGGCCGCGTCCACCAGGCGGGTCAGCGTCGGCGCCGGCAGGTGCAGAGCGGTGACCAGCTGGCTCATCGTGCGCCCGCCGCCGGCGAGCGCACGCAGCAGCCGGTAGCCGTCGAGCGTCCCGCCGTCCTGGGCCAGGGCACCGGTCACGCCCGAGGCGACCCGGCGCTGGGTGACGGTGAGCAGCTCGACGAGATCGTCGGCGACGCGCTCGTCGCGCGCCCCGGCTCCGACGCCGCCCGGAAACATGCGGGAACCATACTTGTCCCCGTGCCCGGTTCCCCTCGTCCGCTGGACCCGTGGGACGCCCTGCTCGCGGGCCCACGGCCCGACGTGCACCGGGTCGGGCTGGCCGTGCCGCTGTCCGGCCCACTGGCGCTCACCGCGCCGTCCGCGCTGAACCTGGCCGGCCTCGCCGCCGAGGAGGCCAACGCCGCGGGCGGTATGGACGGCCGCGAGGTGCAGCTGGTGGCCGTGGACTCCGGCCGGGCACCGGCGGTCGTCGCGGCGGAGGTGGCCTCGCTCTTTCAGGCCGGCGTCTTCGACGTCCTGGTCGGGTTCCACACCAGCGACGTGCACCGTGAGCTCGAGGCCACGCTGCCCCCGGGCGCCCGGTACGTCTTCACGCCGCCGCACGAGGGCGGGCGCCGTCGTGCGGGGGTGGTCCGCACCGGCGCCTCGCCGTTGGAGCAGCACGCCGCCGCGCTCCGCTGGTTGGTGCACGCCCGCCGCGCCCGCCGCTGGGTGCTGCTGGGCACCGACTACGTCTGGCCGCGGGCGGTGCACCGCGCCGCCCGCCGGGTGCTGGCCGACGCCGGCGCCGAGGTGGTGGGCGAGGCGCTCGTCCCCTTCGGACCCGGTGACACCGGGCCGCTGCTGGACCTGGTGCGGCGCACCCGAGCCGACGGGGTGCTGCTGAGCATGGTGGGCCGCGACCTGGTCACCTTCAACCGCGAGTTCACCCGAGCCGGGCTCGACCGCCGGGTGGTCCGCCTGTCGGGCGCCCTGGAGGAGAACGGCCTCTACGCCGTCGGCGGCGACGCGACCGGCGAGCTGTACGCGTGCATGCCCTCCTTCGCGGCGGCCGACGACGGACCGGACGGGAGCCAGCTGGCCCTCCAGGAGCGCGCCGCCCGCCGCTCCGGTCCCTCGTCACCGGTGGTCTGCGCGTATGCCCGCGGTCTCTACGACGGGGTCCGCCTGGCCGTCTCCCCTCCCCGGGGCGCCCGCTGGGGGCGACGAGCCCCGGCCGCCCGGCTGGCCCGCGCGGACGGCCTTCTCCTGCGCGAGATCCCGGGCGTTCTCACCGCGTGAGACGGCTTACTTCCACCTGGAAGAAAACCGTCCTACTCTGCTCGCGCCCCGGCAGCACACCGGGAGACGAGACGGAGCAGACCGCCCATGAGCGAACCCCGCACCACCCCCGGTCCCGCCCTCGGCGGCGTGACCCCCGCCGCGAGCGAGCGAGGCGTGGAGTCCTTCGGCTACCAGCAGGAGCTCAAGCGTTCGCTGAGCTTCAGCGACCTGTTGGTCTACGGCCTGGTCTTCATGGTCCCGATCGCGCCGTTCGGCATCTTCGGCGGCGTCTTCCAGGCCTCCGGCGGCATGGTCGCGCTGGCCTACGTCGTCGGTGGGCTGGCCATGGCTTTCACCGCCGCGTCCTACTCCCAGATGTCGCGGGCGTTCCCGATGGCCGGGTCGGTCTACACCTACGCCGGCCGCGGCATCGCCCGGCCGGTGGGCTTCATCGCCGGGTGGATGGTCCTGCTGGACTACCTGCTCATCCCCGGTCTGCTGTACCTGATCTCCGGGTTCGCCATGAACTCGATCGTGCCGGGCGTGCCGGTCTGGATCTGGGTCGTCGCCTTCGTCCTGCTGAACACGGTCGTCAACTACTTCGGCATCGAGTTCACCGCCCGGGTGAACAAGGTCGTGCTGGTCGCCGAGCTGGTCGTGCTGGCGATCTTCCTGGTCGTCGGGGTGATCGCGCTGGCCGGTGGCGAGGGGGGCGGCTGGGACCTCACCCCGATCTACAACGCCGACACGTTCTCCCTGGAACTGGTGTTCGGCGCGGTCTCCATCGCCGTGCTGAGCTTCCTGGGCTTCGACGCCATCTCCACGCTCGCCGAGGAGAACCGGGATTCGGCGCGCTCGCTGGGCAAGGCGATGATCGGCGCGCTGGTGCTCGCCGGCACGTTGTTCGTCGTCCAGACCTGGGTCGCCGCGCTGCTCGTGCCCGACCCGGACGCGCTGATCGCCGAGGGCGACGCCGCCGGCACCGCCTTCTACGACGCCGCGGGGGTCGCCGGGGGCGAGTGGCTGGCCACGCTGACCGCCGTGGCCACCGCCATCGCCTGGGGGTTCGCGAACTCGCTGGTCGCCCAGGCCGCCACCTCGCGCCTGCTCTTCGCGATGGCCCGCGACCGCCAGCTGCCGAGCTTCCTCGCCGCGGTGCACCCGGTCCGCCGCGTGCCGGTGAACGCGACGTTCCTGGTCGCCGCCATCTCGCTGGCCCTGGGCGTCTACATGAGCACCCGCGACGACGGCATCACGCTGCTGTCGACGCTGGTCAACTTCGGTGCCCTGTCGGCCTTCCTGCTGCTGCACGTGTCGGTGGTCGTCCACTACGTCGGCCGCCTGGGCAGCCGGAACTGGTGGCTGCACCTGGTCGTGCCGGTCGTCGGGTTCGCGATCCTGGCCTACGTCGTCTACAACGCGCAGGTCGCCGCGCAGGAGCTCGGCTTCGTGTGGTTCGCCATCGGCATCGCGCTGCTGGTCTTCCTGCTGGCCACGGGGCGCAAGCCCGAACTCAAGACGGAGGAGAACCTGTGACCCTCGAGGTCGTCCCGCTCCACCCGAGCCGCGAGCAGTACCGCTACGTGTTCGGCGGAGCGCCGGAGCCGCTGCTGCGGGTGCGGCCGGGCACCGTCGTCGAGCTGACCACCGAGGACTGCTTCGGCGGCCGGGTGACCAGCACCGGCGACCTGCCCAGCCAGGTCTGCGACTTCTCGCAGCTGAACCCGGTCACCGGCCCGATCCACGTCGAGGGCGCCGAGCCCGGCGACACGGTCGCGGTGCACTTCGTGGAGATCGCGCCGGCGCGCGACTGGGCGGTCTCCACCACGTTCCCGCACTTCGGGGCGCTCACCACCACCCACAGCACGGCGATGCTGCACGAGCCGCTCGAGGAGGTCGTGTGGGTCTACGAGGTTGACCGGGAGCGGGGCACCTGCCTCTTCCGGCCGCGCCGCGGCGGCCCGGAGGTCGAGCTCCCGCTGGATCCGATGCACGGCACGGTCGGCGTGGCGCCGGCCGGCGGCGAGGTCTTCGCCACCATCACGCCGGGTGCGCACGGCGGGAACATGGACACCCCCGAGCTGCGCGCGGGCGCGACGGCGTACTTCGGGGTCAACGTGCCCGGCGCGCAGCTGTCCATCGGAGACGGGCACTGCCGGCAGGGCGAGGGCGAGGTGTGCGGCACGGCGGTCGAGGCGGCCATGCGCACCGTCGTCGTCGTCGACCTGATCAAGGGTGCGGGCACCCCGTGGCCGCGGCTGGAGACCGACGAGTTCCTCATGTCCACCGGCTCGGCCCGCCCGCTGGAGGACGCCTACCGGGTGAGCCAGCACGACCTGGTCACCTGGGCGGCGGAGCTCACCGGCTGGGACACCCTCGACGCCTACCAGCTGGTCAGCCAGGCCGGCCTGGCGCCGACGGGCAACGTGGTGGACACGAACTACACGATGGTCGCCAAGCTGGCGAAGACGTACCTGGGCCGCGAGGGCGTCGTCGTCGCCGACGGCGTGCACGACCGGCTGCGGGAGACCGGAGCGGCCTACCTCGCCCAGCGCTGAGGCCCAGGTGTCGAGTGGTCGCCGTGTCGACACGGCGA
>NZ_JBJHAM010000033.1:0-18299 GCF_054051035.1 Blastococcus sp. SYSU DS0619 | reverse complement strand
CCCCCCCCCCCCCCCCCCCCCCCCCCCCCCCCCCCCCCCCCCCCCCCCCCCCCCCCCCCCCCCCCCCCCCCCCCCCCCCCCCCCCCCCCCCCCCAGGACCACGAACGATCAGGAGACCTGATCGTTCCGGCGGTGGGGTCAGTCGACGATGGCCTGGTTGACCAGCTGGCGCAGGTAGTTGCGGATCGGCAGCGTGCTCGAGGGCAGCAGCTGCGTGTAGAAGCTGACGGTCACGTCCTCGACCGGGTCCACGTAGAACGCCGTCGACGCCGCCCCGCCCCAGCTGTAGTCGCCGACGCTGGAGACGACGCCGTAGCGCGCCGGGTCGATCACCATCGAGAACCCGAGGCCGAAGCCCACCCCGCGCAGCGGCGTCTCGGCGAACAGCGGCCGGCCGAAGGTCTCCAGGTCCTGCCCACCCGGGAGGTGGTTGCCGACCATGTGCGCCAGCGTGCGCGGCCCGAGCAGCCGGCCGCCGTCGTGCGCCCCGCCGCGGCGGAGCATCTCCAGGAAGCGCAGGTAGTCCCCGGCGGTCGAGACCAGCCCACCGCCGCCGGACAGGAAGGCGGGCTTGCTCAGCGCCGCCTGCCCCATGGCGTCGAGCGGCGCGAAGCCGGTCGCGGCACCGCCGGGCTGCCCGGGGGTGGCGGCGTAGAGCCGGGCCAGGGTGTCGGGGTCGTCCTCGGGACGCAGCCCGAACGACGTCTCGGTCATGCCGAGGGGCGCGAAGATGCGTTGTTCGAAGAACTCGTCGAGCGACTGCCCGGAGAGGACCTCCACCAGCCGGCCCAGCACGTCGGTGGAGACGCCGTAGTTCCACTCGCTGCCCGGCTGGAAGACCAGGGGCACGGAGGCCCACTGCCGGCACACCTCGGCGGAGTCGGCGCCCGGCGGCGTGCCCCACTCGTGGCCCATGGCGCGGTACATGGCGTCGACGGGGTGCGCGTGGTGGAAGCCGTAGGTGAGCCCGGACATGTGCGTCAGCAGGTGCTGCACCCGGATGGGCTCGACCTGCGGGCTGGTCACCGGCTTCATCGCCGAGCCGGCCACGTACACCCGGGTCTCGGCGAACTCCGGCAGCCACCGCGCGATCGGGTCGGTGAGCTGGAAGGCCCCCTCCTCGTACAGCATCATCGCCGCCACCGAGGTGACCGGTTTCGTCATCGAGAAGATGCGCCACCGGGTGTCCAGCTCGACGGGGCGGCCGTTCTCCACGTCGCGGGAGCCGTAGCGCCCGACGTGCACCAGCTCGCCGCGGCGGGCGACCGTGACCAGGAAGCCCGGCAGCTGGCCGTCCTCGACGTAGCGGGCGAGCCGGTGATCGATGCGTCCCAGGCGGGTGGGGTCCATGCCCACCTCGGCCGGGTCGATGCCCACCTGCAGTTCGTCGCTCACGCGCACCTCCGGGTCCCGGGCGCCGTCCGCCGCCGGGCGACGCCTCGACCGGCATCCTGACTCACGTCGTTGTGAGCCCGGACACACGGGGGTCGCGGCGTCCGCCCGGCGGCGGACCGGCCTGCGCTCAGACCGGGACGGAGCTGGCGGCCTTCTTGAGGTTCGAGCCGGCGGTCACCTTGACGGTGTTGGCCGCGGGGATGTCGATGGTCTCGCCGGTCTGCGGGTTGCGGCCGCTGCGGGCGGAGCGCTGGGTGCGCTCGACGGTGAGGAGACCCGAGACGGCGACCTTCTCCCCGCGGGTGATGGCGTCGACGAGCTCGTCCTGCAGGCCGGCGAGGACCGAGTCCACGGTCGAGGCCGGGACGTCGGCGCGCTTGGCGATGGCGGAAACCAGTTCGGCCTTGTTCATGTGCTTCCTTCCATAGGCGGTGGTGCGGACCGTGATCTCGGTACGCAGCCGGCTCCTTCCCCCTGACGCGCGGAGCGCGGGCGGGGTTCCCCGATGTCCGCGCGGGTGGCGCGGGCACGAGGCGCCCGGTCTCGCGGGAGTCCGGGCCGGGGGCACGGTGTCATGCCGCCCGCCGGTCTGGCCAGCGGGGGGTGCCGGGAAGCCCGCAGGTGACACGTCGGTCACAGCAGTCCCGGACGTGCGACGGAGCGGGTCCGGGCCCCGCGCGGAGCCGTGCCGACGCGCCTAGCGTGGACCTCGTGCCGCAGCTGCCGGGAACCGATCTGACCGTGAGCGATCTCTGCCTGGGCGGCAACGTCTTCGGCTGGTCGGCCGACGAGCCGACGTCCTACGCGGTGCTGGACCGGTACCTCGACGCGACGCCGGGCACCGTGCGGCCGTTCGTCGACACCGCCGAGTCCTACGGCGACGGCGAGTCCGAGCGGATCCTCGGCGCCTGGATGGCCGACCGCGGTGTCCGCGACCGGGTCGTCGTCGCCACCAAGGCCTCCCGGGGTCAGAAGGAGCACCCGCTGGCGGCCGCGGAGATCCGGGCGGCGGTGGAGCGGTCGCTGCGCAACCTCGGGACCGACGTCATCGACGTCTACTACGCGCACTACGACGACGCGACGACGCCGCTGGAGGAGACCCTGCGGGCCTTCGACGAGCTCGTGCAGGCCGGCACCGTGCGGTACGTGGCCGCGTCGAACTACTCCGCGGCGCGGCTGGTCGCGGCGCTGGACACCGCCGAGCAGGCCGGGACGGCGCGCTACGCCGCGCTGCAGACGCACTACAACCTGCTGGAGCGGCCGGTCTTCGAGGACGAGCTGCGCGACGTGGCCCTCGACCGCGGGCTGGGCGTGCTGCCCTACTACGGCCTGGCCAAGGGCTTCCTCACCGGCAAGTACCGGGCGGGGGAGCGGATCGAGTCGGTGCGGGCCGAGAAGGCGTCGGCCTACCGCGGGGAGCGCGGCGACCGGGTGCTGGCCGCCCTCGCCGAGGTCGCCGACGGGCGCGGGGTGCCGATGGCGGCGGTGGCGCTGCGCTGGCTGGCCGACCAGCCGGCCGTCGTCGCACCGATCGCCAGCGCGCGGACCGTGGACCAGCTCGCCGACCTGCTGCCGATGCAGGACCTGGTGCTCGCCGACGACGAGCGGCAGCGCCTCACCGACGCCTCCGCGTAGCCGGGGTCCGCCGGGGGCGCGGCCCGCGCTCAGACCGTGCGGATCTCCGGGAGGACCAGCACGTCGGAGTCCGAGCCGGGTTCGGCGGCCCCGTGCGCCTGGACGGCGTGCCGGCGGGTCTGGACGAGGATGCCGGCCTCGTCGGCGGCGGAGAACGTCGCCTCGCAGCCGGGGACGATGTCGCCGCAGTGGAAGCTCTTCACGATGAGGAGGTGCTCCTGGTCGGGTAGGTGCTGTCACCCGGTCGGGTGACGGTCGGAGGGGGAGATCAGCTCGCGCGGGTCGCCGTCGCGAGGTCCTCGACGCGCAGCAGGCCGAGGACGTCGCCGGTCGGGTCGGTGCAGACGACGGGGTCGAACCGCTGGGCCGGCGGGCGGGTGAGCGCCCGCCGGAGGGTGTCGTCGATGCCGGTCGACGGGTGGACCCGCAGGGAGACGGGGGAGGTGTAGACCTCCCCGGTCCGCGGGTCGCCGAGCAGCAGGGCGGCCGGTTCGCCGTGCGGGCCGACCAGCACGGCCGGGGGGACGCCGGGCGGCTCCTCGCCGAGCACGCACTGCCGGACCGGGCGGAGCAGGCTGGCCACGCTGTCGGTCAGCCGGGCGCGGGCCACCTGGGTGCGCACCAGCCGCTCGACGTCGGGGTCGAGCGGCCGGAACTCCGGAGCCGGGCGGCCGAGCAGCCAGCCCTGGGCCAGCGGGACGCCGAGCCGGGTGAACGCGGCCAGCTCGGCCGGGGTCTCCACGCCCTCGGCCAGCAGCCAGGCGTCGATGCGGCCGGCGAACTCGCCGATCATCTCGGCCAGCGCCATGCGGACGGGGTCGCTGTCCACGTCGGCGACCAGGGCGCGGTCGAGCTTGACCAGCTGGGGGCGGACGGCGGCCAGCTGCTGGAGCCCGGAGTAGCCGCTGCCGGCGTCGTCGACGGCGATCAGCGCGCCGCGCTCGCGCAGGGCGTCGGTCTGCCGGCGCAGGCACGCCAGGTCGTCCACCTGGGTGTGCTCGGTGAGCTCGACGACCACGCGGTGCAGGTCGGCCCGGGCGGACAGGGCGTCCTGGACGGCGTCGGTGCCGAGCAGGTGCGGGCTGACGTTGACGGTCAGGAACGTGCCGGGCGGCAGCCCGTCGACGGCGGCCAGGGCGCGGTGGATGGCCAGGGCCTCGAGCTCGGCGGCGATGCCCGCCTCGGCGGCGGCGGCGAACCAGACGTCGGGCCCGGCGGTGCCGGGGAACCGGGCCAGGGACTCGTAGCCCACGATCGCCGCGGCCGCGAGATCGACGATCGGCTGGAAGACCAGGGTCAGGTCGTCGGCGTCGGCGAGCAGGGGCCGGCAGTCCGGGAGGCGGACCGTGCGCGTGCCGAGCATGGAGGTGGGATCGGCCGGTCCGTCGTGGAGCTTGACCCGGGATCCGGGGCCTCACCCCGCAGGGGGACGCGCCCGGCGCGCCGGATCCCGAAGGACGTCGCTCCCGATCCGCGGGGCCGGGCGTGCCAGCATGTGGTCGGGTGCGTCCGGACCGGGCGCGGGAGCCGGGCGGAGGGGTGCGTGGCCACGTCTGCCTCCACCGTCCCCGCGGGCTCGCCGGACGACGACCCGCTGACCGATCCGCTGCGCATCGCCGCGGCCCGGCGACTGCTGCTGGAGGTCCCCGGCCCGGCCGCCTTCGACCGGCTGTCGGGCCTCGCCGCCCGGCTGCTGGGGGCCGCGCACGCCAAGGTCACCCTGTTCACCGACCACGACGTCGTCGTCGGCGGGTACGGGCTGCCGGCCGGCGTGGTGGGCGGGCCGGCGCTGCTGACCGGCGCCCTGTCGGCGGTCATCGTGCGCCAGGGCGGCCCGCTGTGCGTCGCCTCCGCCGCCGACGACGAGCGGGTGGCCGGACTGCCCGCCGTCACCTCCGGGCAGGTGCGGTCCTACCTGGGGGCGCCGCTGTCGGCCGCCTCGGGACAGCTGGTGGGCGCGCTGGCCGTCTACGACCCCGCGCCCCGGGACTGGTCCGACGACGCCGTGGAGCTGCTCGAGCAGCTGGCCGCCTCCGTCGTCGCCGAGCTCGAGCTCTCCGCCGCGCAGTCCGCGGTCGGCACCTCCCGCGCCTGGCTCGAGGTGGCTCTGGAGGCCGGCTCGGTGGGCATCTGGGAGCGCGACCTGCGGACCGGGACGATCCACTGGGACGAGCGGTGCGCGGCGCTGTTCGGGCTGGACGCCGCGGTGGACCTCGACTCGCTGGACGTCGTGCTGACCCAGCACGTGCACCCCGACGACCACGCGGCCATCGAGGAAGCGATGCGGGTCGCCGTCGAGGAGCGCGGCGACTACACGGTCGAGTTCCGGGTGAACCGGTCCGACGGCGCCGTCCGCTGGGTGCTCGCCCGCGGCCGGGTGGTGACCGATGCCTCGGGTGCACCTGTCCGGGTCCTCGGCACGGTGCTGGATGCCACCGATGCCCGCGCGCAGGCCCAGCAGCGGCTCACCGCGGTCCAGCGGGCCGCGGCCATCGCCGAGGTGGCGGCCGAGCTGGCCAACGCCGCCCGCCTGGACCAGCTCGCCGACGTGGTGCTGCGCGGGGCGCAGGTGCTCGGCGCGCAGTCCAGCGCCCTGGCCATCTTCGACTCGCCCGGTGGCCCGCTGCGCCTGCACATGACCGGCAACCTGCTGGCGGCCGTCCGGGAGGAGCACCCGGACGTCGGCGTCGGCGACGGCGTCGAGCTGCCCCTGGACGACGCGCTGCCGGCGCAGCACGTGGCCCGCCACGGGCGCCGGCTGCTGCTCGGCGACCACGCCGAGGCGGTGACCCGCTTCCCCGCGCTCGCGCCGGTCGCCGACCTGCTGGGTCTGCGTTCGGTGGCCGCGCTGCCGCTGCGGGTCGAGGGACGGGTCCTGGGCGCGTTCCTGGCCATCTGGACCGTCGACCACCAGTTCGCCGGTGACGACGTCGAGGTGCTCGAGGCGCTCGCCGCGCAGATCGCACTGAGCGTCTCGCGGCTGCAGGCCGATGCCGCGCGGGCCGCCGCGGTGGCGGCGATGGCCCAGGCCAACCAGCGCCTGCGGCTGCTCGCCGACGCCGGCCGGGTGCTCTCCGGCACGCTGGGCATCGACCAGCAGATCGGGCAGCTGGCCCAGCTGGTCGTGCCCGAGCTCGCCGACTGGTGCTGGATCGTGGTCACCGACGAGCAGGGCCGGCTGCACGGGGTGGCCAGCAGCCACCGGGACCCGTCGCGGCAGGAGGAGCTCGAGGGGTTCGTCCGGGCGATGGTCGCGGTCATGACCGAGGACTCCGCCGCGCGGCGGGTCACGGCCACCGGCCGTCCGATGGTGCTGCCGGCCATCGACTGGGAGCACGTGACCCGGGCCCTGCCCGATCCCGGCGCCCGGGAGCTGTTCGCCCGGCTCGGTGCGGCGTCCGGCGTGGTCGTGCCGCTCGTCGCGCGCGGGCAGGGGCTGGGCGCCCTCGGGCTGTTCACCGGCGAGTCCCGCGGGCCTCTGGGCGAGGCCGAGGTGGACACCGCGGTGGAGATCGGCCGGCGGGCCGGTCTGGCGCTGCACCAGGCGCGGCTGTACGAGCAGCAGCGCGACCTGGCCGACGCCCTGCAGCGCAGCATGCTCACCGAGCCGCCGCAGCCGGAGCACTGCGAGATCGTCGTCCGCTACGTGCCGGCCGCCGAGGGCGCCGAGATCGGTGGCGACTGGTACGACGCGTTCCTCCAGCGCGGCGGGACGACGGTGCTCGCCATCGGCGACGTCGTCGGCCACGACACCCGCGCGGCCGCGGCGATGGGCCAGGTCCGCGGCCTGCTGCGCGGGATCAGCTACTCCAGCGGCGGCTCGCCGGCGGAGGTGCTCAGCGAGCTCGACCGGGCCGTCCAGGGCCTGGCGCTGGACACCATGGCGACCGCGCTGGTCGCCCACCTCGAGCCGGAGCCCGACGGCGGGGCCGGCCGGATGCGGCTGCGCTGGGCCAACGCCGGTCACCCGCCGCCGGTGCTGCTGGCCTCCGACGGCAGCGTGGTGCTGCTCGACGGCAAGCAGGCCGACCTGCTGCTCGGGGTGGCTCCGGAGACGGTGCGGGAGGACCACGTGGCCGTCCTGGCCCCCGGCTCGACGGTGCTGCTGTACACCGACGGGCTGGTGGAGCGGCGCGACCGCGACATCGACTCCGGGACCGAGCAGCTGCTCGAGGTGCTCGGCGGGTGCGCGGGGCTGCCGCTGGACCAGGTGTGCGACCGGGTGCTCGAGCGGATGATCCTGCCCGACGCCGAGGACGACGTCGCCGTCCTCGCCGTCCGCCTGCGCTGACCCGCGCCGAGTCTGCGAGGCGCGGGTCAGCGTGACGCCCTGGAACGGCCTCGTCCCGGGTCCCTACCGGGTCGACCCGCGCGAGGGCAGGTGCAGCCGCGTGCGCGCCCGGCTCCACCCTGCTCGGCGCGGGTCGAGCCGGGCGGGACGGCCCTGAGCGTGTGCAGGGTGGGGAGGACGAGGTCCTTCCGCTACTGGCCGGGCGGGACGTCCAGGTCGGTCGCGGTTGCCTCCGGGGTCCCCGCCCCGGTGGCCGCGTGCAGCTCGGCGTCCCGGGCGGCCATCGCCGCCTGCCGGTCCGGCTCCTCCTCGAGGATGGCCGCGGCCTTCCAGTCGGCCGGGATGGCGAATGCGTCGACCAGCGTGGTGATGTGCGGCCGCAACTCCTTCACCAGCCCGTTCACCGTCGCCGTCAGCGCCTTGGCCCGCGCCGGGGAGAGCTGCCCGTGCTCGAGGAACCAGCCCTTGTCCTCCTCGATCGTCGACAGCGCGTAGAGGTTGCAGAGGCTGTCGAGCAGCGCCGCGACGTCGGGGTCGGTGGCGCGGTCGACGCCCTCGACGAAGGCCTCGAGCACGATCCGGTCGATGTGCGCGCGCGCCGCCTTGAGCACGTGGTCCTGGACGTCGTTGAACATGTCGAACGGCGCCATGCCCTCGATGGACGAGTTCTTGCGCAGCCGCCGGATGGCGCCCTCGAGCGCGTGCTTCTCGCGGAACTCGAACAGCTTCACCTGCCAGCCGCGGTCGAGCATCGGCACCTCGTCGTCCCGGCCGGGGACGGCGTCGACGAGCCGCTGGATGAGGGCGCGCGCCGCGGTCCGCTCCAGCACGGTCTCGCGGACCATGTCGGCCACGAAGCCGACCCGGCCCCAGCCGTCGAGCGAGCCGAAGTTGTCGCGGTAGCCGGTGAGCAGCCCCTTGGCGACCAGCTGCAGCAGGACGGTGTTGTCGCCCTCGAAGGTGGTGAAGACGTCGGTGTCGGCCTTCAGGTGCGGGAGCCGGTTCTCCTGCAGGTAGCCCGCACCGCCGCACGCCTCGCGGCACATCTGGATGGTGCGGGTGGCGTGCCAGGTCTGGGCCACCTTGAGCCCGGCGGCGCGCGACTCCAGCTCCCGCTGGGCCTGCTCGTCGATCTCCTGGCCGTGCTCGTGCACCGCCGTCTGGACGTCGTGCATGGTGCTGACCAGCTCGGCCTGGGCGAAGTGCAGCGCGTAGGTCTTGGCCAGCGCCGGCAGCAGCTTGCGCTGGTGCACGAGGTAGTCGTTGATGACGATCTCGCGCTCCTCGCCGGGGGCGGCGAACTGGCGGCGGGTGTTGCCGTACCGGACGGCGATGTCGAGCGCCAGCTTGGTGGCCGACGACGCCGAGCCGCCGACGCTGACCCGGCCGCGCACGAGCGTGCCGAGCATGGTGAAGAAGCGGCGGGTCTCGTTCTCGATGCTCGAGGTGTAGGTGCCGTCCTCGGCGACCTGGCCGTAGCGGTCGAGCAGCATGTCGCGCGGCACGGAGACGTGGTCGAAGGTGAGCCGCCCGTTGTCGACGCCGAGCAGCCCGGCCTTGGGGCCGTCGTCGCCGATGGTGACGCCGGGCATCGGGGCGCCGTCCGCGTCCCGGATCGGCACCAGCCAGGCGTGCACGCCGTGGTTCGTCCCGCCGCTGATCAGCTGCGCGAAGACGACGGCCATCCGCCCGTCCTTGGCGGCGTTGCCGATGTAGTCCTTGCGCGCCGCCGCGTGCGGGGTGTGCAGGTCGAAGGTCTGCGTCGCGGGGTCGTAGGTGCACGTCGTGCGCAGCTGCTGGACGTCGGAGCCGTGCCCGGTCTCGGTCATGGCGAAGCAGCCGGGCAGGTCGAAGCTCATGATGTCGCGCAGGAAGGCCTCGTGGTGCCGGCGCGTGCCGAGCAGCTGGACGGCGCCGCCGAACAGCCCCCACTGGACGCCGGCCTTGACCATGAGCGACAGGTCGGTGAAGGCCAGCATCTCGATCGAGACCACCGAGCCGCCGGCGTCGGCCTCGCCGCCGAACTCCTTCGGGAAGCCGAAGGTCACCCGGCCGGACTCCGCCAGCTTGGCGGCCATCCGGGTGACCCGCTCCCGGGCCTCGGCCATCGACTCGCCGTAGACCGGCAGCATGTCCGGGTCGTGCAGGTTCTCGCGGGCGTCGCGGCGGACGTGCGCCCAGCGGCCGTCGAGGGCCTCCTGGAGGCCGGCCGGGTCGACCGTGGGGGGCAGGGTGCTCGTCACAGGTCCTCCTTGGCTGCTTCGGTGGTGGGGCGGGGTTCGGTGGTCACGACGCCGGAGAGTCCGGCCCAGGCGAGTTCGGTGAGGTGCGCGGCGAGGTCCTGGCGCGGCATCGGGCGGCCGGCGCGCAGCCACCAGTCGGCGGCGGCGCGGACCAGGCCCACGACGGCGTGGCCCCAGGGCGCGGCGGCGACCGGGTCGCGGCCGGCCCGGTCCAGCGCCGGGGCCAGGATCGCGGCCGCCTGGTCGCCGACGAGGTCGGACAGGCCGGTGATCGGGTCGTCGGCCTCGGCCGTGCCGGACTGGCCGTGGACGACGAAGCGGTAGAGCTCGGGGTCGGCCTCCAGGAAGGCCAGGTAGGCCTCGATGGCGGCCCCGAGCATGTCGCGCGGCTGGTCGGAGCTGCGCATCGCCGCGCGGAGGGTGGGCAGGAGCTGCTCGGCCACCCGGGTGCAGACGGCGACGTGCAGGTCGTTGCGGTCGGCGAAGTGCCGGTAGACGACGGTCTTGCTGGTCCCCGCCGCGGCGGCGATCTCGTCCATGCCGACACCGGCGCCGTGCCGGCCGACCGCGACGACGGCCGCGTCGACCAGCGCGGCGCGCCGGGCACGGCGGTGCTCGTCCCACCGGGAGTCGCGCCGGTCGCGCGTCCCGGCCGGACGCGCCGGGACCCGGACCGGCGTCAGGGCCGGCGCCTGGCTCGGGCCGCCGCCGTCGCGCGGGACCGCGTCCTCCGGCGCCCGGGAGCCGGCCGCCGGCGTCTGCTGCGGTGGCTGCACCGCCTCGAGTTTCACGGCACCCACGGTACCGGGTACTGTGGGTACCGGCCAACCCACCCGACCCCGGAGGTCCCCATGGCTGAGAACGCGAAGCCGGCTACCCGCAAGGCGGCGATCGTCGGCGGGAACCGGATCCCGTTCGCGCGGTCCAACTCGGCGTACGCCCAGGCGTCCAACCAGGACATGCTCACCGCGACGCTCGACGGGCTGGTGGCCCGGTTCGGGCTGCAGGGCGAATCGGTGGGCGAGGTCGTCGCCGGCGCCGTCCTCAAGCACGCCCGTGACTTCAACCTGACCCGCGAGGCGGTGCTCGGCTCGAAGCTGTCGCCCACCACGCCGGCCTACGACGTCCAGCAGGCCTGCGGCACCGGCCTGGAGGCGGCGGTCCTGGTCGCCAACAAGATCGCCCTGGGGCAGATCGAGTCCGGCATCGCCGGCGGCGTGGACACCACCTCCGACGCCCCGCTCGCCGTCAGCGACGACCTGCGCCGGGTGCTCATCGCGCTGAACAGCGCCAAGACCGTGGGCGACCGGCTCAAGGCGCTGGCGAAGATCCGCCCCGGGCAGCTGGTGCCGGACATGCCGCGCAACGCCGAGCCGCGCACCGGCCTGGCGATGGGCGACCACGCGGCCATCACCGCGAAGGAGTGGCAGATCGGCCGGGAGGAGCAGGACGAGCTCGCCGTCCGCTCGCACCGGAACATGGCCGCCGCCTACGACCGGGGCTTCTTCGACGACCTGGTGACGCCGTTCCTCGGCCTCGCCCGGGACAACAACCTGCGCCCGGACTCCAGCGTGGAGAAGCTGGCGACGCTCAAGCCGGTCTTCGGTAAGGGCGACCCGGACGCCACGATGACGGCGGGCAACTCGACCCCGCTCACCGACGGCGCCTCCGCGGTGCTGCTCGCCTCCGACGAGTGGGCGCAGGCCAAGGGGCTGCCGGTGCTGGCCCACCTGGTCGACGCCCAGACCGCCGCCGTCGACTACGTGCACGGCGGCGAGGGCCTGCTCATGGCGCCGGTGTACGCCGTGCCGGTGATGCTCGCGCGCAACGGCCTCTCGCTGCAGGACTTCGACTTCTACGAGATCCACGAGGCGTTCGCGTCGACGGTGCTCGCCACGATGAAGGCCTGGGAGGACCCGGCGTACTGCAAGGAGAAGCTGGGCCTGGACGCCCCGCTGGGCTCCATCGACCGGTCCAAGCTCAACGTCCACGGCTCGTCGCTGGCGGCCGGGCACCCGTTCGCCGCGACCGGCGGCCGGATCGTCGCCTCGCTGGCGAAGATGCTGCACGAGGCCGGCCCGGGCAAGCGCGGCCTGATCTCCATCTGCGCTGCCGGCGGCCAGGGCGTCGTCGCCATCCTCGAGTCCTGACCCGAAAGTCGCCGCCGGGTCGACCCGGGCGCGGCGGGGTGGAGCCGGATGCGCACGCGGCTCAACCCTGCGCGACCTGGGTCGACCCGGGCCCGGCGACAGAGCGCACGTCCCCATTCCATCTGCGGAAAGGTTGACCTCCAGTGGCTGACTGGTACACGAACTTCGCCAACTCCGGCTTCGGCACCACGATCACCAAGCAGCTGGGCCTGCCGCGCCCGGTCGAGCTGCGCCGCTACGAGCCCGGGGAGCCGCTGCTGCCGGGTCCGGTGGTGGTCGGTTCGGCCGGCGCGGGCCGGCTGCGGGACACGGTCACGGCGGTCCTCCGGGACGCCGGGGTGACCGTGCAGTCCCCGGTCACCGCCGACGGCGGCACCGACGGCGAGAAGCTGGGTGCCGTCGTCCTGGACGCCACCGGCCTGACCTCGCCCGGTGACCTGGCCAGCGCGCACGACTTCCTGGCGCCGGCGATCAAGCGGCTGCGCGCCTCCGGCCGGGTGCTGGTCCTGGCCGACCCGCCGTCGGACGCCGGCTCCCCGGCGCAGGCGGCGGCGCGGCAGGCGGTGGACGGACTGGTCCGCTCCATCGGCAAGGAGCTTCTGAACGGGTCGACGGCGAACGCGGTCTACGTGCCCGAGGGCGCCGAGGGATCGCTGGCCAGCCCGTTGCGGTTCTTCCTCTCCGGCCGGTCGGCGTACGTCGACGGGCAGCTGCTCACCCTCTCGGCGGCCGGCGTGCCCACCGGTGAGGACGACGCGAAGCCGCTGGTCGGCAAGGTCGCCGTCGTCACCGGGGCCGCGCGCGGCATCGGGGCCGCGATCGCGAAGGTCATGGCTCGGGACGGCGCGCACGTCGTCGCCGTCGACATCCCTGCGGCCGGCGACAACCTGGCCCAGGTGGCCAACGAGATCGGCGGGACGGCGCTGCAGCTCGACATCACCGCCGAGGACGCGCCGCAGCGGCTGGTCGACCACCTGCGCGAGCGGCACGGCGGGGTGGACGTCGTCGTCCACAACGCCGGGATCACCCGCGACAAGCTGCTGGTGAACATGGACGCCGCCCGCTGGAACTCGGTGATGGCGGTCAACCTGCAGGCGCAGCTCGACCTCACCCAGGCGCTGCTGGACGCCGAGGGCCTGCTCCGGGACGACGCCCGCGTCGTCTGCGTCTCCTCGCAGTCGGGCATCGCGGGCAACCGCGGCCAGACCAACTACGCGGCGAGCAAGGCCGGCGTCATCGGCATGGTGCGGGCCTGGGCGCCGGAGTTCGCCGGCCGGGGCGCCACCATCAACGCCGTCGCGCCGGGGTTCATCATCACCGAGATGACGGCCAAGATGCCGTTCGGCACCCGGGAGATCGGGTCGCGGATCAACTCGCTGCAGCAGGGCGGGCTGCCGGTCGACGTCGCCGAGACGATCGCCTGGCTCGCGCAGCCGGGCAGCGCGGGGGTCAACGGGCAGACGGTGCGGGTCTGCGGCCAGTCGCTGCTGGGGGCCTGAGGTGGCTGCCACCGAGCTGGAGCAGCCGCCGAACATGGCGGCGCTGTTCGCCCGGGCCGCGCTGACCGCGCGCGGCCGGGGTGGCGAACTCCCCGCCACCCGGCTGACGCGCACCGGCGTGGCCGTGGACCCGGCGGACCTGGCGGCGTACGCCCGGGTCTGCCGGTTCCCGCTCGCCGACACGCTGCCGCCCACCTACCCGCACATGCTCACCTTCCCGCTGCAGCTGGCGCTGATGAGCGACCGCGCCTTCCCCCTGGCGCTGCCCGGGCTGGTGCACGTGCGCAACCGGATCGACGTGCTGCGCCCGGTGCGCACCGACGAGGTGCTCGACCTCGAGGTGTGGGCCGAGCGGTTCGCCACCCACCGCAGCGGGGCGACCGTGGACCTGTGCGCTTCGGTGTCGGTCGGCGGGGCGGAGGTCTGGCGCGGCCGCTCCACGTACCTGGCCCGCGGCGCGACGGCGCCCGCGGGTGCTCCGGAATCCGATGTGACGGTTGTCGTGGCGGACCTGGACCGGGTGGCCGCCACCTGGCGGATCCCCGGCGACGCCGGCCGGCGCTACGCGAAGGTCTCCGGCGACGTGAACCCGATCCACCTGTCGGGGCTGACCGCGAAGGCGTTCGGTTTCAAGCGGGCGATCGCGCACGGCATGTGGGTGAAGGCCCGCGTGCTGGCGTCGGTGGCCAACCGGCTGCCGGAGGCGTTCTCCGTCGACGTCGGGTTCCGCAAGCCGCTGTTCCTGCCGTCGACGGTCACCCTGTCGACCGCGCAGGTCGACGGCGGCTGGGATGCTGCCGTCCGCAACGCGAGGAGCGGCACCGAGCACCTCGTCGCGACGATCCGCCCCCTCCGATAAGGGAGTCCGCCGCCATGGCCGTCTCGTTCGACCTGACCGAGGACCAGCTCGAGCTGCAGAAGTGGGTGCACGAGTTCGCCGCGGGCGTCGTGCGCCCGGCGGCGGCCGAGTACGACGAGCGGGAGGCGTTCCCGTGGGAGGTCCTGCAGGAGGCCGCGAAGATCGGGCTGTACTCGCTGGACTTCTTCGCCACCCAGTGGTTCGACGAGTCCGGCCTCGGCATCCCGCTCACCATGGAGGAGCTCTTCTGGGGCGACGCGGGCATCGGCCTGGCGATCGTCGGCACCACGCTGGCGGCGGCCTCGGTGCGCGCGAACGGCACCGACGAGCAGGTGGGTCAGTGGATCCCGGCCATGTTCGGCACGGAGGCCGAGCCGAAGGTCGCGGCGTTCTGCTCGAGCGAGCCGGACGCCGGCTCCGACGTCGGTGCGATGCGCACCCGGGCGGTCTACGACGAGAAGACCGACGAGTGGGTGCTCACCGGCACCAAGACATGGGCGACCAACGGCGGGATCGCCGACATCCACGTGGTGACCGCCGTCGTCGACCCGGAGCTGAAGGCCCGCGGGCACGCCAGCTTCGTCGTCCCGCCGGGCACGCCGGGCATCTCACAGGGGCAGAAGTTCCTCAAGCACGGCATCCGCGCCTCGCACACCGCCGAGGTCGTGCTCGACGGCTGCCGCCTCCCCGGCGACTGCCTGCTCGGCGGCCGGGAGAAGCTCGAGGAGCGCCTCGCGCGTGCCCGCGAGGGTGTCAGGAGCGGCCGCACCCAGCCGTCGATGGCCACCTTCGAGCGCACTCGCCCGGCGGTCGGCGCGCAGGCGGTCGGGGTGGCGCGGGCCGCCTACGACTACGCGCTGGAGTACGCCAAGCAGCGGGTGCAGTTCGGTCGGCCGATCATCGAGAACCAGGCGATCGCGTTCCTGCTCGCCGACATGAAGACCTCCATCGACGCCGCCCGGCTGCTGGTCTGGCGGGCTGCGTGGATGGCGCGGAACGGCCAGCAGTTCACCGCCGCCGAGGGCTCGATGTCGAAGCTGTTCGCCGGCGAGACCGCCGTCCGGGTCACCGAGAAGGCCATGCAGATCCTGGGCGGCAACGGCTACACCCGCGAGTACCCGGTCGAGCGGATGGCCCGCGACGCGAAGATCTACACCATCTTCGAGGGCACCTCGGAGATCCAGCGGCTGGTCATCGCGCGGACCATCTCCGGCGTCCAGGTGCGCTGACGCAACGGCCTGGCCGCCGAAGGCCAGACGGGGTGCTGATGTCGCTCTGCACCGCTGGCAGCTTTTGCCCAGGGAGAACAGGTATCAAGCACTTGACGAGCATCATGTGTCCATAGCAGTGGCTTCCTTGAGCAATCACGACTAGGTAACGTCCCGCAACACTCGTCCTGTTGGCAACGTGTGCCCAGAACCGCGTGGTTTCGTTCCGGAGCGCCCCGCACCGGGGCTTTCTCGCCCGGCCGTCCGGGCTCACTCCAACGAGGAGACGCGCGTGCGTACACCTGCCCCAGGCCAGCGGGCCCGGGCCGTATTGGCGGTCACCGCCGTCGGGCTGTCCAGCTCGGTCTTCGCCCTCGCGGGCGTCGCCCAGGCCGCGCCGACGCCGACCTGGTCGGCCACCCTCGCCGGCCCGACCGGCGTCATCCCGCCGGGCATCTGTTCCGTCGACTGGAAGCTCCAGGGCGGCTCCGGTGGAGGCGGCGCGTTCGGCGGCCTCCTGGTCGTGAACACGCCGGTCGCCGAAGGGGCTTCCTTCGACCTGTTCCCGGGCGCCGCTGGTGGAGCCGCGGTGCTCGAGGCCGGCGGCGCCGGCGGCCTCAACGGTTCCACCGACCCCGCGGAGGCGGGTGCCGATGGCGGCACGGCCGACACCGGCGGCACGGGTGCCGGCGGGGGCGGTGCGGCATCGGCGGTCTACACCGCAGGGAACGCGCCCGCGCTGTTCCTCTACGCCTTCGGCGGCGACGGCGCCCCCGGGGCCATGGCTGACACGACGTCGATCCCCGGCGGCGCGGGCGGTGGCGGCGACTTCAACACCGCGGCCACCGTCGCGCTGGACGGAGCGCAGGCGAGTGCGACGGCCACCGCCACCGGCGACGGCACCATCACCGGCACCGGCGTGCCGTGCGACGTGCCGGCCGCGCCCACCGGCCTCACCGTCGACCCGGGCGACGGTCTCCTCTCCGTGTCCTTCACGCCGGCCGCCGACGCAGGCGCCGAGATGTCCGATGTCGACGGCTGGGAGATCAGCACCGACAACGGCGCGACCTGGGTCGCCTACTCCCCCGCGGACTTCACCGACGTCGGCGGCGTCCTGAGCCGGGACATCAGCGGGCTCGTGAACGGTCAGACGTACGACGTCGTCGTCCGCGCGACCAGCGTGGCCGGCCCTGGCACCGCCACGGCGGCGGTGACCGGCACCCCGCAGGCTGCCGCCGTGCCGGCCGCCCCGACGCTGAAGTCGGTCGAGGGGCGCGACGGGTTCCTGATCGTGACGATCACGCCGACCGTCGACGCCGCCCGGCCCGACGCCACCGGCTACGAGTACAGCACCGACGACGGCAGCTCCTGGGCGCCGTTCAGCGCGACGCCGGATGGCGCCGACCTCGTCGGCGACATCACCGGCCTGGACAACGGCACCGGCTACCAGGTACGCGTCCGCGGCACCGCCGGGGCGCTCCAGGGAGACCCCAGCGCGCCGATGTCCGGGTTGCCGGCGGGGGCGCCGTCTGCGCCGACCGACGTCGCCATCGTCGCCGGCGACGGGCAGCTCACCGTCACCTTCAAGCAGGGCGCCGACCCCGGGGCCGCCATGGCCGATCCGAGTGGCTGGGAGATCAGCACCGACGGCGGCAGCAGCTTCGGCTCGCTCGCCGTCGTCGTGGAGAGCACCGGCATGCGCGCCACGCAGACCGGTCTCACGAACGGCACCGCGTACCAGGTCGTGCTCCGTGCCACCAGTGCCGTCGGTGCGGGCCTCCCCAGCGTAGCGGTGACCGGCACCCCCGCGGCGCCGGTCGTGGCCCCGCCGTCGGTGCCCGACGCCCCGCACCTCAGCTACGCGCTGCCCCTCGACAAGGGCATCGAGCTCAACTTCTTCGGCGGCTCGCCCTCGGGCGCTCCCGCGGCGACCGGCTTCGAGTACCGGCTCAACGGTGGGGCCTGGACCTCCCTGTCCGCCAGCATCGTGACGGGGGACTGGTGGAAGGCGGCCATCACCGGCCTCACCAACGGGACCACCTACACCGTGGAGCTCCGGGCGATCGGCGGAACGGCGGGTGAGCTGGCGAGCGCGGCCAGCAACAGCGCGACCGCCACCCCGCGCTACGTGCTGCCCGCGCCCGAGGACCTGGCGGTCGCGGTCCGGCCCGGCGCTCTCAAGGTGACCTGGAAGGCCCCCGTCGGGGCGGTCGGCCTCACGGGCTACGAGGTCCACGCCCTCCCGGGCGAGGACCCGCAGTCGGACGCCGGCCTGGTCAGCTGCGCCACCGGTCCGGCCGTCACCGAGTGCGTGCTGCCGGTCGTGGCCGGCCAGCCCTACTCGGTCATGGTGGTCGGCGTGAGCGCCGAGGGCCTGGGTGACGGCGTGGCCGTGGTCTCCGACGTCGTTCCCGCGGTGCAGAAGCCGGCGGCCGTCCCGACGCAGGACGACGGTGATCTCCGGGGCGCGAACGGCCCGATCGAGAGCGCGAAGGCGGGCGAGAAGCTGGTGCTGACCGGCAGCGGCTTCCTCCCGGGGTCGACGGTCGAGCTCATCGTGTACTCGACGCCGATCTCCCTGGGGTCGGTCATCGCCGGCCCGGACGGCACGTTCACCGCCACGGTGACGCTGCCCGAGGACCTGGCCGTGGGCACGCACCACCTGGTCGCCACGGGCGTCGACCAGTTCGGCAACGTGCGCAACCTGGTCATCGACGTCACGGTCGACGCGGCCGGCGCCGGCACGGTGACGCAGATCCGCGATGCGGGCCTCGCCTCCACCGGTGCCGATGTCGCGCTGCCGCTGGCCGGCGGTGCTGCTGCGCTGCTCCTCGGCGGTGGCCTGCTCGTCGCCTCCCGGCGCCGCGCGAACGCCTGACGCACACCTGACCGGCGGCCGCCGGTCACCACGGGCCCGGGGGGGGGGGGGGGGGGGGGGGGGGGGGGGGGGGGGGGGGGGGGGGGGGGGGGGGGGGGGGCGGGTGGGGGTGTTTTTGGTTGTTCTTATGTTCGTGGTGCG
>NZ_JBJHAM010000032.1:0-26753 GCF_054051035.1 Blastococcus sp. SYSU DS0619 | reverse complement strand
CCCCCCGCTCGCCCCCCCCCCCGGCGCCCGCCCCCCCCCCCCCCCCCCCCCCCCCCCCCCCCCCCCCCCCCCCCCCCCCCCCCCCCCCCCCCCCCCCCCCCCCAGGTGCCTGCCCGGGGACCTCCGGGCGGGCCGTGCGACGATCGCCATCCGTGCGGGTCGGGACACGGGGAGAGCTGCCCCGCGAGGTCATGGTCCTGGCGGTCATCGCCTTCGTCGTGGCGCTGGGCTTCGGCATCGTCGCGCCGGCGATCCCGCTGTTCGCCCGCTCCTTCGGCGTCGGCACCACCGCCGTCGGACTGGCGGTCAGCGCCTTCGCGTTCTTCCGGTTCGTCTCCGCGTTCAGCGGCGGCACGCTGGTCGAGCGGTTCGGCGAGCGGCTGGTGCTCACCGCGGGCCTGGTGATCGTCGCCGTCACCACCGGCGCGGCGGGGCTCGCCGGCTCGTTCCCGCTGTTCCTCGGCCTGCGTGCGGCCGGTGGCGTGGGCAGCGCCATGTTCACCGTGGCCGCTCTCTCCCTGCTGCTACGGGTCGCCCCGCCGTCGCACCGGGGCCGGGCGGCCGCCACCTGGCAGGGCGGCTTCATCCTGGGCGGCATCGCCGGGCCCGCAGCCGGGGGTCTGCTGGCCGAGCTCTCCCCCCGGCTGCCGTTCTTCCTCTACGCCGGTTTCCTGCTCGTGGCCGGCGGCGTCGGCGTGCTCATGCTGCGCTCCGCCGAGCCGGACCCGGCCGCCCCGGAGCCGACGGACGTCGCCTCCCCCGACCTCACCACCGGCCCGATGCCCCTGGGCGCCGCCCTGCGCTCACGGGTCTACCTCGCCGCGCTGGTGGCCAACTTCGGCGTCGGGTGGGTGCTCTTCGGCGTCCGCAACTCGCTCGTGCCGCTGTACGTCACCGAGGAGCTCGGCCGCACCGTCGCCTGGGCCGGCGCCGGCCTGCTGGCCGGGTCGCTGGCCCAGGCCCTGGGCCTGCTGCGGTCCGGGCGGCTGGTCGACGGCTGGGGACGGCGGCCGTCGCTGGTCGTGGGTGCCGCGCTGGGCACCGCCGCCATGGCGGTCCTCGTCCTCCCGCCGGTGATCTGGGCGTTCCTGCTGTCCATGGCGGTCTTCGGGCTGGCCGCGTCGTTGCTGGCCAGCGCCCCGGCCGCGCTGGTCGGTGACATGAGCGCCGGTCGCGGCGGGCGGGTGGTGGCGGTGTTCCAGATGTCGGCCGACCTGGGCGCGATCGCGGGTCCGCTGGTGGCCGGCTGGCTCACCGACGTCGCCTCCTTCCAGGTGGCCTTCGGGGTGAGCACCGCCGTCCTCGCGGCCGGTCTGGTCGGTGCGCTGCTGATGCCGCGCGAGGCGCCCCGCCCCGCGCCGGCCGCGACGACGGCCGGCTGATCTCTCGCACGATCAGAAAGATCCGCGTCGTCCGTGTGGCGGCGGCCGGGCCGGGGAAGGGCAAGCAGAGCGCGCTGGCGTGGTCGCACACCGGAGCCGGGGCCGGCGCTCGCGCAGCCGGACGGACCACGCCGCGAGGAGGCACGCATGGACATCGCCGCGATGCGGGCGAGCTTCGCCAAGGCAGCGGCGACGGGTGACGAGGCCCCGCTGTACTTCTACTCGCACCTGTTCCTGAGCCACCCGGAGACGCGGGCGATGTTCCCCGTCTCGATGGCCCACCAGCGCGACCGCTTCTTCCACGCCCTCGGGGAGGTCGTCTCGCACGTCGACGACCTGGAGGGTCTCGTGCCCATCCTCAAGCAGCTCGGCCACGACCACCGCAAGTTCGGCACCCTCCCGGCGCACTACCCGGCGGTCATGCCCAGCCTGCTGGCGACGCTCGAGCACTTCGACGACGAGTGGGACGAGCACCGCGCCCGCACCTGGACCGAGGCCTACGAGCTGGTCGCCTCGGTGATGATCCAGGGCGCCGAGGAGTCCGCCGACCACCCCGCGACCTGGCGGGCCGAGGTCGTGGCGCACGAACGGCGCGCGGTCGACGTGGCGGTGCTGCGGGTGCGCCCCGAGGTGCCGGTGAACTACCTGGCCGGCCAGTCGCTGTCCCTGGAGATCGACCGGCGTCCGCGCCTCTGGCGCTACTACTCCCCGGCCAACGCGCCCCGGGAGGACGGCACCCTCGACCTGCACGTCAAGGCCCGCCCGGGCGGTCCGGTCAGCACCGCCCTCGTGCGCAGCACCGAGGTGGGCGACCTGATGCGGCTCGGCCCCCCGCTCGGCGACCTGACCCTGGGCGAGGGCTCCGACCGCGACCTGCTGCTCGTGGCCGGCGGCATGGGGCTGGCCCCGCTCGAGGCCCTCGTCGACCAGGTCGACCGGCAGGGCCCCGCCCGCCGGGTCGACCTCTTCGTCGGCGCGCGCACCGAGGACCAGCTCTACGACCGTGCCGCGCTGGAGGCTCTGCGGCAGACCCGCCCGTGGCTCAGCGTCACGTACGCGGTGTCCGACGACGAGCTCTCCGGCCTGGAGCGCGGCGACGTCGGGGACGTGGTGCTCCGGCACGGACCGTGGCTCAGCCGCGAGGTGTTCGTGGCCGGCCCGGCGCCCATGGTGGAGCAGACCGTCGACGGGCTGCTGCAGCACGGCGTGCCGCGGGAGCGAGTGCGCAGCGAGGTGTTCGCCCCCAGCCGACCGGGGCCCAGTGCCGAGGGGAAGGTGACCGAATGACCACCACCGATGTGTCCGGTACCGGAGGGCACGACCGACGGCTGACACCGGCGCAGATCCGCAGTACGAGGTTCCCCTCCGGATCCCTGCTGCACCCCGGCTACGACCAGGCCGCGGTCGACCGCTTCCAGCACCTCGTCGCGGCCGAGGTGGGCACGCTGGCCGCCGAGGTCCAGGCGCTGGCCGGCGAGCGGGCCTACCTGCAGGAGCAGCTCAGCGCTCTGCAGCAGCAGCTGGACGGCGCGCCCATGCCGCAGCCGCCGAGCGAGCAGGCGGTGAAGATCCTGGCCAGCGCGCAGCAGACGGCCGACGACTACGTCGCCGAGGCCGAGGACTTCAGCCGGCAGATGACCACCGAGGCCCGCAGCCAGTACGAGGAGCAGCTGCGGCTCGCCCGCCAGAACGCCGGGGCGATCATGCAGGCGGCCCAGGAGGCCGCCGCCCGGCTCACCGGTGAGAAGTCGCTGGACGACGACGCCGCGCCCGGGTCCCGGACCGCCGCGGAGCTCGAGGAGCAGGTCGCCTTCCTCAAGGCCTACGCCCAGGCCTGCCGCGCCCAGCTGCGGGCCTACCTGGAGGCGCTGCTCACCGACGTCGAGACCGAGTGGGGCCGGGTCGACCCCTCGCTGGCCCCGCAGGCGCACGCCTCCGGCGCGCAGCAGGGGCGGCGGCCCGGGGGGACCCCGGCACCGCAGACGTCGTTCCACGGCAACAGCGCCGGCGGCCCGGTGCAGGAGGACGAGGCGGACGCGGACCGCACGGCGCCCGCGGCAGCGCACGCGCCCGGCGGCTGACGGCGGACCAAGGGGTCGACGGCGGCGGCCGGCCCGGAAGCGGCGCGATAGGTTTCACCCGGCCCGTCCGCCGACCGCCAGGAGGCCACCGCGATGTCCGACGTGCTCCTCGTCCTGCTGATCGTCGTCGCGGTGGCCCTGGCCGTCCTGGCCGCGGTCATCCTCGTGCTGCGCCGGCGGAACCTCGCCCGGGCCGCCGCGCCCCGGCCGCGGGTCGACCCGCTCGCCGACGAGCCGGACGTCTACGACCCGCACCGCATCGGCGTCGGTGACGTGATCACCTACGCCGGGATCGACCACGTCGTCCGGGGCACGATCGTGCTCGAGGAAGGCGGCATGACCTGGCGCGAGCACCTGCTCGACGGGTCCACCGGCCGCCGCTGGCTCACCGTGGAGGACGACGAGGGCGAGCTGGAGATGACCCTCTGGATGCGCCGCGAGGGCACGAACCTCACGCCGGACGGCGACGTGGTCCTCGACGACCGGGTGCACCGGCAGATCGAGCGGGGCCGGGCCGCCTACACCGCCGAGGGCACGACGGGCACCCCGCCCACCGGGACCGTCGACTACGCCGACTACGCCACCGCGGACAAGACCGGTCTGCTGGCCTTCGAGCGCTGGGCGCCGACCCAGTCGTGGGAGGTCTCCACCGGCCGCAGCGTCAGCCGGGGCGAGCTCACCGTCTACCACCGGACGCCCGAGGCATGAGCCTGCACCAGCTGGACGTCGAGCCGCGGGACGTCGCCGCCGCCGCCCTGGGCCTGCTGCTCGACGGGCCCGCGCCGGCGACGCTGGCGCGGCTGCGGCTGCCCGGGGCCGACGGCGGCTCGCTCACCCTCGGCGTCCTCGGCGCCTCGCACGTGGTCACCGCCGAGACCGGCGACCACCGGCTCACCGAGGAGGTCTCCTGCGACGCCGTCGCCGCCGGTGGCCGCCCCCTGCCCCGCGCCGCCCGGTCCGGTGCCTACCGGCTCACCTCGGCGGTCACCACCACCGGCCGCCGGGAGCTGGACGCGACCGCCGACCGGCTCCGGGCGCTCGCCGCGGCCGACCCGGCCTGGCTGTGCGGCGCCTTCCCCGGATCGGCCGGGGCGCTGACCGCCATGACCGCCCAACCCCTTGCGGGCGGCGGCTGGTCCTGGCAGACCTGGCACCTGTACCCCGCCGGCACCAGCGGCGAGGTCGTCACGACCCGGAGCAGGTGGACGCCGTGAGACCGATCCCCCGTGTGCTGGCCGTGCTGCTGGTCGCCGTCCTGCTCGCCGGCTGCGGCAGCGGCACCCGCGTCCGCGACTTCCTCGAGGACACCTACGAGCGGACCGAGATCCTCGGCGACACGTCGGTCTACTCCTCGCCCGATCCGGTCGGCACCACCACCACGACCATCGTCGACGCCGTCCCGCCCGCCGAGCGGCAGGCCGACGGCGGCAACGAGTACCTCCGCTACGGCGACGACATCGTCATCGTCAGCGCGGCCACGGGCGGCAGCTCGGTGCGCGTCGAGGACCTGGACGGCCGGTACAGCGGGGGCTTCTTCGCCTTCCTGGGACCCGGCTTCCGGCCCGGGTCGCCCGTCGGCACCGGCGGCGGCGGCGGGCCCGGCGACGTCAAGTGACCACCAATCCCCCGTCCCCCGTCCCAGGAGAGAACCCCACATGAGCAGCACCTCGTGGCAGGCGCTGGAGTTCGGCAACGTCGACGGCGACCTGCTGGTCCAGGGCGTCGTGGCGACGCTGCTGTTCTTCGTCATCGGGGTGGGCGTGCTGGCGCTGGGGTTCCTCGCGCTGGACCTCATCACCCCGGGCAACCTGCGCACGCAGGTCTACCTCGACCACAACCCGAACGCCGCGATCCTGCTCGGCGCCAACCACCTCGCGCTGGCGATCATCGTGGTGACGGCCATCATGACCAGCGCCGACAACCTGGGCCAGGGGCTGGTGGACACGGCGGTCTACGGCCTGGTCGGTGTGCTGCTGCAGGCCCTGGCCCTCCGGGCCCTGGACGCGGTGATCCCCGCCGACCTGCGCGCCCTGGTCAACGAGCCGCGGATGCGCGGCTCCGCCTGGGCCATCGGCGCCAGCCTGGTCGCCATCGGCGCGGTCAACGCCGCCGCCCTCTCCTGACGCCGTGACCGCGTCGGCCCCGGAGCTGGCACCGGCGGCGGGCCGCGGCGCGGTCCGCTCCCGCCCGCTGCTGCTGGCCGCCGTCGCCGTCTGCGCCGCCTGCGGGCTGATCTACGAGCTGGTCCTGCTCACCCTCTCGGCCAGCCTGGTCGGTGGCGGGATCACCCAGACGTCGCTGATCGTCGCCGGCTTCGTCGCCGCGCTCGGCGCCGGCGCCCTGCTGGTCAAGCCGTTCCTGCCGCACGCCGCGACGACGTTCGTGGCGGTCGAGATCCTGCTCGGCGTCGCCGGTGGGCTCAGCGCCGTCACGCTGTACGTCTCGTTCTCCTTCTACGGCACCAGCAACGCCGTCCTGCTGGGCGCGACCGCGGTGCTCGGTGTGCTGGTCGGCGCCGAGGTGCCGCTGCTGATGACCCTGCTGCAGACCGGCCGGGACGGCATCGACGCCGAGGGCTCGGGCAAGGTGCTGGCCGACCTCAACGCCGCCGACTACGCCGGGGCGCTGCTCGGTGGGCTGGTCTGGCCGTTCCTGCTGCTGCCCGTGGCGGGGCAGGTGCGCGGCGCGGCGATCACCGGCCTGGTGAACCTGCTGGCCGCCGCGGTGGTCGCGGGCCTTCTGCTGCGGCGGCAGATGAGCGTCCGCGCGCGCCGGTCCGCCACCGCCGCGCTGCTGGTGGCGGCCGCCGGGCTGGGGTTCCTGCTGCTCCGGGCGCAGGACATCGAGACGACGGCACGGCAGCGGCTGTACGCCGATCCGGTGGTGGCCGCGCAGCGGTCGGACTACCAGGAGATCGTGCTCACCGACCGCTCCGGCGACCTTCGCCTGTACCTCGACGGCGACCTGCAGTTCTCCAGCCGCGACGAGCACCGGTACACCGAGTCGCTGGTGCACCCGGTGCTGTCCCGGGACCCCCGCCGGGTGCTGGTCCTCGGCGGTGGCGACGGGCTGGCCGCCCGCGAGGTGCTGCGCCACCCCTCGGTGGAGGAGGTCGTGCAGGTGGAGCTCGATCCCGCCGTCATCGAGCTGGCCCGCACCCGGCTGGCCGCGCTCAACGACGGCGCGCTCGACGACCCCCGGGTGGCGGTCGTCCTGGACGACGCCTTCCGGTGGCTGCGCTCGCCGGCCGCCACCGGCTTCGACGCGGTGGTCGTGGACATGCCCGACCCCGACACCCCGGTCCTGGGCCGGCTCTACTCCACCGAGTTCTACGGCCTGGTCGCTGCCGCGCTGGCCCCCGGCGGGCTCGTCGCGGTGCAGGCCGGCAGCCCCTACTCCACCCCCACCGCCTTCTGGCGGACCGTCTCCACCCTGGACGCCGCCGGGCTCACCGCGGCCCCGTACCACGTGCACGTGCCGAGCTTCGGCGACTGGGGCTTCGCGCTGGCCCAGCGGGGTCCGCAGCCGCCGGCCCTCGCCCTCTCCCCCGCCGCCCCGCCGACCCGGTTCCTCGACGGCGCCGTGCTGGCCGCCGCCGCGGTGTTCCCCGCCGACCGGCCCCGGCAGCAGCTGGCACCGTCCACGCTGGACCGGCCGCTGATCGTGCAGGACATGCGGGCCGGCTACACCGGCTGACGCAGCGGCCGGGCTCCCGGGCGCGCGCCTGTAGCGTTCATGGCCTCGGACACCGACGCCACGCGCCCGGCCCTCCGGACCTCCGGGTCCCGGCCGGCGGAGCGCCCCGGCCGCGGTGCCCGGCGCGCCACCCGGCGCACGCCGTCCCGCGGGACGGCGGCGCGCACCCCGTCCTGCGAGGAGAACCACCCGTGACTGCCGCTCCCACCCCCGGCGACGCGGACCGGACCGCCCGCTCCGCGCTCGCCGAGGCCGCCCGGCGGCGCACCTTCGCCGTCATCAGCCACCCCGACGCCGGCAAGTCCACGCTCACCGAGGCCCTGGCCCTGCACGCCCGGGTCATCGGGCAGGCCGGCGCGGTGCACGGCAAGGCCGGCCGGCGCGGCACGGTCTCGGACTGGATGGACATGGAGAAGGCCCGCGGCATCTCCATCACCTCGGCGGCGCTGCAGTTCGAGTACCGCGACGCGGTCATCAACCTGCTCGACACCCCCGGTCACGCCGACTTCTCCGAGGACACCTACCGGGTGCTCACCGCCGTCGACGCCGCCGTGATGCTGGTCGACGCGGCCAAGGGCCTGGAGACGCAGACGATGAAGCTCTTCGCGGTCTGCAAGCACCGGGGCATCCCGATCGTCACGGTGGTCAACAAGTGGGACCGGCCGGGCAAGGACGCCCTCGAGCTGATGGACGAGATCAGCGAGCGCACCGGGCTGACGCCGACGCCGCTGACCTGGCCGGTGGGCATCGCCGGGGACTTCCGCGGCGTCCTCGACCGGCGGGACGGCACCTTCCGCCGGTTCACCCGCACCGCGGGCGGCGCCACGATCGCCCCGGAGGAGCTTTTGACCGCGGCCGAGGCCACCGCCCGGGAGGGCGAGGTCTGGCAGCAGGCCGAGGAGGAGGCCGAGCTGCTCGAGGCCACCGGGGCCGAGCACGACCAGGAGTCGTTCCTGGCCGGGGTCACCACGCCGGTGCTGTTCGCCTCCGCCGTCTCCAACTTCGGCGTCGGCGCGCTGCTGGACACCCTGGTCGACCTGGCCCCGCCGCCGGCCGGGCGACCGGACGCCGAGGGCGCGGTGCGCGACCTCGGCGAGCCGTTCAGCGCCTTCGTCTTCAAGGTGCAGTCGGGCATGGACGCCGCCCACCGCGACCGGCTGGCCTACATCCGGATCTGCTCGGGCGTGTTCGAGCGCGGGATGGTGGTCACCCACGGCCGCACGAAGCGGCCGTTCGCCACCAAGTACGCCCAGCAGGTGTTCGGCCGGGAGCGGGAGAGCGTCGACGTCGCCTACCCCGGCGACGTCGTCGGCCTGGTCAACGCCTCGGCGCTCGGCGTCGGCGACAGCCTCTACACCGACCGCCCGGTGAGCTATCCGCCGCTGACCACGTTCGCGCCGGAGCACTTCGCGGTGGTGCGCAGCCGGGACACCGCCAAGCACAAGCAGTTCCGCAAGGGCATCGAGCAGCTGGACTCCGAGGGCGTCGTCCAGGTGCTGCGCTCCGAGCGGCGGGGCGACGGCACCCCGGTGCTCGCCGTCGTCGGACCGATGCAGTTCGAGGTCGCCACCCACCGCATGGAGCACGAGTTCAACGCCCCGGTGGCGCTGGACCGGCTGCCCTACACCCTGGCGATGCGCACCGACGAGGCGTCGCTGCCCCGGATCGCGTCCTCCGGCGGGGTGGAGGTGGTGCAGCGGACCAACGGCGAGCTGCTCGCCCTCTTCCCCGACAAGTGGGCGCTGCGGATCCTCCAGCAGCGGCACCCCGATCTGACGCTGGAGCCGCTGGTGGCCGCGCAGCTGGCCTGAGCCGCGGCGGTCACTCCCTGAGGGCTGCGTACACCTCCTCGGCGTGGTCGAAGACGGCGAAGTGCCCCTCGCCGGCCAGCCAGTGCGCAGTGCCTGCGGGGAGCATCGCGCTCAGCACCTGCCCGAGGACGACGGGCACCTGCCAGTCCTGCGTCCCGTGCCAGACGTGCACGTGCTGGCGGATCTCGGACAGCGGAAAGCCCCACGGCCGGAACAGCAGCGCGCGGTCCTCCGCCAGCACGGCGGTGCCGTTCCGCAGCCCCTCGCTGAACGTCGCGGCCAGGATCCGGCGGACCGCGGGCCGCCCGAGCACCCGCCGGTCGGCCGCGTTGAGCCGCAGCTGGAGGTAGCGCGGGATCATCGCCGGCCGCAACCCGATCGGGGCGAGCACCGGCCGCAGCACCGTCGCCAGCTGCGCGGGCCGGTGCATGGTGTCCCGCAGGCGCCGCGGCACCCACCGCGGCCACGGCCAGGGCACGTCCGGCGGCGGCGCCCCGCCGAGGATGCCGACGGCCCGGACGCGCTCGGCGAAGACGTGCGCGCACGCCAGGGCGTAGGCCGCCCCGCCCGAGAGGCTCACCACGGAGAACCGGTCGACGCCGAGGTGGTCGAGCAGCTGGGCGACGTCGTCGGGCCAGTCCATCACCCGGCGTCCGGGATGCGGGTCCGACCGCCCGAACCCGGGGCGGTCGGGGACGATCACCCGCATCCCCCACCGCCGGTAGGCGTCCGGGTCCTCGACGTGCCGCTCCAGCCGCGAGCTCGGTGACCCGTGGCAGCCCAGCACCGGCCAGCCGCCGGGATCGCCGTACTCGGCGTACGCGAGCACCCGGCCGTCGCGGAGCCGGATGCTGTCCTCCCGGGGCGGCGTGTACTCGACCATGGGCCTCCCCTACCCGGGCACGGCCGCCTCACCCGGCGGGCGCGCGGGAACGGCCGGGCGAGGTGCCGCCGGGTTGCTAGCTTGCCCGCATGGCGATCGATCCCCGCGGTGCGGACCTCAAGCGCTACCTCTCCGAAGACCCCGGCGGGCCGGTGGTGATGCTGAACCTGCTGCGCTACGCCGAGGGCGGCCGCGAGCTGTACGCCCAGTACGCCGAGGCGCTCTCGACCACGTTCCTGCCCCGGTACGGCGGCGAGGTGCTCTACGCCGGCGAGGGGTCGACGGCGCTGGTGGCCGAGTCGGGTCAGGCCTGGGACACGGTGCTGCTGGTCCGCTACCCCTCGCGGGAGGCGTTCAGCAAGATGGTCGCCGACCCCGAGTACCAGCAGGTGACCGAGCTGCGCACCCGCGCGCTGACCGAGGCCGTCCTCCAGGCCACCACCGCCTGGTAGCCGGGCCGCATCCGGCCACGCCCGGCCGGTCAGTGCCCGCGGAAGGCCTCCTCCAGCCACCAGGACGGCTGGTCGCGGGTCACCTTGGCGTCGATCAGCAGGGGCGCCGACCGGGGCCCGGCCAGCCACTCCCGGACGCCGGCGAGGTCCTCCGGGCCGCGGACGGTGACCGCGGCGTAGCCGTGGCCGCGGGCGATCGACGCGAAGTCGGTCTCCGGGAAGCGGACGGTGTCCAGCGGGTGCCCGTCCGGGCCGAAGTGGTGCACCTCGGCGCCGTAGCCGGCGTCGTCGTAGACCACGACGACCATCGGCAGCCCCAGCCGGACCACCGTCTCCAGCTCGGCGGCGCCCATCAGCGCCCCGCCGTCGCCGAGCGCCGCCACCGGCAGCCGGTCCGGCCGGGCCAGCGCCGCACCGATCGCCGTCGCCAGGCCCAGCCCGACGGACTGGAAGGCCTGCGTGAAGCAGAAGCCCTGCTCGTCGGGCACGTCGAGGAACATGCTCGGGTAGCCCATGAAGTTGCCGGAGTCCACCGCCACCACGCGCTCGGCCGGCAGCAGGTCGTCGAGCGCGACGGTCAGGGTCCGCGGGTCGATGCGCTCGCCGTCGCCCGGGCCCGGCAGCGACTCGTCCCGCCAGCGGCCCCGCTCGGCCAGCGCGGCGCGCACCTGCGGCGTGCGGTAGCCGGCGGCCGCACCCTTCCCGAGCCGGTCTGCCGCCACCTCCGCGACCGCCCGGACATCGCCGGTGACGCCGAAGGCGACCTCCCGCTGCACACCGATCGCCGCGGCGTCGAGGTCGACCTGCACGACCGTGGCATCGTCGGCGATCAGCCGCCCGTGCCGCATGGTCCACATGTTCAGCTGGCAGCCCCAGCCGACGATCAGATCGGCGTCGCCGATCAGCTCGGCGGCCAGCGGCGTGGCGAAGCCACCGGAGACGTCGAGGTCCCAGTCGCTGCCGCGGAAGAGCCCCTTGGCCACCGCCGAGGTCGCCAGCAGCGCCCCGCACCGCTCGGCCAGCTCCTCCAGCGCCCGGCGCGCGCCCGGCCCCCGCGAGCCGCGGCCGGCCACGAACACCGGCCGCCGGGCCGCGCCCAGCGCGTCGGCCAGCCGGGCCAGGTCGGCATCGCCGGGCACGGGGTCGGGCCGGTGCGGCGCGGGCGGGGGCTCGTCGTCCCCCGCGGCGAGGGACTGGACGTCGAGCGGCAGGTTCAGCACGACCGTGCGCCGCTCCAGCAGGGCGGTGTCCACCGCGGCGGCGGCGACCGCCACCGCGTCGGCCGCCGCCGTCACCCGCATCGGCACCGCCCCGACGGCGGTGGCCAGGGCGAACTGGTCGACGGAGAAGTTCGACCGCGGCGAGGTGGCCTCCGCCGTGAGCACCACCAGCGGCGTCCGGCTCTTGGCCGCCTCGGTGATGCCGGTGAGCGCGTTGGTGAGCCCGCAGCCCTGGTGCAGGCTGAGCACCGCCGGCCGGCCGGTGGTCCGGGCGTAGGCGTCGGCCATCGTGGCCGCGCCGCCCTCGTGGCGGGCCGCGACGTACCGCGCGCCCGCGGCGACCATCGCGTTGGTCGCCACGAAGTTGCCCGAGCCGACGACGCCGAAGACCGTGTCGACCCCGCGGCGGGCGAGCGTCTCCCCGACGGCGGCCGCGACCGTGCGCCCGGTGGCCCGGGTCATCCCCGCTCGACCAGCGCGAGCACCCGCGACGGCGAGCCGGACCCGGAGACGATCGGCAGCGGCGCGGCCACGAGGAGGGCGCCGGTCACCGGCAGCCGGTCGAGGTTCTGCAGCTGGGTCAGCCCGTACTTGCCGCTGCCCATCAGCGCCGCGTGGCACGGGAACGGCGGGTCGAAGGAGTGCGCCGCGCCGGCGTCGGTGCCGACGGTCTCGACGCCGAGCCCGAGGACCGGCGACTCCTCGGCCAGCCAGCGCGCGCAGGCCGGGGAGAGCCCCGGCGTGTGCGGCCCGGTGTCGTCGGCGTTGAGGAAGGCCTGCTGGGAGTCCGACCGGGCGTCCCACCCGGTGCGGAACAGCAGCCACCCGCCCTCGGGGAGCGGCCCGTGCTCGGCCTCCCACGCGCGGACGTGCTCCACCTCGAGCAGGAAGTCGGGGTCCGCGGCGGCCTGCGCGGAGAAGTCGAGGACGACCGCGGGGGCGATCAGCCGCCCGGCCGGCACCGAGGCGACGTCCTCGCCGTCCCGGCCGGTGACCCAGTGGTTCGGCGCATCGAAGTGCGTCCCGGTGTGCTCGCCGGTGCGGAAGTTGTTCCAGTACCAGGCCGGGCCGCGGTCGTCGTAGCGGCTCAGCTCCTCCAGCTCGAAGCGGGCGGTCTGGGCGAACTGCTCCGGCAGCTGGATGACCGGCGTCTCCGCCGAGAGGGGCGCGGTGAGGTCGACGACCTCGATCCGCGCGGTGGCCAGCGCCTCGGCGAGGCCTTCCAGGATCGACATCGCTTGTCCCTTCGCAGCAGGGCGGAAACGGCCGACAGTCAAGCATGATCGCCGGGGCCCGGACCGCGCCGGGAGCGGGTCAGCGCTCCTTGGGGATCATGAGCCAGAGCGCGAGGTACACGATCTCGCCGACCCCGAACAGGCCGAAGAGCACGAACCCCAGCCGGACGATGCCCCGGGAGACGCCGAACCGGTTCGCCAGGGCGGCGCACACCCCGGCGATCATCTTCTGCGAACGCGGCCTGACCAGCGGTGATGTCATCCCGTGCCGCTACCCGGCACCGGCCGGGCGAACACCTCCCCCGGTCAGGCCCGCGCCACCAGCCGCAGCACCGCCTCGACCACCACGTCGGGCCGGTCGGCGGGCACGAAGTGGCTGGCGTCGTCGACCCAGGTGAGCCGCGCGCCGGGCAGGTCGTCGGCGAGCTGCTGCCCGTACCGGGGCTTCATCTGGTGGTCCTGCCGGCCCCACACCACCTCGGCCGGCAGGTCCAGCCGGGGCAGGAACGGGGCCACCGTCTGCGTGTACACCGAGTCCAGCGACCGCAGATGGCGCGCGAGCTGGGCCGGCCCGCCCGGGCGGGACCACGGCTCGACGATGCGGTCGAGGAAGGGCGCCGCCCGCTCCTGGTGGGCGAAGAGCGTGCGCAGCGCCGGACGCAGCGCGGTCGCCAGGGCCGGGGGCGGGAGCAGCTGCAGCGCGGGCCAGGCCGCCTTCATCGCCCGCACCAGCGGCACCGGCCAACCGTCGTAGCAGACGCCGTTCACCACGCCGAGCCCGGCGACCCGGTCGGTGCTCGTGGTGGCCAGGATCTGCGCCACCCCGCCGCCGAGGTCGTGCCCGACCACGACCGCCCGCGGCACCTCGAGTTCGTCCAGGAGCCGGAGCAGCAGGGCCGCCTGGGCGGCGAGGTCGACCGGGTGGTCGCCGGAGGGGTCGGAGTCGCCGTAGCCGAGCATGTCGACGGCCAGCACGCGCGCCGAGGCGGACACCTCCGGGACGACGTCGTGCCACAGGCGGTGGTTGGTCGGGATGCCGTGGACGAGCAGGACCGTCGGTCCGGCGTCGCCGGCCTCCCAGACGTTCAGCCGGCGGCCGCCGACGTCGACCTTGCGGGTGGCACCGATGGGAAGACTCATGATCGCGCCAGTGCCCCGCCCGTCGGCCGGCGATGCACCGGATGCCCCGTTCACCTCGTCACAGGCCGGGTAGGGACCCCGGCCATGGACGCAGTCACTTTCGGGAAGGCCGGCCTCAAGGGCTGGCGTGCACGCGTGGCCGACACCGTCGCCGGGCCGGTGGCCCAGCGGACGTCGGTCACCGACGACCAGGTGCGGGCCGTGATCGGGGCGCTGTTCCTGGCCCTGTCGGTGATGTACGTGGCGAAGGCGGTGAAGGACCTGGCGACCAGCCGCTGAGCCGGCGCGTCAGCCGCTGAGCCGGCGCGTCAGCCGCTCAGCACCGCCCAGCCGTGGGCGGGCAGCCGCACCCGGGCGCCGCTCGTGCCCCCGGCGACGACCTCGGCGTCGCCGGCCAGCACACCACCGGCGCCCGGGGCCGGCAGCTCGGCCGGCCCGTCGGCGACCGACAGGGCGACCACGAGCCGCCCGCCGTCGGCCCGGCTCTCGTAGACCACCTGCTCGTTGGCCAGGTGCAGGGTCGCCGTGCCGGCGGTGTGCAGCCAGCGGTGCCGGCGGCGCAGCCCGATCAGCTCCTGGTGCAGGTGGAGGACGGGCAGCCCCACCGGCGAGAGCTCCTCCGGCGACGCCGGGAACGACGGGCGGACGGCGTCGTCGCCACCGGCCCGGTCCTCCTTCACGCCGCGGAAGGCGTGCTCGTCGCCCGCGTAGACCGCCGGGGTACCACCGGTGGTGAGCAGCACGACCAGGGCGTGCGGCAGGTGCCGGTCGTCGCGCAGCCGGCTGGCGATGCGGGTGACGTCGTGGTTCCCGACGAACGTGTACGGCACGAACCGGCCGAGGAGGTCGGTGTGGCGGGCCAGCGCCGCGTCGAGCTCGAAGAAGTTGGCGTCGTTGAGCGAGCTCCAGATGGCCTTCCACAGCTCGTACTGGGTCACCGCGTCCAGGCCCGACTCCTCGACGAAACGGCCGTAGTCGCCGTGGATGACCTCGCCCATGAGGTAGGCGCCGGGGTGCCGGGCCCGCACGCGCGCGGTCACCTCCGCCCAGAACGACGCCGGCACGGCGTAGGCGGCGTCCAGCCGCCACCCGTCGGCCCCGCGGTCGAGCCAGTGCCCCATCACCTCGCTCACGTGGTCGACGACCTCCGGGGACCCGTGGTCCAGGGCGACCAGCGCGGAATGGCCCTCGAAGTCGTCGTAGCCGGGCTCGGTCCCGGGGGCCCACGCCTGCGGCCCGCCCGGCCAGCGCAGCCGGAACCAGCTCGCCGTGCGCGCCGCCGGCCCCTCCGCCAGCACCTGCCGGAACGCGGGGTGACCGCGGCCGACGTGGTTGAAGACGCCGTCGAGCAGCAGGCGCAGCCCGCGGGCCCGGCACGCGGCGACCAGTTCGTCGAAGTCCGCGTCGTCGCCCAGCCGGGGGTCGATGCGCAGGTGGTCGGTGGTGTCGTAGCCGTGGGTCCCGGAGGCGAAGACCGGGCCGAGCGCCAGCCCGGAGGCGCCGAGCTCGACGGCGTGGTCCAGCCACCGGACCAGCTGCGGCAGCCGGTGGCGGACCGGCCGCCCGGGGTCGGCCGCGGGCTCGGCACCGACGAAGCCCAGCGGGTAGACGTGCCACCAGATCGCGTCGTGCACCCAGCCGGCCGCACCGGTACCCGGAGGAGTCATGCCGACGATGCTCGCGCACCGGCCGACGGCCCCCGTCGGCCGGGGCACCTCCACCGAGGGGGCCTCCGACCAGGCCCTTCCCAGGACGGCTGTGCAGGGCGTACAGTCCTCCTCGGTCGCTGTTGCGCCTCTGCTTTCGTTCTTGGACGTCCGCAGTCGTCTCTGCCTGACGTTCCTCTCGGTCCTGCCGGTCGGTGCGGCGGCCCCGCACCCGGTACGTACCTGTGCGGTCACCCCCCAGCACGGAAGAAGATCGAACATGGCTCAGGGCACTGTGAAGTGGTTCAACGCGGAGAAGGGCTTCGGGTTCATCGCCCAGGACGGCGGCGGCGCCGACGTCTTCTGCCACTACTCCGCCATCAGCGGCAACGGCTACAAGTCCCTCGACGAGGGCCAGCAGGTCGAGTTCGACGTGACGCAGGGCCAGAAGGGCCCGCAGGCGGAGAACGTCCGCGCGATCTGATCCACGCGTGAGGAGGGGGCCACGGCGCACTGCGCCGTGGCCCCCTTCGCGTTCTCCACACCGGCCACGACGACGGGCGCCGCGCGCGGACCGTCGACCACGATCAGCGAGGAGAACCCCATCGCCGGACACGCCGGACGCTGCGAGGAAGCCCATCTGGGTTGCCCCTGCCGGGGCGACACACGGATCCACGAGGAGCGGACGCGAGCGCTGAGCGACGCACGCGCCAACTCCGACGGCGCCGTCGAGTGCCCCGAGTGCGGCGGTCCCACGACCCCGCTGTGCATCGTCTCCTGGGGGAACTGCCGGGCCTGCCGCACCGCGCACTCGCGGTCCACGCACCCCCTGCGCTGGTGAGCCCGCACCCGCCGGGCCCCTGAAGCCGCTGCACCGCGGGTGTCCCGGCCCCGCTCTGCAGCATCCCCGGCCGGACGCCGTCGTCGCCCCCGCAGCGGTCGCCGACGGCATCCGGCCGGGGAACCACTCCCCGCCGGCCAGCTCCCTGGGGTCAGCTCCCGACGAGCCACGCCACGGCCGCGTCGACCACCTCCGGCGGCACGGCGTGCGCCCCGGGGAACTCCCGGTAGGTGACGTCGTAGCCGTCCTCCTCGAGCGCGGGCACGATCCGGCGGCTGGTCCGGTCGATCGGCAGCACCTCGTCGTCGACCCCGTGGGAGACGAACACCGCGGGCGTGCCCGACCGCGGGGCGGGCGGCACGAATCCCGGGGAGAAGGCGGCGACCCGGCGGAACAGCTCGCCGTTGGCCAGGCCCAGCCCCAGCGCGTACGACGCGCCGTCGGAGAACCCGGCGACGGCGATCCGCGCGGGGTCGACCGGCACCGTGCGGAAGACGTCGGCGAGCGCGCGGTCGATCAGCTCCACGTCCGGCCCGTAGTCACCGCCGACGGCGTCCCAGGTGGGCCCCCGGGAGGCCGGCGCCAGCACCGCCAGCCCGTGCTCGTCGGCCGCCTGCCGCACCAGTGCCAGGCCGGCCTCGGCGTCCCCGCCGGCGCCGTGCAGCGAGACCACCAGCGGGAGCGGGCCCGTCCCCGGCTCCGGCGGGACGTGCAGCAGCGGGTCCCCGGAGGACGCGAGGCCCAGGGAGCGGGTACCCGGCTCGGGTGGCTCCGTCGGCGGAGAGGCGGGCGGACGGGCTGCGAGGATCGCACCGCCCCGGCCCGTCGTCGAGCTACCGGGTGAACCCGTCGTCCGGGGCGCGCACCCCGTGCCCAGGACGGCCAGCGCCGTCGCCGCCCCGGCTCGCAGCACGGCTCGTCGGGTCGGCACGCCCGGCCCTCCTTCCGCAGCTCCGTTCCGCGGGTACCCGGGAACGGAGCTGCGACACGGGGGGCCGGGGCTGCCCGCCACCGATTCCGGCGATCGGGGGAAGATGTCGGGGATCCGGGCACCCCGGAGGACGGCGAGAGCATCGGAGTGGCGTGGACGGCGATCTCCCGGTGCCCGACTTCCGCCGCGTGTTCGACGCCGCCCCCACGCCGTTCCTGCTCCTGACGCCCGGCCTCGTCATCGTGCACGCCAACCAGGCCCGCCTCGACGCCACGGCGACCACCCTCGAGGCGACCGTCGGCCGGCACCTGTTCGACGCCTTCCCGATGAACCCCGACGACCCGCACGCCGACGGCCTGGCCAACCTGCGCGCGTCGCTGGAGCGGGCGCGCGACACCCGGCAGCCGCACACGATGGCGATCCAGAAGTACGACATCCGGCTGCCCGACGGCAGCTACGACGTGCGGTTCTGGAGCCCGCGCAACGTGCCGATCCTGGACGACGGCGGCGAGGTGGTGCTGCTGCTGCACCGCTCGGACGACGTCACCGACTACATCCGCGCCCGCGACGGGGTGCGCGCCGCCGCCGCGGAGGGGCGGCTGGACGACCGGGTCATGCAGGTGGAGTCCGACCTGCTCGCCCGCACCCGGGAGCTGGAGCAGAGCAACGCCCAGCTGTGGGCCCTGCGCGAGCGGGAGCAGCGCACCGCGCGCGCCCTCGCCGGGCTGGCGCGCACCGTCTCCGCGCTCGCCGCGGCGGAGACGCGGGCGGAGCTCCTCCGGCTGCTGGCCGACCTCGGCGGGCCCGGCGTCTCGGCCGACTTCCTCGCGGTGGCGCTGCACCGGCCGGACTCCCCGGACCTCACCGTGGTGGACGCCACGACCGGAGCCGACCGGCCGGACGCCCGTCCCCTGCCCGCCGACTCGGCCTCACCGCTGGCCGTCGCCGCCACGGGCCGCCCGGTGCTGGTGGCCGATGCCCGTGCCGCCGGCGCGCCCCCGCCCGCCCCCGGGCTGCAGGCCTGGGCCGCGCTGCCCCTGCGGGCCGCCGAACGCGTGCTCGGATCGCTGACCGTGGGCTGGCTCGGGCCGCAACCGCTCGAGGACGACGACGTCCGGGTGCTCGAGGCGTTCGCCGCCCAGTGCGGCCAGGCGCTGGACCGGGTCGCCCGGCTGGAGCAGGAACGCCGGCAGGCGCGGGCCACCCGCAGCCTCGCCGAGGCGCTCCAGCGCTCCATGCTCACCTCCCCGCCCCGGCCCGAGGGGCTGGACATCGCCGTCCGCTACCGGCCGGCCGCCCAGGAGGCCCGGGTGGGGGGCGACTGGTACGACGCCTTCCGCACACCCGACGGCGCCACCGCCCTGGTCGTCGGCGACGTCACCGGCCACGACCGGACGGCGGCCGCGCTCATGGGCCAGCTGCGCAACGTGCTCCGCGGCATCGCCCACGCCCTCGGCTCCGATCCCGCGCAGGTGCTGCAGTCCCTGGACCGCGCCATGGCCGGCCTGGGCATCAGCACGCTGGCCTCGGCGCTGGTGGCCCGGATCGAGTCGCCCCGCGGGCAGGCGGCCGGCAGCGAGCGGGTGCTGCGTTGGTCCAACGCCGGGCACCCGCCGCCGCTGCTGGTGGGGCCCGACGGCGCGGTGGAGCTGCTGGAGCGCCCGCGGAACCTGCTGCTCGGCGTCGTCCCCGATGCGCCCCGGTCGGAGCACACCCTCCCGCTCCCGCCCGGCGCCACCCTGGTGCTCTACACCGACGGGCTGGTGGAGCGACGCGGCTCGACGCTGGACGAGGGGCTGCACCGGCTGACCGCCGCGGCCGGCGACCTGCCCGACCTCCCGGTCGATGCGGTGGCGGACACGCTCCTGGCCCGCGCGGCGCCGGACTTCTCCGACGACGTCGCGCTCGTGGTCCTCCGCGTCGTGCCCGACGGTGGCCGAGCCGTCAGAGGCTGACCGCCACCGTCGCCGCCAGCTCGCGGCAGGCCTCCAGGTCCGCCGGGCCGGGCGCCCCGGTGAGGCTCAGCGGCGCCGCGACCTGCTTCCAGCGGAGCGCGCCGGTGATCCGCTCGATGCTGCGCAGCGCGCCGGCCGTGTCGTCGTTGCCGTGCACGTAGACGCCGAACGCCAGCCCGACCGTGGCGTCGAGGCACGGGTAGTAGACGGTGTCGAAGAAATGCTTGAGCGCCCCCGACATGTAGCCGATGTTGGCGGGGGTGCCCAGCAGCACCCCGTCGGCGGCGAGCAGGTCTGCCGGCCCGGCCGACAGCGCCGGCCGGACGGTCAGCTCGACGTCGTCGACGAGGGCGACGCCCTCCCGGACGGCGTCGAGCACCGCCTGCAGGGCCGGCGAGGGGGTGTGGTGGACCACGAGGAGACGGGACACCCCCGCATCATCCCGTCCCGGGGCGGGGACGGAGCTGCCGGTAGACGCGGGCCAGGTCGGGCAGCTGGACGTGGGCGTTCAGGCCGCTCGGGTTCGGGACCACCCAGGTGTCGGCGCCGCCCAGTCGTTCGGGCTGCCGGCCGACGGCCGCCTTGGGCCGGTCGAACCCCTGCCGCCACGCGGTGATGCCGAGGACCGCCAGCACCCGGGGCCGGTACCGGGCGACCAATTCCTCCAACGCGACTGCGCCGGCCCGCAGCTCCTCGGCGGAGAGCTCGGCGGCGGTCCGCGTGGGCCGGTCCACCACGTTGGTCACCCCGAGCCCGTAGTGCAGCAGCTCCCGGTCCTCGTCCGGGGTGAGCCGCCGCGGCGTGAACCCGGCGAGGTGGATCGCCGGCCAGAAGCGGTTGCCCGGCCGGGCGAAGTGGTGGCCACGCTCGGCGGACATCAGCGACGGGTTGATGCCGCAGAACAGCACGTCGAGCCCGGGCGCCACGATGTCGGGGACCGGCTTGCGGAGGACGGGGTCGTCGGACACGGGCTCGTCGGGCACCGCCCCATCCTGACCTGCGCCGCCTCCGCCCGCCTCGAGCTCCCCGTCGGGAAGGCTCCCGCCCCCCCGCTCAGTCGCGCCGGCGGTTCCCGCCCGGCACCGCGCCGGTGTCGGTGAGCTCGCGGGCGACGTCGACCAGCTTGCGGTTCAGCTCCTGGGACACCCGCGCGAGGACCCCGAACGCCTGATCGGCGGTGAGCCTGTGGCGCTCCATCAGGATGCCCTTGGCCTGCCCGATGACGTCGCGGTTCGCCATGCCGCTGCGCAGGTGGGACTCGTTCTCGGCGCCGGCCAGTGCCACCGCCGCGTGGCCGGCGAACATCTGGCCGATCTCCTCGCTCTCGGCGTCGAAGGCCCCGGGCGAGCGGGCGTAGAGGTTCAGCGCCCCCATCCGGTCGCCCTCGACGAAGAGCCGGAAGCACAGAATGCTGCTCGCGCCCAGGCGGGCCGCCTCGCGCCCGAAGTCGGGCCAGCGGCCGTCCGTGGCCGCGTCGTCGACCCGGAGCACCTTCTCCTCGGAGATCGCGTCCAGGCACGGCCCCTGTCCGAGCCGGCCCTGCAGCTCGTCGATCCGCTGCGCCAGCTCGCTGGTCGCCGCCCGGGGCTCGACCGTCGAGCGGGCGATGACATAGCTGATGCTGCAGTCGTCGACGTGCGGCACCGCGCCCACGGCGGCGTCGGTGATGGCGCGCAGCGTCGCCTCGACGTCGCCGTGCTCCTCCTGCAGCTGCCGGGCGACCTTGCTCATCTGCTCACCCAGGTGGTGCAGGCCCACGTCCCTCCCCCCGTGCTGGGTCATCCGACGACCCTAGCCGCCGGGTCCCGCTCCGGACAGTGACCGGAAGCCCTGCCGGAGGACGTCGCGACCGGCCGGGCCGTCAACGGTAGGACAGCAGGTGCCGCCTGCTCCCCGTCACGTGCGCGTGGTCGTTGAACGCCAGCAACGACAGCCCGCTCGACCCGGCCAGGACGCTGGTGACGCCGACGTTGACCGCCGCACGGTTGAGCGCGACGACACCGTCCGCCGGTGCCCCCAGCAGCGCGGCCACCACCGCGGCGATCACGCCGCCGGAGCTGACGACGACGGCGTCGCGGCCGGAGGGCAGCCCGGCGGCCAGGTCGTCGACGGCCGCCACCGCCCCGGTGGAGAAGGCCGGCCAGCCGTCGGCGTCGCCCGCGGCGATCCACGACCGGAGCGCGCCGTCGAGCAGCCGCTGCACCTCGCGCGAGCCGGACCCGTCCCCGGGACCGCCCTCCCCCGGGTACCGCTTGAGCAGGTCCAGGTGGTCGTACTCGTCGAACCGCGGATCGGCGTCGGCCCCGACCGGCCAGCCGGCGGCCCCCGCCAGCAGGGCGGCGGTGTCCTGCTGTCGGCGCAGCGTCCCGGAGACGACCAGCGGGTCGCGGAGCTCCCGCCGGCGCAGCTCCTCCCCCACGCAGCCGGCCTGTTCGCGGCCGAGGTCGCTGAGCACGTCGTAGTCGTCGGCACCGAAGGACGCCTGCCCGTGCCGGACGAGGCAGATCAGCGGCATCCGGCGAGCTTCTCCGCACGCTGGAGCAGGACCGCCGCCGCGATGCCGAAGGTGGCGAACCGCGGGTTGGTGCTGTGCCCGGAGCTGTACCGGGCCCAGATCTGCTGGATGATCACGGCGAGCCGGAACAGGCCGAAGACCTCGTAGAACGTCCAGTTCTCCGGCTGCAGACCGGTGCGGGCCAGGTACCGCTCGACCAGCTGCTCCCGGGTCGGCATGCCCGGCAGGATGCTCGGCTGGGTGGAGACCAGGCCGAACTCCTCGTCGTCGTCGGCGGTGACCCAGTAGGCCAGCGATGCGCCGAGGTCCATGAGCGGGTCGCCGACGGTGGCCATCTCCCAGTCCAGGACACCGGTGATGCGCGGCGTGCCGGACAGGTCGAGCACCAGGTTGTCCAGCTTCCAGTCGCCGTGCAGCAGGCTGGCGCGGACGTCCTCGGGCTGGTGGGCCGCCAGCCAGGCCATGAGCTCCTCGGCGGCGGGCACGTCGTCGGTGCGGGCGTCGCGGAACCGGCGCGACCAGCCCTCGACCTGCCGGCGCACGTAGCCGGGCCCCCGGCCCAGATCGGCCAGCCCGGCGGCGTCGACGTCGATCGAGTGCAGCTCGGCGAGGGTGTCGTAGGCGGTCTCACCCAGCACCCGCGCGCGGTCGGGCCCCAGCTCCACGTCCTCGGGCAGCTTCCGGGTCAGCACGATCCCGTGCAGCCGCTCCATCACGTAGAAGTCGCTGCCGATGACCGACGGGTCCTCGCAGAAGCCGTGGATCTGCGCGACCACGTCCAGGTGCGGCCGCAACCGCTGCTGGACGCGCACCTCGCGCCCCATGTCGTGGGCCGAGGCCGCCTTGTGGCCGTGCGGCGGCCGGCGCAGCACCAGGTCCAGGTCCCCGTAGTCCAGCAGGTAGGTCAGGTTGCTGGCGCCACCGGTGAACTGCTGCACGCGGGGCGCAGGGCGACCGTCGAGCGCCGGCACGCGCGGCGCCAGCCACGCGTGCACCGCCTCGACGTCGAAGGCGTCCTCGGGGCGGACATCACGCAGGCGGCTCGCGTTCTCGCTCATCGACCCCATCCCACCACGGGCGCGTGCGGCGCATCCAGCAGCGGTGCCCGGGACGGCGCGGACGCGTCATCGGCCGTTCGCGGACGGTGAGAGGCTGGCCGACGTCGCTGCTGCGGAACTGTTCCGGACCACATTCCCCGTCTAGCCTGGTCCACGGGTCGAAGCTCCGGCCCGGCGCACGCCCGACCGCGTGCAACGTGCGTTCGCAGCTACCGCTCCGGGGCACGGTCGTCAGGCGGGAGACCAGCCATGGCACCAGACGCCCGCTCGGCGATCCCTCCCCTGGACGCCGACCCGATCCCCTTCCACGTGTGCGTCGACCTGGTCGGCGGGACGGTGACCGTCTCCGGCGAGCTCGACCGCGAGAACGCCTCCCGTGTCCTGGAGGGGCTGTCCGCGCTGGCCGGCACCGGGCACCACCGCTGGGCGCTCGACGCCGCACAGGTGGTCTTCTGCGACGCCGCGGGCCTCCGCGCCCTGGTCACCGCGCACCACCTGGCCCGGAGGCACGGGAGCAGGCTGGTGCTCGAACGGCCGAGCCCGTGCCTGCACCGGCTGCTCCTGCTGGTCGGCCTGGACCAGATGCTCGAGCTGCGCCCCGCCGGGCCTGCGGCACCGCCGGCCGCCGGGGGCCACCGTCCGCTGCCGTCGGCCGGTCCGCTGCGGGCGGGGTACCCGACCCGCTCCGTGCCGACCCGGGTCTGAGCACCGCGGCTACTGGACCGGCGCGTCCGGCGGCGCCAGCCGGTGGGTGAGCTGCTCGTCCACCGACTCCACACCGGCGACGCCGGTCAGCGCCCCGAGGGTGCCCGGCGGTACCGAGCCGGTGATGATGCCGAGCCCGTCGAGGACCTGGTCCACCCGCATGCCGTGCGCGCGCAGGCCCTGCACCACGCCGTCGAGCGCGGCCAGGTGCCCGTCGTCCACGGTGATGCTGACGTCGGTCATGCAGCCGACGCTACGCGGGCCCGGCGCCGTCCGGAACCTGTCAGCGCGGAGCCACCGCCAGACCGCTGCCGACGTCGACCGACGGCTGGAGCAGCCGCTCGCTCTCCTGGCACAGGGTCGCCCAGAGCTCCAGCCCCCGGCGGCCGGTCGCCTCCGCCCAGAGCGCGGCGACCCCGGCCACGTGGGGCGTGGCCATGCTCGTACCGCTGATCGCTTGGTAGCGGACCGGCATCGGCCACGCGGAGAACACCTCCCAGCCGGGGCCGGCGATGTCCACCTGCCCCCCGCGGGACGGCAGGCTCCGGGCCGAGAAGTACCCCATCCCGTACGCCTGGTCGACCGCGCCGACGGCCATGATCTCCACGCTGTTGGCCGGGGCGCCGACGAAGCCGTCGTTCCCTGCCCGCCGGTCGGCGTTGTTGCCTGCGGCGGCGATCACGAGCGACCCCTGCTGCAGCGCCCGCCCGCCGGCGGCCGAGTAGGGCGGATGGGCCTCGACGACGTCGGCGCCCAGCGACATCGAGATGACCGGGCACCGGTTGGTCACCGCCCAGTTCATGCCCGCCAGGATCCCGGCGTCGGTGCCGTTGCCGTCGGTACCGAGGACCTTCCCGGCGTAGATCTCCGCCTCGGACGCGATGCCGTACCGGGGCCCGCCCGTCGGGGTCCGGGGCCCGCAGGCCGTGCCGATGCAGTGGGTGCCGTGGCCGTGACCGTCCTGGGCGTCCTCGCCGGCCACGAAGGAGCGCGCCGTCACGGCCCGGCCGGCGAAGTCGGGATGGGCGAGGTCGAAGCCGGTGTCGAGCACGGCGACCCGGATGCCCCGTCCGGAGCGGGAGGAGGTGTCCGCCCGGACGGCCTGCACGCCCCACGTCGCGAGGGGCGTGTCCGCGAACCGGGCGCTCGCCGCAGCCTCCGCCACGGCCTCCGGCGCGAGCAGCCGTCCGGTCACGTCGGCCACGCCGTCGCGGTAGCCCCGCACGTAGCCGCCTGCGTCGGCGAGGACGTGGTGGACGAGTTCGGGCGAGACCGACAGGACCCGCCGGGCCGACCGCTCCCGCAGTGCGTCGATCTGCTCCGGACCGGCCGCGACGACGGCGATGCCGAGGGCGGCGAAGACCGTGGCCCCCGCGTCCTGCAACGTCTGCGGGGGGATGTCGCCGTCGGCGAAGTCGCGGGAGTCGGCGACCCCTCGGACGCCGGCGCCGCTCCAGTCGATGCCGGCGTCGTCCCCCGGGTCGGCGAAGACGACGACCTGGCGTCCGGTCGCCCGGGCCATCGGCCCGACCGCCCCGTGCCGGACGCTCCCCGGATCCCTTGGCTCCCGCGGATCGATCACTGCTCCCCCTCGGCGCTCCGGCGGGCCGCCCGGTCACCTGCAACCGTCGGCACGCGACCGGAGACCCAGGGTGACCGAGGACGGGCCGTACCGCCATCCGGGCCCGTGCCCCCAGCATGTCCGGGGGCTGTGACATGTCCGGGAGCTGCGACCTGCCTGGCTCGGGCGGGTCAGCCCTGGACCACCGACGGGTCCATCCACATGACCTCCCAGACGTTGCCGTCCGGGTCGGCGAAGCTGGCGCCGTACATGACGCCGTGGTCCTGCGCCGGCAGCCACGGCTTGCCACCGGCGGCGATCGCCGTCGCGACGAGCCGGTCGACCTCCTCCCGGCTGCCGGCCGACAGGCAGTTCAGCACCGAGGTGGCCTGCGCCGGGTCGCCCACCTCACCGGTCACGAAGTCGGCGAACCGCTCCCGCGTCAGCAGCATCACGGCGATGTTCTCCTCGACGGCGTACGAGACGCACCGCTCGTCGGAGAACTGGTCGTTGCGCCGGAAGCCGAGCGCGCCGTAGAAGGCGTCGGCGCGGTCCCGGTCGGCGACCGGCAGGTTGACGAAGATCATGCGCACGGGGAACTCCTCGGTCGGTGCTGCGGTGCCCACCGTCCGGCCGGACGGCGGGCTCGCAGGGTGGACGCCCGAGGGACGGAGAACTCATCGGCCGGTGCGCCTCGGCCTGACGTGGCCGGCCCCGCGGCCGCGATCAGGCGGGGCGCTCGGCGGTGGCCGGGTCCGCGGACCGGGCGGCCACCTCACGCGGACCGGCCACCTCGTGCCCGTCGTCGCAGACCAGGGCGACGCGCACCCGCGCGCCGCAGTCGCGGTGCTCCAGGGTGAGCGGCGGTGGGCCGTCGGCGAGGTGGCGGTCGCCCCACTCCATGAGCGCCACGAGGGTGGGGTAGAGGTCCCGCCCCTTCCCGGTGAGCCGGTACTCGTGCCGCTGCCGCTCCCCCTCTGCCTGGTAGGGCTCGCGCCTGAGGACGCCCTCCTGCACGAGGGTGGCGAGCCGGTCGGTGAGCACCGCCTTGGGGATGCCGAGCGCCCGCTGCAGGTCGGCGAACCGGCGGACGCCGAGGAAGGTCTCGCGGAGCACGAGCAGGCTCCACTTCTCCCCCACCACCGCGAGCGTGCCGGCGACGGAGCAGCGGGACCGATCGAAGGAGGCGTCGCTCACAGTGTGAGCATAACCATGCTGGGTTCACTTGCCGAACCTTGTGCGACGGTGCAGAGTTCAGGGTGCGAACCCAGGAGGCGGACGGTCTCCGGCCGGCCCGCCCGGCCCCCTGCAGAGCTCGCAGAAGTACCACCGCTCTGATGGAGGACACGCCATGACCCGCATCCGCACCGCCCTCGCCCGCCGGCACGCCGAGCGCGCCCACCTGCGTCAGGAGCGCGCCCTCGCCTCGGCCCTCGCGACCGCCCCGACGCTCGAGTCCGCGCACGAGATCGCCGCCCTCGGCGCCCGCCGCTGAGCGACCTACCTGGCTCACCTCCTGTGGTGGGGGGGGGGGGGGGGGGGGGGGGGGGGGGGGGGGGGGGGGGGGGGGGGGGGGGGGGGGGGGGGGGGGGGGGGGGGGGGGGGGGGGGGGGGGGGGGGGGGGGGGGGGGGGGGGGGGGG
>NZ_JBJHAM010000031.1:0-30601 GCF_054051035.1 Blastococcus sp. SYSU DS0619 | reverse complement strand
CCCCCCCCGGCGCCCCCCGGCCCCCCCCCCCCCGCGCCCGCCCCCCCCCGCCCCCCCCCCCCCCCCCCCCCCCCCCCCCCCCCCCCCCCCCCCCCGCAGCGGGGAACCCGGCCGCTGGTGGGCCGGGGACGTGGTGGGGCCGGGGACGTGGCGGGGCCGGGTGGTGCCCGGGAGCCGGGGCGGGCGCCTGCCGGGGCTGCGGCGGGCGCCCGCCGTTCGGCGGGGAGAGCGGACGGGGCGTCCCGTCCACCGGCGCGTGCCCACGGTCGCCGGGACGTCGTCCCGACGCTGCCCCGGAGCGCCGGTCCCTGGACGTCGGCCCGGGCCCGGAGACGTCGACACCCCTGCCGGCCGGTGGGCCGGTGGCGCGTCGCGCCGCAGCCGGCCAGGCACCGGCCGGTCAGAGACCCGGTGGTCGCGAGGGGGATCGCGCCAGCGGGCACCGGCAGGAGGCCTGTCGTCCACCTCGCGGACGGTTCCGGGTCCGCGGTCCGCGCCGCCGGCGATCCGTGCCTCCCTGGAGGGTCCGCGCGCTGCCTGCGGAGCAGGAGCCGTGCGGGAGGTCGAGGCCGGATACGTCGAGCGGAGCGGTCTGCGGGTGCCCGGAGGGGCACCGTCGGGGGTGGGCCAGGTGCGGCCGAGGTCGGCCGAGGGGGGGACGTGCTCGGGAACCGAGTCGACGGTCCGCGCCACCCGGGGAAGAGGGTGGCCGGTTCCGGCGTGCTCGACAGGAGAGCGGGGAACGGCGTTCCGCGGCTGGCTGCCGTGGTCGCGCGGTGCGATCAGCTCGACGCGGGGGGCGCCGGGCGGGGGTGCGACGAGGGTGCCCGCACGGGGAACGGATCAGCAGGGGGTCCGTTCGCGGGCCAGGTTCGTCGCGGGGGGAGGGGCGAGCCCCGGACCGGGCACCCGGCCGGATCGCCCCGCGCCCCGGCGCCACCGGACCCCTCGGGGGATCGCGGTGCCGGCACCCGGGGGGTGCGGCGCGTCGGGCCGGAGGTGCGGACCGGGAGAGACGGCGGCGTGGACCGCGCCCCGTACCGACCCGAGGACGGCCAGTCCCGCGGTGGACTCCAGCCGACGCGCGGCTGGGTCCGTGCCGAGGGTTCCGTGGAACTCGGGGTGGTGGGACGGGCGGTCGCGTCAGATGCGGCCGTACCGGTTCGCGACCCCGGCGACGAGGCCGGTCCCGCGGGAATGAGCGCCGCGGCGGGGGAAGACGCCACGGGCTGGATCGAGGGGGTGCTGGGCAGCTCGCGCAGCACCACGGGAGGGTCGACGTCGTGTCGCGCAGGGCGGGCGGGCCCGCCCCAGGCGAGGTGCTCGCCGTGCTCGCCGGCGCCCCACAGCGCCATCCGGCGGCCGAAGGCGCGCACGGCGGCCCGGCGGCGGCCCGGCTCCGGGGCGGGGTGGGCGGCGACGCGCCAGGCGAGGTTCTCGCCCTGCTCCCCGGCGCCCCAGAGCGCCATCCGCCGGGAGATCCCGCGCAGCCCGCCGAGCGGCTGGCGGACGCGCTCGGGGACGACGACCACGCGCGGGGTGAGCGGGGCGGGCACCCGCGCGGCGCGGGCCGGCGGTGCCGGCTGGACCGACCGCAACGGCACGGGGCGGGCGGCCGAGCGGTGCGTAGCCGGACGCGGCCGGTGCCGCGGCCGGGCCTCGTCGGCCCGGTCGAGGACGCCGATGAGCCCCGCCAGCGTGCCGGCCGGCTCGCGCCCGGGCAGGTCGGCGCGCACGGCCGCCGTGGCCGGCTGGACGGCTCGCTGGCTGCTGCTCATGTCGCCTCCCGAAGTCGTGTCCGCAGCAGGGGAAGGTGCCGCGGACAAGGAGAAAGGTAGGGACCGGGGACCTCCGGACGGCGCTGTTCCGACACCCACCCGAATGCGCGTGACCGAACCGTTGCCGAGCCATTCCCGAACGGCCGGTGACCCGTTTCCCGGCGCATTCTCTTGTCGACTTACCGGTGCCCCGTGAGCGTGGAAATGGCGGAGGGAGGGCTCGGTCATCCCGGGGGGGCCGCGCGCCGACCGGCGTGTCGGGCGTCTCGCCCGATCGGGCGCCCCCCCGAATTGCCGCCGCTCCGGGCCGCTCGCAGACTCAGCCGGTGAGTGATCATGGAACCGCTGCCGGCGACGACCCCGCCGCGGCGGAACCCACCCGGTTGCGCCGCGCGATCAGCGGGCGGCTGCTGTTCCTGTTCATCCTCGGCGACGTGCTCGGCGCCGGGATCTACGCGCTGATCGGCGTCATCGCCGGCGAGGTCGGCGGCGCCGTCTGGGTGCCGCTGCTCGTCGCGCTCGGCCTCGCGCTGCTCACGGCCGCCAGCTACGCAGAGCTGGTGACCAAGTACCCCCGCGCCGGAGGCTCCGCGGTGTTCGCGGAGCGGGCCTACCGGAGCCCGCTGGTCTCGTTCCTCGTCGGGTTCTGCATGCTCGCGGCCGGGGTCACCAGTGCCGCGGGCCTGGCGCTGGCCTTCGCCGGCGACTACCTCGGCGTCTTCCTCGACGTGCCCGCCGTCCCGGCGGCCGTGGTGTTCCTGCTGCTCGTCGGCCTGCTCAACGCGCGCGGCATCCAGGAGTCGGTGCGCGCCAACGTCGGGATGACCGTCGTCGAGGTCTCCGGACTGGTCCTGGTCGTCGTGCTGGGGGCGCTGGTGCTCGGGCGGGGCGACGGCGACCCCGGCCGGGTGCTCGAGTTCCCGCCGGGGGTCTCGATCACCTCCGGCGTGCTCGCCGCGGCGCTGGTGGCGTACTACTCCTTCGTCGGGTTCGAGACGTCGGCCAACATCGCCGAGGAGGTCCGCGACGTGCGCCGCGTCTACCCGCGGGCGCTCTTCGGCTCGTTGCTGGTGGCCGGGCTGGTGTACCTGCTCGTGGGGCTGGCGGCGTCGGTCGTGCTCGCACCCGACGAGCTGGCCGCCTCCTCCGGCCCGCTGCTCGCCGTCGTCCAGGCGGCCGATGTCGGCGTCCCCGACCAGCTGTTCAGCCTGGTCGCGCTGGTCGCCGTGGCCAACGGGGCGCTGCTGACGATGATCATGGCCAGCCGGCTGGTCTTCGGCATGGCCGAGCAGCGGCTGCTCCCCCGCCCGCTGGGCCGGGTGCTGCCGGTGCGCCGCACCCCGTGGGTGGCCATCGCGCTCACCACGCTGGTGGCGATGGGCCTCACGCTGGTCGGCGACCTCGGCGCCCTGGCCAACGCCGTCGTCCTGCTGCTGCTCCTGGTCTTCCTCAGCACCAACGTCGCCGTGCTCGTGCTGCGCCGCGACCCGGTCGAGGCCGAGCACTTCCGCGCGCCGACGGTGGTGCCGGTGCTGGCGATCGCCTCCTGCCTGCTGCTGCTGTGGCAGCAGGAGGGCCGCACCTGGCTGCTGGCCGGAGCGGAGCTGGCCGTCGGCGTGCTCCTCTACCTCGTCGCGCGGGCGCCGTGGTGGGCCGGAGGCGACCCGACCGGCCCGGATGCGCCCGCCGAGCCGGCTGCGAGGATGCCGCGGTGACCGACCGCATCCCGCTGGTGATCGACACCGACCCGGGCATCGACGACGCCCTCGCCATCCTGCTGGCCCTCGCCAGCCCGGAGGTGGACCTGCGGCTGGTCACCACGGTGCACGGCAACGTCGAGCTGGCGCAGGTCACCGAGAACGCCCTGCGGGTGCTGCACCTGGCCGGTCGCTCCGACGTGCCGGTCGCCGTCGGGGCGCGGGCCTCGCTGATCCACCCCCAGCCGGAGCGGGCCGGGCACGTGCACGGTGCCGCCGGGCTCGGGGGCGTGGAGCTGCCGCCGTCCCCCGCCGCGGTCGACCCGCGCCCCGCCGTGGTCGCCCTGGCCGAGCTGCTGATGGCCTCCCCGGAACCGGTGACGGTGGCCGCCATCGGCCCGCTCACCAACATCGCGCTGCTGCTCGCCGTCTCCCCGGAGGCGGCCGCGCGCATCGGGCGGCTGGTCGTCATGGGTGGATCCGCCGGCCGGGGCGGCAACGTCACCGCCGCGGCGGAGTTCAACATCTGGTCCGACCCCGAGGCCGCCCAGGCGGTGTTCACCTCCGAGCTGCCCACGGTGATGGTCGGCCTGGACGTCACCCTGCCCACGGTCCTCACCGAGGAGGGCATCGCCCGCTTCGCCGCGGCCGGTCCGGTCGGCCGCTCCGCCGCGGCGATCCTGCAGCAGTACGTCGACCACGCCCGCGACGCCTACGGCACCGCGGGCGTCGTCGTGCACGACGCCCTGGCCCTCACCGAGGCGATCGCCCCGGGCACCCTGGGCACGGTGCGGCGGGACGTCGTCGTCGACACCACGCTCGGTGCCGGCCGCGGTCAGACGCTGGTCGACCGGCGGTCGGTCTCCTCGGCCGGCACGGCCGTGGAGGTCGCCGAGAGCGTCGACCCCGCGGCCGCGGTGGAGTTCCTGGTCTCCCGGCTGGCCCGCCTGGACCGGGCCTAGCGCCCCACGACCCCGTCGACGATGCCGGCGGCGATGTCGCGCAGCTTGCGGTTGTACCGCTGGGAGGCCTGCCGGAGGACCTCGAACGCCTGCTCGGCGTCGATGCCCTGCTGGGCCATGAGCACGCCCTTGGCCTGCTCGATGACCGCGCGCGACTCCATGGCGATGCGCATGTTGCGGGCGTCGTCGGCCAGCCGGGCGTGCGCGTCGGCGTTGGCGACGGCCACCGCGATCATCTCCGCCGCGCCCAGTCCCGCGGCCAGCGAGTCCGGCCCCGCGAAGGCCGCCGGCTGGGACGAGTAGACGTTCAGGGCCCCGATGCTGGTGCCCTGGTAGGGCAGCGGCACCGACAGCGAGCTGCGCACCCCGGTCGTGCGGACCCGGGCGATGTAGGCCGGCCAGCGCTCCTCGGTGTGGATGTCGTCGATGCGGAGGACGACCCCTCCACGACCGGCGTCGAGGCACGGACCGCTGTTCTCCTGGTACTGCAGCTCGTCCGCCTCCAGCGCCATCGCGCCGGCGTGGGCCGCCGTGAACGCCTTCTCCCCCCGGACGAGGGTGGTCGACACCGCCTCGGCGCCCGGGATCGCCCGGGCCGCGATCGCGGTGATGTCGCCGAGGATCTCGGCGAGCTCCCGCCCGCCCAGGGCCACCTGGCTCAGCTCCCGCAGCACGTCGTCCACCCGCCCAGTGTGCCCGGTGCGGAACGCGCCGGTCGCCCCCCTTCGCGCGCCGGGGCGGCATCGGTCAGGATGGTGCGACCAAGCCGGGTCCCGGTGCCGCCTGCGGAGCAGACGCGAGAGGAAGCGATGGCCGACGAGCAGGCCCACGACGCGTGGCCGAGCGCGCCCGTCCCCTCCGTCCCCGGTGACGTCTGGCACTGGCAGCTGGAGGCCATGCAGGTGGTCTCCCGGGTGCGCACCGACCTGCGGGCACGGATCGCCCACCCGTCGGTGTCCTCGGCGTCGACCGAGGACGCCCGGGACGGGCTGCTCCTGGTCTTCGAGGAGCTGGCCTCGAACGCGCTCCGGCACGGCGGCGGCGACGTGCGCGCCCTGGTGGTGGCCGGCCCCGCCGGCTGGCTGCTCGACCTGAGCGACGAGGCCCCGGACCGCCCGCCGGTACCGGCCGTGGACCGCGATCCCGCCCTCGGCGGCATGGGCCTGCACCTCGTGGCCCAGCTGTCCACCGCCTTCGGCTGGGAGGAGCGGCCCGGCCGCAAGCACGTCTGGGCGCTGCTGCCGACCGGCCGGGAGGTGGCCGAGCCGTTCCGGGACCGGCTCCCGGAGCAGCGCTCGCCCGGGATCTCCCGGGACTGAGCTCAGCGCGCGGCCGTGGCCACCGCCGCGCAGAACCGGCCGGCGTCGGTGCGCACCTCCGCCATCGGGGCCAGCAGCTCCTGGACCGCGACCTCCCGGACGGCCGCGCGCAGCCGCCGGTCGGCCATCCGCGCCCGCCGGCGCGCGCGCAGCGCCACGAGCGGGCGGCACACGACCGCCAGCAGCAGCCCCGCCAGCAGCCCGCCGACCAGCAGCAGCGTGGGCAGCGGCAGACCCTCCACGCGGGGCAGTGGCACGACGTCGTCGAGCTGGAGGAACCCGAGCACGACGAGGGCCAGCAGCCAGAGCGCCCCCACCAGCGCGGTGGCGAGCAGCAGCCACTGCAGCCCCGCCGCCGCCCGCTGCCAGAGCGGCACCCGGTCGGGGCCCAGCTCGGTACCGCCGACCGCCCGGTCCAGCGCATCGGCCAGCCGGTCCTCCGACACCTCCGCCGTCCGCCGCAGCTCGTCCCGCCAGGCCGGTGCCAGCCCGTCGCCGACGGCGTCGCGGGCCTCGCGCACGGCGGTCGCCATGCGCGCGCGTTCCACCACGCCGGCCGCCGGCAGCGACGTCCGCGCCCGCGCGTCGCCCAGGTGCAGCCGGTCCAGCGGATCGGCGCGCAGCTTGCGCGTCCAGCGGAGCAGCGGCCACCCGGTGCGCCCGGTCCCCTCCCGCCGGGTCGAGCGCTCGACGGCGGCGGTCACCGTCGGCACGCCGGCCGCGTGGGCCAGGGCGTCGGTGAGGTCGTCGGTGAGCCCGTCGTCGGGCGGGCCGCCGGCCGACCGGCCCCAGCGGCGGCCGCCACCGTCCACGGTGTCGGGGCAGTGCGCCGCCAGTCCCGCGGCGCTGCCGCGCACATCGGCCAGCAACCGCTCGCCGGCCGCCCGCCGGGCGCCCACCCGGCGGGCCAGCTCCCCCCGCAGCTCGGCCAGCCCGGCGCCGGTGCGGGCGGACACCGCGAGCAGCGGCGTGGCCGCCAGCCCCTCCCGGTCGAGCAGGCCGCGGAGGTCGGCGAGGCAGGCGCGGGCGGCCGCTTCGTCGAGCCGGTCGACCTGGTTCAGCACGATCAGGAGCACACCCGCGTGGCCGGCCAGGGGCGCCAGGTAGCGCTCGTGCACGGCGGCGTCGGCGTACTTCTGCGGATCCAGCACCCAGACCAGGACGTCGACCAGCCCGACCAGCCGGTCCACCTCCAGCCGGTGCTCCACCCGCACGCTGTCGTGGTCGGGCAGGTCGAGGAGAACCAGCCCGTCCAGGGCGGCCTCCGGCTCGCGGCGGTGCCGCCGGGGTACCTCGAGCCAGTCGAGCAGCCGGTCGGTGCCGTCGTCCGGCCGGCCCCAGACGGTGGCGTGCGCGACGCCGGTGGTGGGACGCCGCACGCCCGGCGTGCTCACCTCGCTGCCCGACAGGGCGTTGAACAGGGTGGACTTGCCGCTGCCGGTGGCGCCCGCCAGCGCGACCACCGTGGCGTCCCCGAGCGCCTCGCGCGCACCGGCCTTGGCGAGCACGGCCCGCGCCTGGGCGACCTCCGGGACCTCCAGCCGCCCGTCGGCGACCTCGACGGCCTCCCGCAACGCCGCCAGCCTGGTGGCCAGCGACCGCTCCGCTCCCCTCATGCCCGGCGGGCCTCGGCCAGGGCCCGGGCGGCCGCGCGCAGCTCGTCGGCGGCGGCCGGGGGCGGCGCCGCCGCGTCCACCCGCCCGTCGAAGCGGTCCTGCTCGTAGGCCAGCAGCGTCTCCGCCCGCTCGTCCAGGTCGGCCCGCGCCCGCTCGGCCAGCGCCCGCACCGCGGCGTCGCCGAACACCGCCTCCAGCACCCGCTGACCGACCGCCGTCGTCCCGCCGGCCACCGCGACCTCACCCCCCAGCAGCCCCCCGGTCTGCGCGAAGACCGCCACCATCACCACCGCACCGGTCCCGCTCACCCCCCAGGACAGCAGCCGCGCGCGCGAGCGCTTGTCGGCGCCCTCGCTGCGCACCAGGTCCAGCACCGTGCCCTGCCAGTCGCGCACCTGCGCCGCGGCGGCCTCGGGGAAGTCCGGGGACACGCCGGCGAGCTCCCGCTCCTCGCCCGCCAGCAGCGCCGGGCCGGCCGGCAGCGACCGCCAGGCGGTCACCGTCCGCTCGGCGGCCCGGTCGGCCTCGGCACGGAGGAGCTGCTCCACGCTGCTCTCCAGCGCGCCCTGCAGGCTCTCGGCGGGCGCCGGGCGCCCGGTCAGCGCGGCGGCGACCCGATCGCGCACCCGGCCGACCCGGTTCTGCAGCGTCCGCATCCACTCGCCCGTGCCGACGAACTCCTGCCAGCGGGCCAGCACCTCCCCGCGCAGCAGGCTGCCGCTGCGCACCCCCTCGTCGATCCCGTCGCGCGCCGCGTCGTACGCGGCGGACGCGGCGTCGTGCAGGGCACCGGCGACGGCGAGCTGCTCGTCCACCGCCGCGGCGACCACGGCGGTCCGCTCCTGCAGGCTGTCCAGCGCCCCGCCGAGGGTCTGGCGCACCACGGCCGCCCGCTGCTCCTGGTCGGCCGCCAGCCCGTGCAGCCAGCTCCGCAGCGCCGCCACCTGGTCCTCGGGCAGCCGGCCGTCGGCCAGCGGGCGCTCCTCGATCACGAACAGCCGGGCCGCGGCCAGGCCCGACCGCTCGAGCATGCCGGCGAGGTCCGCCGTGATCTCCGCCGCCGCCTCGGGGGGCACCCGGTCGAGGACCACCGCCAGCGCCGTCCCCCGCTGCTCGGCGGTGCGCAGCACGTCCCAGGGCACCGCGTCGGCGTAGCGGGCCGCCGTCGTGACGAAGACCCACAGGTCGGCTGCGGCCAGCAACTGCCCGGCGAGGTCCCGGTTGGAGGTGACGACCGAGTCGACGTCCGGCGCGTCGAGCAGGGCCAGGCCCGCGGGAACGTCGTCGCGCACCACGAGCTGCACCGTCCCGGGGCCGCCGTCGCCGCCGGTGACCCGGGCCAGCCCGGGGAGCACGCGGTCCCCGGAGAAGCTGCCGGCGTCGGCCCGGGAACACACCAGCACCGGGGCGCGCGTCGTCGGGCGCAGCACCCCGGCGGTCGTGACCGGCGCGCCGACGAGGCTGTTGACCAGGGTGGACTTGCCGGCGCCCGTGGATCCGCCGATGACGGTGAGCAGCGGGGCGTCGAGGTCGAGCAGGCGGGGCAGCAGGTAGTCGTCGATCTGGTCGGCGACGCTCCGGGCGGCCCGGGCGGCGTCGTCGCGCGCCGGCGTCGCCAGCCCCAGCGGTGCGGTGGCCAGCCGGTCCCGGAGGACCGTGAGGGCCTCGGGCAGGCGAGGCGGCGACGTGGTCACACCTGCTGCTCTGCCCCGGGACGCCGCCCGCTACCCGCCGGTTCCGGCCGCGGTCACTCCGCGAGCCGCGCGCGCTCCTCGCGGAGCGCCTGGAACACCCGCCGCCGGACCCGGTCCTGCTCCTTCTCCGGGATGTCGACGAACCGGATGCTCATCACCCAGCGGGCGGCGCGGGCCTGCAGGCGGATCACCTCGCCGGTGACCAGGAGCGGTCCGTCCTCGAAGCGGACGGTCAGCGCCAGCCTGGTCCCGGCCTCCGGCGCGATGCCGAAGCCCTCGAACTGCACCCGCAGGCCGGCCTCGCTGACGTCCAGCGTCTCGCCCTTGAGCTCCACGCTGCCGATGCCCGCCTCCACGGGCACGACCACGCGGCCGCGGACCGCCGACCGGCGCTGGCTGTGCTCGGCCGGACCGGTGACGGTGAGCCGCCAGCGCACGACCGCACCCTGCTCGACCTCGAGCACCTCGGCCGGCAGCGCACGCTGCCCCTCCGTGGTGCGCCAGAACACCTCGACGGCGTCGCCGGGCTGCACGACCGTCTCCGCGACGAACTCGCCGGCGGAGGGACGCACGGAGATCACCCCGGCGTGGACCACCTCCACCCGCGAGCTGACGGCGACGTTGGTGCCGGCCAGCCGCACCTCGGCCTCGCTCTGCTCGGCCGGGTGGTCGACGCCGGGAACGGTGGTCATGGATCCTCTTCCGATTCGGTGCTCGCGTCGGCGCCCTGGTGCTCCGCCGACGCGCGCGGGAACGGTAACCCGGCGCGGGACGGCTGCCGGTGCCCCCACCCGGCGACGCGCCGGAGCGACACGCCGCCTGCCCGCACCGGCAGGGCGGGGGACGGACGGGTCCCGGTCACCGGGCCGGCTCCGGCACGCCACCGCCGCTCTCGGGAGCGTCGACGGCCGGTTCCGCGGCCCCGACGGCGTTCCGGGTGGTCTTGGCCCGGTAGAGCTGCTGGTCGGCCCGGGACATCAGCTCCAGCGGGTAGGTGCCCGCGCCGCCGGCGGCGGCCACCCCGAGCGACAGGCTGAGCTCGCCGGGCGCAAAGCCCGGCGGCTGCAGGAGGCGGGCCTCGCGGCGCAGCTGCTCGGCCAGCTCGGCGGCCCGTACCCCGTCGGCACCGGGCAGCAGGACGGCGAGCTCGTCGCCACCGAGGCGGGCCACGAGGTCGCCACCCCGCACGCGGGCGGACAGCAGGCCGGCGACGGCGCGCAGCGCGTCGTCCCCTCCGCCGTGCCCGTGCCGGTCGTTGACGTCCTTGAAGTGATCGAGGTCGACCAGCACCACGCTCAGGATCTCGCCGCGCTGCCGGGCCCGGGTGCACAGCGCGGAGAGCTCGGCGTCCCACCGGCGGCGGTTGGCCAGCCCGGTGAGCGGGTCCTCGTGGCTGAGCCGTTCCAGCTGGGCGAGCAGCACGCCGGTCCGCTGCTGCTCGCGCTCCAGCCGGGCCCGGGTCAGCAGCTCACGGGTGGTGAGCGCGTGCCGGCGCAGGTGGGCGAGCACGGCGATCAGCGACGCGGTGGCCAGGTAGACGCTCACCGCCAGCAGGTCCGCGGCGGACAGCCCGGCCCCGGGGGTCAGCGACCAGAGCCCCAGGGCGGCCCAGGAGACGGCGACCAGCGCCACGGTCCAGCGCGGCCGGGCGACGAGCACGCAGCCACTGCCGTAGATGGCGAGCGTGAAGCCGAGCAGGTGGTACTGCGGATCGGCCGACCGCGTCACGATCCAGGCGACCTCCGCCTGCACCACGGCCAGGAGCAGGAAGGTGAACAGCTCCGGCCGGCGACGGCCCAGCGGCAGGCGCCAGAGCGCGAGCAGGGCCAGCAGCATCGGGACCTCGCACAGCAGGCGCACGGCGAGGAAGGTGCCGGCGTTCCCGGCCTCGGTCACCAGGTCGACCAGCGACCACACCGGAACGGCGAGGACGGCGACCCAGCCGACCAGCAACCCGGCCGTGCGGGCCCGCTCGGCCAGCTCCTCGGGGAGTCCAGGGATGGCCTGGGTCAGCTCGGCGACCGCCGCCCCGCGCGCCCGCCGGGCCTCCCGCCGGCTCGACGGCACCCCGCCGGGCACCGGGGACGGCGCCGCGGGCAGCACGTCGCCCCGGCGCAACATCGCCACCAGGCGCTCGAGCACATGAGACGGCACGGTTCTGCAATCGGCAGATCGGGGGGCTCCCTGAGCGATCCCGGTCGATGTCACCCGGGCGGGTGACCTCGACGGCATCCGCCCAGGTCACCCGCCCGTTCAGCTGTTGCGGCGGGCCGCGAAGCCGGCGACGAAGTCGCGCAGGCTGCGGGTCGGCCGCAGCCACGCGCCGTCCGGCGGCAGGGCGTCGAGACGGACCCGGTCCAGGGGCTCGGTGAAGGCGCCGGGGACGTCCTCGATGTCGATGAACTCCAGCAGGTCCGAGCCGATCGCGTACCCGGCCACCTCGCTGAAGGCGACCACGACGACCTGGGTGCCCTGCCGGACGAGCTCCTCCAGCGGCTCGGCGAAGTTGCGGCCGTCGCCGGAGAAGACCACCAGCCGCCGCAGCCGGTGGCTGTGCTGCCGGACGGCGATGTGGTCGAGCATGTCCTGGTCGATGTCGTCGTCGGGCTGCGACTTCGGCCGGGCGAACACCGAGTAGCCGAAGCCCCGCAGCGCCTCCACCCAGCGCTGCAGCGATCCCGGCTGCGGGGGGATGTTGGCGAAGACGCAGGCCTCGACGTCGGACGAGTCCGGTGCCGCCGGGTCCCCCGCCCCCTCGACGAACCACGCCGCGATCGCGTCGAACCGCGGTCGCGAGGCCGCCGTCGGCCGGGCCCCGATCACCGTCGACAGGGTCATGTCGATGTTGGGGGCGTCCCAGATCAGCAGGTCCAGCGGGGGGCGCCGGCCGTCGTCGGCGGCCCGCGCCGGCTCCTCGCCGATCCCGGCCGCGGCCTCGGAAGTGTCCAGCACGGGGACAGTCTGCCCGTCGCCGGTGCCCGGTGTCCCCGCGGGCGACGGAGCGGGCGCGGCGGGGCGCGGCGGACCCGCGGGCGCGGTCGCGCGCCGCCCGGGACGGCGGAGGATCACCCGGGAGCGGGAACGGCGTGGCCGGCCGTCGCGATGGCGCAGACGTCCCCGCCGGCCAGCCGCACCTCGCGGACCCAGTCCGGCAGCCGTTCGGCGGGCATGGGATGGCCCAGCAGCCAGCCCTGGGCGAGGTCGCAGCCGGCCTCGCGGACCATCCGGAGGTGCTCCGGGGTCTCGATCCCCTCGGCGACCGAGCGGATGCCGAGGGTCCGGGTGAGCCCGACGATCGCCGCGAGCACCGCACCGGTGTCGCCGGCGACCACCCGCTCGGCCGCGGCGAGCAGCGAGCGGTCGATCTTGAGGGTGCCGATCGGCAGGGAGAACAACTGGGCCAGCGAGGACCACCCGGTCCCGAAGTCGTCGATGGCCACCCGCACGCCGAACCCGCGCAGCACCGAGAGCTGGTCCTCGGCCCGGGTCGGGTCCTCCGCGACGCTGGTCTCGGTGAGCTCGAGGACCAGCTGATCCGCCGGCAGGCCGGACTGCTGCAGGGCCACCCGCACGTCCCGGACCAGCGTCTCGGCGGAGAAGTGCCGGGCGCTGACGTTCACCGACATCCGCAGGTCCAGCCCCTGGGCGGCCCACTCGGCCGCCTTGCGGGTGGTCTCGCGCAGCAGCCAGCGGGTGATCGGGATGATCTGGCCGGTCTCCTCCGCCACCGACAGGAAGGTGTCCGGGGAGAGCAGGCCGCGCTCCGGGTGCTGCCAGCGCACCAGCGCCTCCACACCCTCGATCTCGCCGGTGTCGAGGCGCACCACCGGCTGGTAGTGCACGACGAGCTGGTCGATGGCGTCCCCGCGCAGCCGGGTCGCGACCTCCAGCCGCCACCGGGCGGCCTCCCGCAGGGCTGGGGAGAACAGGTGCACGCGGTCCCGGCCGGAGCTCTTCGCCGCGAACATCGCCGAATCGGCGTCGCTGAGCAGGTGGTGGGCGTCCCGGACGTCGGGCCGCGCCACCGCGACACCGATGCTGGCGCTCAGCGGCACGGTGATCTCCCCGACCGCGAAGGGGCGGGTGAAGGCCGTCTGCAGCCGGAAGGCCAGCGCCGCGGCCTCGGACGCGTCGCAGCCGTGGGCGAGCACCACGAACTGATCGGCCCCCAGGCGCGCCACGGCGTCACCGGGGCGGAGCTGCTCGGAGAGCCGACCGGCCACCAGACGCAGCAGCTCGTCACCGATCTCGTGCCCCAGCGAGTCGTTGACCGTCTTGAACGCGTCGAGGTCCAGGACCAGCAGCGCGACACCGGCGCGGTGGTCGGCCGCCAGCGCCTCGGTGGTGAGCTCCAGCAGGCGGGCCCGGTTGGGCAGCCCGGTGAGGTCGTCGTGCCGGATCTTCCAGACCAGCTCGTCGCGCGCCCGCACCTGGTCGGTGGTCTCGGTGTGGGTGATGACCACGCGGCCCTCGGCGTCCACCCGGGTGGCCTGCAGGTGGAACCAGAGCACCCCCTCCCGCGTCGGCGACGAGTAGTCGAGGTGGAACGAGCGGCCGTCGGAGCTCGCGGCGTCGCTGATCAGCGATCGGAGGCCCGCGGCGAGGTCGGCGTACGCGGCGCGGTCCAGGCTGTGCGTCATGCTCGTCAGGTAGTCCTCGCCCACCCGCCCGGGCCAGGCCGCGTCCGGCAGCAGCCGCCGGCCGTTGCGGCTCCAGGCCCCGTTCGCCGAGAGGATCCGCCCGTCCGGGCCGATGAGGACGGTGGGCGAGGGCAGCGCCTCGAGCACGGCGGAGAGCTCGCGCAGCTGGGCGTCGCGCTCCTCGTCGCTGCGCCGGCGGGTGTCGATGTCGCGGAAGAGCACCGCCGCGCCCGCGCGGTCGGAGAAGACCCGCACCTCGTACCAGCGCGAGGTCGGCTCGTAGAAGAAGTGGAACTCCCGCGAGCGGCCGTCGCCGAGCACCTGGCGGTACTGCTCCTCGGCCACCGAGTCGCGCAGCCCCGGGAACACCTCGCGGGCGTCGCGGCCGAGCAGCTCGCCGGCGCGCTGCCCCAGGAGGCGTTCGGCGGCGGCGTTGAGATAGACGAAGCGCCCCTGCGCGTCCAGGCGGTAGACCGCATCGGGCACGCCGCTCAACGGGTCGGGCCGGCCCTCGCGGTGCCGGTCGTCACCTGGTAGCACGCTGCCCGCTCTCGTCCGGTGGTGGTCTGCGTCCGCTCGCACGGAGCTCGACACGACTGCTCGCGATGGAAACGGGCAGCACGTGAGCCGTCCCCGAGAGTAATAGCCCGGAGGCCACCTCAGCGCGGGACGATGCCAGACCGCTGCACTATCTCGGCGGCAGCGGTCCGCGTCGGCAGGGTGCCGAGGACGGTCCCGGCGTCCCCGCCCAGGCGAGAGGCGCAGAAGGCGTCGGCCACGGCCGCCGGGGAGTGCCGCAGCAGCAGCGAGCCCTGCAGGCACAGCGCGAGCAGACCGGCGACGCGCCGGGCGCGGAACGGCAGCCCGTCCCGGTCGCCGAGCTCGGCCGACAGCCGCGTGACGGCGTCGTCGAACCGCCGGTCGGCGCCGCGCGCGAGCTCGATCTCGGCCGTGACGGCGGCCAGTGACTCCGACGAGCGCTCCAGCGCGCGCAGCACGTCGAGCGCGATGACGTTGCCCGAGCCCTCCCAGATGGAGTTCAGCGGCGCCTGCCGGTAGAGCCGCGGCAGCCCCGACTCCTCGACGTAGCCGTTGCCGCCGAGCACCTCCAGGGCCTCGGCCACGACGCCGGGCGTGCGCTTGCAGACCCAGTACTTGGCCGCCGCCCCCGCCAGCCGCAGGAAGGCCGCCTCCCCGCCGTCCACCGCCGCGGCCAGCCGGATGCCGAGCGCGGTGGCGGCCTCGCTCTCCACGGCGAGGTCGGCCAGCACGTTCTGCATGAGCGGCTGGTCGGCCAGCAGGGCACCGAAGGCCCGGCGGTGCCGGGCGTGGTGGATCGCCTGGGTCAGCGCCGCCCGGACCGTCGCGGCCGAGCCGAGGACGCAGTCCAGACGGGTCATGTTGACCATCTCGATGATGGCCGGCACCCCGCGTCCGGGTTCACCCACCAGCCAGCCCGTCGTGCCGTCGAACTCCACCTCGCTCGAGGCGTTCGACCGGTCGCCGAGCTTGTCCTTCAGACGTTGCACGTGGAACACGTTGCGCGTGCCGTCGGGCAGCACCCGCGGGACGAGGAAGCACGACACCCCCTCGTCGAGCTGGGCGAGCACGAGGAAGAGGTCGCTCATCGGCGCCGACGTGAACCACTTGTGCCCGGTCAGCAGGTAGGTCCCGTCGGCCTGGGGGACGGCGCGGGTGGTGTTGGCCCGGACGTCGGAGCCGCCCTGCTTCTCGGTCATCCCCATGCCGGCGACCAGGCCGCGCTTGGCCGTGGGCGGGGCCAGGCCGAACTCGTAGGCGCGCGCGGTGAGGCCGGGTGCGTAGCGGGCGGCGAGCTCCGGGGCGCGGCGGAGCGCCGGGACGACGGCGTAGGTCATGGTGGTCGGGCAGCCGTGGCCCATCTCCACCTGCGTCCAGCCGACGTAGCCCACCGCGCGGCGCACGTGGGCGTGCGGGTCGCCGGCCGCGGAGTCCGCCCACGGGGCACCCCCGAGGCCGTGCTCCACGGCCGTGCGCATCAGCTCGTGCCAGGCCGGGTGGAACTCCACCTCGTCCACCCGGTGGCCGTACCGGTCGTGGGTGCGCAGTCTCGGTGGGTTCTCGTTCGCCAGCCGGCCCCACTCCTGGGCCTGCTCGCTGCCCGCGATCTCCCCGAGGTCGCCGAGTGACCGCAACGTGGCCTCGTCGGCGTGCCGGACGCAGGCCTCGGCGAGGGCGGCGTCCCCGGCGATCGGGTCGTGCCCCACCAGCGGCGGGACCTGGTTGGTGACCTCGTGGGTGGCGGTCATGCCCGCACGGTAATCCGGCGCCGGCGCATGGCGGGTCCGCCGTTCCCCGGCGGGCCGGCGCCGGGGCGGGCTCAGCGGCGCACGAGGCGGCCCAGGGCGAGACGCGCCGGCGGGGCGTAGGCCAGCACGACCGGCGCGGGCCCGGAGAGCCGCAGGCCGGTGGTCGTCCCGCCGTGCGGCCCGTCGGACACCCAGTGCAGCAGCGACAGGCGCAGCGGGCCGACCGCCACGTGCCACGACCACCGGCGGGCGGACTCGTCGACGTGCTCGACGGTGACGGGCAGCGCCAGTCCCAGCGGGCCACGCACCCGGCCCGAGACCCCGGCGACCAGCCGGTCGACCGGCAGCTCCACACCGGTGATCTGCGGCGACCACTCCGGCCAGCGGGCGGGGACGGCGTAGCGCTCCCAGACCTCGTCGGGCGGAGCGGGTCCGGTCGCGTGCACGGTCAGCGTCGTCACGGCGAGGAGGTGCCCGCGACGGGCGCGGCGGACACCTCGGGGTCAGGCGGGCGGGCCACCCAGCAGCAGCTCGCGGAGCAGGTGCATCGCCATCGTGACGGACCGGTCCCGGATCGCCGCCCGGGAACCGGGCAGCGCGAGCGACCGCGTCCGCTCGGCGTCGGGCGCGAGCACGCACAGGTGCACCGTGCCCACCGGCTTCTCCGCCGTCCCGCCGCCGGGGCCGGCGATCCCGGTGATGCCGACGCCGATGTCGGCGCCGAACCGCGACCGCACCCCCTCCGCGAGGGCGCGGGCCACCGGGGGGCTCACCGCGCCGTGCTCTGCGAGCACTGCGTCGGGGACGCCGAGCAGCTGCTGCTTGGCGTCGTCGGCGTAGGCCACCACGCCGCCGAGCACGGCGGCCGAGGCGCCGGGTCGTTCGGTCAGCCGCGCCGCGAGCAGACCACCGGTGCAGGACTCGGCGGTGGCCACCGTCAGCCCCCGCTCGGTCAGCGCCGCCGCGACCAGCTCGTCGAGGGTGGGGCCGGTGGAGAAGAGCGTGCCGGCGTACCGCTCGCCGAGCACGGCGGCGAACCGGTCGTAGACCGGCTGGGCGGCGGTGGGGAAGCGCGTGACGATCTCCAGCTCCCCCTCGCGCAGGCACGTGGTGATCTCCAGGCCGGCGAGCTCCGGTTCGACCTCGCGGAGGGTGGCGGCCAGCTGCGCCTCGAGGGTGCCCCACAGCCGGACCGTCTCCTGCCGGAGCTCCGTGGCGCCGGACAACGCCGTCCGGATCGGCTCCGCGGCGACCGCCGCCGGCCACATGCCCCGGAGCTCCCCGGGCGGCCCGGGGAGCACCAGCACCGGCGGGCCGGTACGGCCCGCCGCGGGCGGCACCACCAGACCCGGCGCGGTGCCCACCGGTTCGAGGACCGTGGCGCCCTCGGGGACCAGGGCCTGCTTGCGGACGCCGGCCGCGGTCGCCGCCGGATCGGACCGCCAGCCACGGCGCGCCATCAGCCGCTCCACGATCCGCCCGACCCGCTCCTCCAGCCCGGGGTCGACCGCCGAGGGGCGGCCCTGGAACTCGCCGACCACCTGCGCGGTCAGGTCGTCGGCGGTGGGGCCGAGACCGCCGGTGGTGATGACGAGGTCGGCACCGGTGCCGACCAGGAACGCCAGGGCGGCCAGGAGGTCCTCGGGCCGGTCCCCGACCACCACGACGTGGCCGACGTCGACGCCGGCCCGCCGCAGCTGCTCGGCCAGCCAGGGGCCGTTCCGGTCGGCGACCCGACCGGTGAGGACCTCGGTCCCGGTGACGACGATTCCGGCTCGGGTGACCACGACCCGACCCTAGGCGTGCCGCCCCGGGCAGACGACCGGCGCGGTCCCGGGTGGCATGCGGACGCCGCGCGGCCGGCGCCGATAGCGTGCGGGGGCACCGCACCGACCGGTTCCTGTCGGAGCCGTCCCGAGGAGGCACCGTGACCACGCCGTCCGACCCGCAGACCCCCACCCCGGGTCCCGGCTTCGCGCAGCCCGACACGGCGGAGATCCCCGTGGCCGCCCCCGCCGCGGCCAGGACGACGATCCAGCAGCTCCCGCCCCCCTCCGCACCCGCGCACTCGTCTCCCTCCGGCGCATCGGCACCGTCGGCCGCCGCAGCGCCCCAGCCGGACCCCGCGACGGCGCCGCAGCCCACCGGCCCGGTCCAGTTCGTCCCCGGCCCGCCGGGCGCCGGGGCCACTCCCGCGTCGGCGCAGCCGACCACGTCCTCGTGGCCCGAGATCCTCGAGGACGGCGAGACCGGGGACGAGGCCGCCCGCCCGAAGGAGCCGCGCGCCCCTCGGGACCGCACCGCGCTCGCCGGCGCGGGGCTGGTGGCGCTCTCCCTCCTGCTGCTCGAACTCGGGCTGGCGCTGGAGTTCGGCACCGACTCGTTCTGGTCGGCCCTGCCGCTGTGGTCGGCATTCGCCACCGGCTGCGTGCTCCTGGGGCTGGCCGCGTTCGCCGGGCTGGTGCCGGTCGGCCGGCGGCTGGACCGGCGCACCGGCCGGCGGATCGCCGCCGGCGGCCTGGCCGGCCTCGCGGTGTTCTGGGTGCTCGTCGTGCTGCCGAACGCCGACAGCGACCGGGGCTTCCTGCACACCGCCGCCCTCGCCGCCCTCGGCGGTGCGGTGTGGCTCGCCAGCGGCCGCGGCGACCGGTCCGCCGCGGAGTGAGCCGCTAGTCCCGCCTGCTCAGGCCGACGCCGCGGCCGTTGGCGGCTCCGTTGCCGTTCCCGTTGACGCCGGCGTTGCCGTTCCCGTTCCCGTTGCCGTTCCCGTTCCCGTTCCCGCCGGAGTTGCCGGGCGCGTCGTCGTCGCCTTCCGCCTCGTCACCGCCCTCGTCCGCGTCACCGCCCTCGTCCGCCGCTCCGTCGTCGGGCGGCGCCGGTGCGGAGTCCACCGGCTGGGGCGCCACGGGCGCCGGGGCGGGGGCCGGTGCGGGCGGCGCGACCGCATAGGTGACGGTGACGACCGAGCCGCGGGCCAGCGTGCCCACCGGCCCGACGTCGAGCACGTGCTCGGCGGGCACCGCCGAGCTCTCCTCCCCGACCAGGTCCACGCCCAGCCCGGCGGCGACGAGCTCGGCCTCCACGTCGGCGACCGGGCGCCCGAGGTAGTCGGGGGCGGCGAGCACCACGGTCTCCGGGGCCTCGGTGGTGCCGGTTCCCGGGTCGACCGGGGCGTCGCCCCACACCTGCAGGGCGGCCACGCCGAGCCCCGCGCCGACCAGGAGGGCGGCGAGCGGGGCGACGAGGCGCCGGCGGGGTCGGCGCGGTGCCGGAGCAGTGGCGTCGGCAGTGGCACCGGCGGGGGCGGGGCTCGAGAACGCGGTGACGTCGAGAGCCCGCGTGCGGCCGCCCGGGGCGACCGGTGGCAGCGGCCGTCCGGCGCGGACGTCGTCGACGGCGTCGCGGAAGGCGGCGCCGTCGGGGAAGCGCTCGGCCGGGTCCTTGAGCAGCGCCCGGTCGATGAGCGTGCGGACCTGCTCCGGGACGTCGGCCGGCAGCGGGGCGGGCATCTCCCGGAGCTGGCGCAGGGCGATCTGCACCGAGTTCTCCCCGTCGAAGGCCCGGTGCCCGGTGAGGCACTCGTAGCCGATCGCGCCGAGCGCGTAGACGTCGCTGGCGGGGCCCGCCTTCCCGCCGGCGGCCTGCTCCGGGGAGAGGTAGTGCGCGGTGCCCACCACCTGCCCGGTCTGGGTCAGCGGCGCGCTGGCGGCCGACCAGGCGATGCCGAAGTCGGTGATCTTCACGGTGCCGTCGGGAGCCACCAGCACGTTCCCCGGCTTGACGTCCCGGTGCACCAGCCCGGCGGCGTGCGCGGCGGCCAGGCCGGCGGCCGTCTGGCCGAGCACCTCCAGGGTGCGGTCGACGTCCAGCCGCCCCTCCCGCGCCAGGAGCTGCGCGAGCGACTCGCCCTCGACCAGCTCCATCACCAGGTAGGCCAGCGGCTCGCCGTCGTCGGCGGTGCCCTCGCCGTAGTCGAAGAGCGCCGCGATGTTGCGGTGGGTCAGCAGGGCGGTGTGCTGGGCCTCCGCGCGGAACCGGGCGAGGAAGGTGGCGTCGCCGGTGTACTCGCTGCGCAGCACCTTCGCCGCGACCGGCCGCTGGAGGACGACGTCCCGCGCCCGCCAGACCTGGCCCATGCCGCCGGTGGCGAGCAGCGAGAGCAGCTCGTAGCGGCCACCGAGCAACCTCGTCGAGGGCGGCCGGCGCCCCGCCGTCACGAAACGGGCGACGAGGTCGGCGGCGTCGTCGGTGGCGTCGACGACGGCGACGGCTCCGTGGAGGTCGAGCTGGTCGGCGAGGTCGACGTCGTCCCCGTCGGGGTCGTCCCGGTCGGCTCGGTCGTCGTCTCCTCGGGCGCACTCGTGGACGTCGCGGGGAGCGGAGGCGTCGTCGTCGCCGCGGGGGTGCTGGTCGAGGGAGCCACCGGCTCGGTCGTCCGCGGCGCGCTCACGGGCGCCGGGCGGTCGACGGCCGCCCCGGTCACCACCGGACCGCGTGGCGCCTCGCGTTGCTGGGGCGCGGCCGCGGCGTAGCGGACCACCACCAGGTCCCCGTTCTGCAGCGGGAGGCCCGCGGGCGAGATCCCGGTCACCCGGTCGGCGACGACGTCGTCGCGGACCTCGGCGCGCACGGTGACGGTCAGCCCGAGCGCCGCGAGCCGCTCGGCGACCTCGCCCACGGGCCGGCCCACGTAGTCGTCCTCCGCGAGCACGAGGCTGCCGGCGATGCGCTGCTCGGCCGCCACCGGGCTCGTGGGCGGCGTCCCCCCGGTGAGCGACTGCAGCACGGCCGCGGTGATGCCCGCTCCGGCCAGCAGGCCCAGCAGCGGCAGGAGCACCACGGTCAGCCGGCCGCGTCGGCGGGCCACCGGCGGACGGGCGACACCGGGCTCGGTCGGCGCCCCGGACGGGTGCGCCCCGCCCGGGCGGGAGCCACCGGCCCGGCGCCGCCGCGGCCGGTCCCCTCCGGCCGGCCCGAGATCGGGTCGGCGACCGGCCTGCAGGTCGGCGACGGCCGCGGCGAAGCTGGCGCCGTCGGGGATGCGGGCGTCGGGGTTCTTGACCAGGGCGCGGCTGATCAGCGTCCGGACGCCCGGGGGCAGCTCGCCCGGCAGCGGGTCCGGGTCCTGCCGCACCTGCTTGAGCGCGATGGTGACCGCGTTGTCGCCCTCGAACGCCGGATGCCCGGTGAGGCACTCGTAGCCGATCAGCCCGAGCGCGTAGACGTCGCTGGCGGGGGTGGCGTGCCGCCCCTCGGCCTGCTCGGGGGAGAGGTACTGGGGTGTGCCGATGACCTGGCCGGTGCGGGTGAGCGCCACGCTGCGCGCCGACCAGGCGATGCCGAAGTCGGTGATCTTCACGGTGCCGTCGGGGCGGACCAGGATGTTCCCGGGCTTGACGTCGCGGTGCACCATGCCGAGCCGGTGCGCCTCCGCCAGCCCCGAGGCGGTCTGGCGCAGCAGGGACAGCGTCGTCTCCGGGCCGAGCGGGCCCTCCCGCCGGAGCAGGGCCGACAGGGGCTCTCCCTCCACCAGCTCCATCACCAGGTAGGCGAGCGTCTCCCCCGACCCGTCCCGGGCGGTCTCCTCGCCGTAGTCGAAGACCGCCGCGATGTTGGGGTTGCCCAGCGACGCGGCGTGCTGGGCCTCGGCTCGGAAGCGGGCGACGAAGGTCGGGTCGCCGGTGTACTCGCTGCGCAGCACCTTCACGGCGACCGGCCGGCCCAGCGCGGTGTCCAGCGCCCGCCAGACCTGGCCCATGCCGCCGGCGGCGATCAGCTGGTGCAGCTCGTAGCGGTTGCCCAGGCACCTGCGTCCTGGTTCCACCACGGGGGTCGCTCCTCGTCCGGCCCGTGCCCCGGGCCCTGTCCGTCCGGGGAACCGCGCAGCACCCCGACGTCTTCCGGTGTCCAGCCCGCGCCCGGGCTACACATCACGGTTCGGCCTCATCGTCCCCGACGGGTACGGGTGCTCCGGACCGGGCCCGTCGTGGGGCCGCCACCCCCGGCGTGCCGGTTGCGCCGCGTAGGCGCGGGGCCACGTCCACGCTCACTCCTCGACCGCTCCCCGGCCTCCGCGGCCTCCCCGTCATCGCCGCGACCCGGGTCGACCCGGATCGGGCAGGGCGGAGCCGGGTGCGCCGCCGGCTCCACCTCGCCGTGACCGGGTCGACCCGGCAGCGGCGAGCGCCGGAGATCGGGACCGAGGAGGCAGACGACGCCCCGGTGCAGCCTGGCAAGGTGACCGGCACCGGCCACGCACCCGTGGCGCACCGATCGAGCCGGAAGGCAGGGCGACGATGTCCGACACCGTGACCCGGGAGGACGCCGGCGGCGTCGCGACCCTCACCCTCCAGCGCGCCGGGCTGACGTCGGCGCTGCGCCAGGACCTGCGCGCCGCGCTGGAGGACGTCGCGGCGGACGGGTCGGTGCGGGCCGTGCTGCTCACCGGGACGGGACGGGCCTTCTGCGTGGGCCAGGACCTCGGTGAGCACCTGGAGAAGCTGCAGGGGGAGGGCGAGCCGCCGCTGTCGGTGGTGGAGCGGGAGTACAACCCGCTGGTGCTGGCGCTGGCCGGCCTCCGGGTCCCGGTCGTCGTCGGGATCAACGGCGCGTGCGCGGGGGCCGGGCTGGGCATCGCCCTGGCCGGCGACCTCCGGGTGGCGGCCGCCGGGGCCAAGTTCACCACGGCGTTCACCGGGATCGGGCTGTCCAGCGACTCGGCGCTGGCGGCGCGGCTGGTGCACAGCGTGGGCGGCTCGCGCGCGGCACAGCTGCTGCTGATGCCGGAGCCGTTCCTCGCCGAGACCGCCGCGGAGTGGGGGCTGGTGCACCGCGTCGTGGCGCCCGAGCAGGTGCTGCCCGAGGCGCAGGAGCTCGCGGCGCGGCTGGCCGCGGGCCCGACGGCCGCCTACCGCGCGGTGAAGACGGTGCTGGCCACCGCGGCCACCGACTCGCTGGAGGAGACCCTCGCCCTCGAGGGGCGGCTGCAGTCCGAGGTCGGGCGGACCGCCGACCACCGCGAGGCGGTCGAGGCCTTCCTGGAGAAGCGGGCTCCGCGGTTCACCGGCCGCTGAGCGGGGCCGTCGACCGGAGGCGTGCACCTGCCGTCGGGCGGGCGGGTCCGACCCGACGGCAGGGCGTCAGGGGGTCGCCGACGACGGCGGCGCGAGGGTGGTGCACGCGGCGCAGACGTCGGCGGCGCGGAGCGGCCACGGCTGCTCGGGGGTGACCCGGGCCAGCGTGCCGCAGAGGGTCAGCTCGCAGGCCCCGTCGACCTCGGCCACCGGCCGATGCAGCTCCACCGCGTGCCACAGCGCGGCGGTCGGCCCGTGGGCGCGGCTGCGGGCGGCGGCGAACACGGCGGTCTGGACCATCATGCGGAGGAGGTCGGCAGCGCCGGGTCCCCGCGTTACGGGGCCGGGTGCACGTCCCACCCCGAGGGGTGAGGGACGCCGGGCCGGTGCAGGATCGACGGCATGGAGCTCACCAAGCACGGACACGCCTGCGTGGTTCTCGCCGACGGGGACCGGCGGCTGGTCATCGACCCGGGCGCCTTCACCGATCCGGTGGCGCTGGACGGCGCGACGGCGGTGCTCGTCACGCACGAGCACTTCGACCACTTCGTGCCCGACCGGCTGCGCGCGGCGATGGAGGCGAACCCCGGTCTCGAGGTGTGGACCAACCGGTCCGTGGCGGCGCAACTGGAGGGCGCCGGGAGCCGGGTGCACGTGGTCGGCGCCGGCGACGTGGTCACCGCCGCGGGGTTCGAGATCCAGGTGCACGGGGAGCTGCACGCGGAGATCCACCCGGACATCCCCCGGGTGGCCAACGTGGGCTTCCTCGTCGCCGGTGAGGTCTTCCACCCGGGCGACGCGTTCACGGTGCCCGAGACGCCGGTCCCGACGCTGCTGCTGCCGCTGCACGCGCCGTGGTCCCGGACGGCCGAGGTCATCGACTACGTGCGCGCCGTCCACGCCGACCAGGCGTTCTCCGTGCACGACGGGCTGCTCAACGACACCGGGCTGGGCGTCGTCGGCGGGCTGCTCGGGGAGCGGGGTCCGGGGACCCCGACCCCCGTCAGCCGGCTGGCCCCGGGGGACACGGTCGAGCTGTGAGTCCCTCCGGGGCCGGCTGGATCAGTGCCTGACCTGGATCAGTGCCGGACCTGGATCAGTGCCGGACGGAGCGGTTCGAGCGACCCGCCGTACCCGCGTAGCCACCGACCAGCACGAGGGCTGCGACGACGGCCAGCACGAAGCCGAGGATGTTGAGCTCGAAGATGTCGCCGGTGCCGAAGAAGCTGGCGATGAGGCCACCGATGATCGCGCCGACGACACCCAGCACCAGGGTGGCGACGATGCTGATGTTCTGCTTGCCCGGCAGGAGCAGCCGGGCGAGCGCGCCGATGACGAGGCCGATGACGATGAGGCCGAGGATGTCGAAAAGCACAGGGTTCTCCTTCGTTCGACCGGCGCTGCGCTACCGGCAGGGGGCCGGGCGCACCACGCCGGTGCACGACAACAGGCAGTACCCGACTCCATGACAGTGATGCGTCGATCCCCCGATCGGGGTGGCGATCACTGCTGGTCAGGGGGTATTGGTGGCGCGCGCCACATGGGCGGGCACCTTCGCCAGCTCCGCCTCGACGGTCTGCTGCACCAGCCGCCGGAGGGCCCCGCGCTGCAGGCGGCGGACCACGCGGCTGCCACCGACCGGCTCCTGCGTGAGGGTGATCGACACACGGGTGCCGCCGGCAGCCGTGTCGGCCAGCTCGATCCGCGTCGTCCAGGTCTCCGGCGTCAGGTCCAGCCGGGAGACGACCAGCCGGGGCTCGTCCCACTCCAGGATCTCCCCCCGGGGGGCACCGGCCCCCGGGCTCGCGCCGTCGAGCTGCCCGGGCGCGCACAGGAACGTCGTGCCGACCCCCGGGGCCCCGGCGGCGCCGAGCACGTAGGAGACGTCGCAGACGGCGCAGTAGGGCTCGAGCACCGCCAGCGCCCGCCAGACGACGGCGCGCGGTTCGGGCACCTCGCAGGCCCCGGTCGCGGTCGTCACCTCAGCGCCCGCCCACGGAGACCTCGAACTCCACCTGGCTGACGTCCGGTCGCAGCCTGGAGAAGCTGTGCACCAGCGGCCGCCCGTCGCTGTCCCGGACGGTGGTCCGCACCACCAGCAGCGGGGAGCCGGCCACCACGCGCAGCAGGTCGGCCTCCTCGGGTGCGGCGGTCCCGACGTCGACGACGATCCGGGCGTGGGCCAGGTCGGCGGAGTACTCGCGGCGGAGGAACTCGTAGAGCGACCCCTCGCCGAAGTCCGCGTCGGCGGCCCGCGGGTAGAGGTCGGCGGGGAGGAAGCTGTGCGCCACGTGGTTGGGCGTGCCGTCGACGCTGCGCAGCCGGACCAGTTCCACCACGTCGGCAGCGGTGTCCAGCTTCAGCTCGGGAGCCACCGGGGCCGGCACCGGGACCACCCGCTGGGTGAGGACCGTGGTGCCGACCTGGGCACCCTGCTCGGTCATCACCGAGTTGAACCCGGCGATGCGGTGCACGAAGCTCTCGCGGTACTCGTGCCGGATGGCCGGGCGGGTCACATAGGTTCCCCGGCCCTGCTCGCGGACGAGGTGGCCGTCGGCGACCAGGCCGTCCACGGCACGCCGCAGCGTGATGCGGCTGACCCCGTACTCGGCGCAGAGCACCGGCTCGGGCGGCAGGAGCGTCATCTCCGGCAGCGCGGCCACGCGGCGCCGGAGATGCTCCCGGACCGACAGGTACTTCGGTCCGTACACAGGGCTGGCCACGGCACAAAGGTACTGCCCGTAGAGACGTCTGGTCGTCATGTCGTATGGGACGTCACATCCGACCGGGTCCGTGACGCTCGGCACATCACGGACAGATGACACCTGGGACGGCAGGTGGCACGGAGCCGGTCCGGGGGCCCAGGATCACCGCGTGACCGATGCTCCGGACTGGCGAAGGCGCAGGTGGGAGGCCACCCACGAGCGGATCACCGCGGCCGCGGTGCGGTTGTTCGAGGACGCCGGCTTCGACCAGGTGAGCGTCAGCGGCATCGCCACGGCGGCGGGGGTCTCGGTGCCGACCTTCTACGCGCACTACCCGAGCAAGGAGCACGTCGTCATGCGGCTGATGGCGCCGGAGCAGGTGGCCGCCCTCGTCGCAGCCCAGCCGGCCGCGCTGCCCCTGGCGGCCCGCATCCGCCGGGCCGCCGTCGACTCGCTCGCCGGTGTCGACGGCGAGACCCGCGCACAGCTGCACGCCCGCTGGCAGATCATCGCCGGCAGCGCCACGCTGCGGCACCGCGCCGGCGAGTTCGACCGGATCACCGCGACGATGGTCGCCAAGGCCCTCGCCGGGGGCGGCGATCCCCGTCCGGCCGACCTCGTGGTGGCCAGCGCCTACCTCGCCGCCTACACGACCGGGCTGCTGATCTGGGCCGACAACCCGGACGACGCCACCCTCGAGCAGTGCATCGAGTCCGCCTTCGACGCGCTCGAGCAGGCGTGACCGATCAGCCCCGCGGCGCCCGGAGCTCCACCACGGTGACCTCCGGCCGGGCCCCGACCCGCATCGGCGGGCCCCAGTACCCGGCTCCCGAGGTGACGTACAGCTGGGTGTCCCCGTGCCGGGAGAAGCCCTCCACCGCCGGCTGGTCCAGGCGCACGGCGTAGTCGAAGGGCCACAGCTGCCCGCCGTGGGTGTGCCCGGACAGCTGCAGGTCCACCCCGGCCGCGGCGGCCTGGTCCACCATCACCGGCTGGTGCGCCAGCAGGACCACCGGGGTGGCGTCGTCCCGCCCGTCCAGGGCCGCGTCGAGGTCGGCGCCGTGGCCGGGCAGCCCCGACGCCGCCGCCGTCCGGTCGTCGATGCCGGCGAGGTCGAACGAGGCGCCGCCGCGGCGGATGGCCACCCGCTCGTTGCGGAGCACGTCCACCCCCAGCGTCGGGAGGTGGTTCATCCAGGCGCGGGTGTCGACGAAGTACTCGTGGTTGCCGGTGACGAAGTAGACGCCCTGCTCGCTCACCAGGTCGGCCAGCGGCGCGACGTCCTCGCGGAGTTCGTCCACGTCGCCGTCGACCAGGTCACCGACGATCGCCACGACGTCGGGGCGCTGCTGGTTGACGATCTCGACGACCCGCTCGAAGCGCCGACCGCCGTAGGTGGCCGAGAGGTGCCCGTCGGAGAAGGTGACGATGCGCAGCCCGTCCAGCGCGGGGTCCAGCCCCTGCAGCGTCACCGGGACCCGGCGGACCACCGGCGCAGAGTTGGCGAAGTACGCCCCCGCCCCGGCCGTGCCGAGCGCGACCGCCCCCGCGGTCACCGCCAGCCCCCGGGCCAGGAAGAGCCGCCGGGGGAGGCCGGTGTCGACGGCGGGGTCCTCGGTCAGGACACCGGCCGTGACATCGGCCGTGACACCGCCGTCCTCCCGGACGGCACCGCGGGACGTGTCACCGTCGTCCTGCCGGACGGCACCGCGGGCCGTGACATCGCCGTCCTCCCGGACGGCACCGCGGCCAGGTGCCGCGCCCCCATCGGGTGGAGCCGCTGAGTCCTGCCCTCGCGAAGGCCTCCGGCCCTCACTCGGCAGGACGAGAACCCGTTCGCGACGCCGGATCCGGGCGTTGCCGACCAGCCGGACCGGCTCGAGCAGCAGCAGGGCGAGGACGGCGTAGAGCGCGATGCCGAGCCAGCTGTACCCGACCCAGCTCAGCGGGGCGAGGGCGTCCAGGGAGAGGGTGCCGCGCAGCGTGACGGCCAGGATCGGCAGCACCGCGAGGACCGCGGTGAGCGCGGTCAGCCGGCGGCGCAGCCTGCCCGCCCGGGTGGTCCCGCGCACCAGGCGCAGCCACAGGTAGCCGTGCAGCAGCCCCACGGCCAGCAGGACCACCGTCCCGAAGCCCAGCAGACCGATCAGGGACAGGGCGGACCTCCGGAGGGCGTGGACGGGGTGGGCGCCGGTGCGGTGCGCGCCGGTGCAGAGGAGAGACGACGGAGAGCTGCGCCGCGTTCCCGGTCGCGGTCAGCCGGCGGTGCCCAGCCTGGACGACAGCGCGAACGCCAGCTTCGAGGCGCGCGGCGACGGGCGGGCCCCCGCGGCGACCAGCACCTCGCCGACCGCGGCCAGCACGGGCTCCTCCCCCTCGACCAGCTCCACCTCGACCTCCCGCCAGGAGCGCACCTCCGGGGAGCCACCCGGGTCCGCGGGCCGCACCGTCGCCGTCACCGTGTCGTCGGCGACCTCGGCCAGCGCCCGGCCCGCGGCGTCCCGGAGGACGGTCACCACCCGTCGGGTCCGCATGGTCACGACCGGCACCGGGACCTCACCGGCCAGCAGGTCGGAGACCGCCGCCAGCAGCTCGGCGGGGGCGGTGCCGGTGCCCAGCGGCAGGTGCAGCTCCCGGCGGGCGGAGCCGGCGGGGAGCTTCAGGTGCCAGCCCTCGTCCGGCCCGCCGGTGCGGCGGCGCAGGGTGACCCGGCCGCGGACCAGCCGCAGCCCGGGGGTGTCGTGGTAGACCGCCTCCAGCTGGTGGGTGACGGGTGCGTCGGCGGCGGCGACGCCGGGGACCGCGTCGAGCGGGGGCAGGACGAAGGCCGCGTCGACCTCGAACTTGCGCTCGACCTCCAGCTGCTCGGTGACCACGGACCCGACCGTAGGGCAGCCGGCGGTCGGCGGCTCCTCCGCCCGCTGGCTACCGTGACCGGCATGCCCCCGACACGGCCCGATCAGCGGTGGGCGGTCGCGGCGGCGCTGCCGTGGGCGGCCGCGGCCGCCCTGCGCGGCACCGGGACCGAACGCGGCTTCCCCCTCGTGCCGGCGCTGGCCTTCACCCCGTACGCGGCCGCCACCGTCGTCCTCCCGCTGGCCGCCGCCGTGCGGGCCCGCTCGCTGACCGGCGCGCTGCTGGCCGCCGCGGCCGGCGCGACGCTCGGGACGGCGGTCCGGACCGCCCGGGGCCGCCCGGCCGCCGGACCCGCACCGGCCGGCACCCGGCTGCGGATCGCCACCGTCAGCCTGCGGCTGGGTCTGGTCCCCGCAGAGCCGGTCGTCGAACTCGTGCGCGAGCACGACGTCGACGTCCTGGCGGTGCAGGAGCTGACCCCCGACGCCCACCGGCGCCTGACCGCGGCCGGCCTGGAGCGGGCGCTCCCCCACGCCCACGTCGTCCCCGCCCGGCCGGGCAGCGTCGTCTCCGCCTCCGGTGGCGTCTGGAGCCGGTGGCCGGTCACCGGCCACGGGGTGATGCCCGGCGGCTTCGAGCAGCCGACCGTCCGGGTCTCCGCCGGCTCCGGGCCGGACGTGGAGATCACCGCCGTCCACACCCGGCCCCCGTCGACCTCCCCCGCTGCCGTCCGCGGCTGGGCCGAGGACCTCGCCGCGCTGCCGGCGCCCGATCCGGGGGCGCTGCGCGTGCTGGCCGGGGACTTCAACGCCACCCTGGACCACGCCGCGCTGCGGGCGGTGCTGCGCCGGGGGTACCGGGACGCCGCCCGTGCGGTGGGCCGGGGCCGGGCGTGGACCTGGCGTCCGCTGCGGCTCCCGCTCCCGCGGCTGGTCCTAGACCACGTCCTGGTCGATCCACGCCTCGCGGTCGCCGGCTGCGCGGCGGTGCCGGTGCGGGGCAGCGACCACCGGTCGCTGGTCGTGGATCTGGTGCTCCCGGGCGGCTGACCCGGCCGCCATGTTCACCGACGCCCTCCGCTGGGCAGCCCTGAGGACGTGGCGCGACCCGAGCGCCGCACGGAGGGGAGCCGACCCATGTTGAGCGAGCGCGAGGTGGCCGCCGCGATCGGCAGCACCGCCTACGGCGATGGTGGCGACAAGCTGGGCACCGTCGAACACTTCTTCGTCGACGACCGGACAGGTGAGCCGACCTGGGTGGCGGTGACCACCGGGCTGTTCGGCACCCGGCACTCGATCGTGCCCGCGGGGCAGGCGGCCTGGGACGACGGGCGGCTGCACCTGCCGGTGAGCGCCGACGCCGTCAAGAGCGCTCCGTCGGTCGGGGGCAACCACCTCGACCCGGGTGAGGAGGAGGAGCTCCGCCGTCACTACGGCGTCGGCGCCGGCAGCGGCGAGGGGCGCCACCGGAGCCCGGACCCGCTCCCCCCGGCCGGCGACGCCCCACCGGCCCCGCCCGCCGACACGGGCACCGGCACCGCCGCGGCCGAGGGCGCCATGACCCGCAGCGAGGAGCAGCTGCGGGTCGGCACCGAGCGGGTGGCCACGCGCCGGGTGCGACTGGTGAAGTACGTCGTCACCGAGGACGTGCAGATCACCGTGCCGATCCGCCGGGAGGAGATCCGCGTCGAGGAGATCCCCCTGGGTGCGGAGGACTCCGCCGACGACGGAGACTCCGGCGAGTCGCTGGTCCCGGCCGGCACGTCGGCCGGCTCGGACCTGCCGGGCGAGATCATCCTGCACACCGAGCGGCCGGTGTTCAGCGTCGAGGTCGTGCCCACCGAGCGGGTGCGGCTGCGCACCGAGCTGGTCGAGGGGCAGGAGACGGTCACCGAGCAGGTCCAGCGCGAGCAGGTCGTCGTCGACCAGGACGGCACCGACCGGCGCGGCTGACCGGCCGGCCCGGTCAGCCGC
>NZ_JBJHAM010000030.1:0-34640 GCF_054051035.1 Blastococcus sp. SYSU DS0619 | reverse complement strand
CGCCCCCGCGCCCGCCGGCGGTCCCCGCGGGAGGGGGCCCCCCCCCCCCCCCCCCCCCCCCCCCCCCCCCCCCACGCGCACTCATGGCGAGGCGTAGCCCGACGGACGGACCTCGAGCCGGCCGTCGCGCGGGTCCTCGGCGAACAGGAGCGCACCGCTGCGCCGGCTCTCCGGTGGCACGTAGGCGATCGTGGTCGATGCCTCCTCCACCTCGCGGCCGTCCCGCGACAGGGAGCCGGAGACCTCCAGCTGCTCCGCCGTCCGGCCACCGTGGTTCTCGACCCGGAAGTCGACCGCCCAGCCGTCCCCGCGCGGCTCCACCCCGGTCACGGTGACCGAGAGCTCCGGTTCGGAGCCCCGGACCGCGATCGCCTGGTAGGTCAGGAAGCCGAGCAGGACCAGGACCAGCAGCCCGCCGAGGGCACCGAGGGCGTACTCCCCCGCCGTCGTCCGCTCCTGCTCGCCGGGCCGCTCCCGGGCTCCGTCCACCTCGTCCTCCGTCACAGGATGAGCCGGGCTGCTGCGGCGCCGATGCTCGCCGGGAAGGTCAGGACGACGGTCAGGCCCACGACGGTCGCCGGCCCCACACCGTCGAACCGGCCGAAGGTCCAGAGCACGTAGGCGGAGACGACGAAGGCGGCCGCGTACCCGACCACCGTCAGGGTCAGGAACGCCCGGACGAACCCGCCGGCGGACGACTCCTGACCGGCGAACCCGACGGTGTACACGAAGCCGTGCATCACCATCAGGCTCAGGACGACGAGGAGCGCGGTCGCCACCGTGCTGGTCCGGGCGGCCATCAGCACGACCTCCTCGGTCGGCGCGATGTTCGCGGCGAAGACGACGGCGCCGGCGACCATCAGGAAGACCTCGTGCCCGTACCGGCCGGGCGCCCGCCGCCGACTGCCCCGCCCCAACTGGCTGCGGGCGTAGGAGGCACCGACGGCCGCCGGCAGGGTCTCGATCGCGGTCACCGACAGCGCGTCCGGCCAGTTGCGGAGCGGGTCCACGACCCCCAGCACCCCGAGCACCACCGCGGCCGTGACCGCGGCGACCAGGAGGGCCACCCCGGCGTCGGCCAGGTAGCCCCCCACGCCGACGCCGCCGGGCCCGGCGCCGAAGTACCGGGAGAGCCCGACGACCAGGACGACGCTCGTCACCACGAGCAGCGCCAGCCGGTACCGCTCGACCGTGTGCGCCAACCGCCAGAGCTCCATCGTCATCATCAGCGGCAGGGCGAACAGCAGCGCCCCGCCGGCTGCCCGCCCGACGCCCCTGGCCAGCTCGTGGTCGCCGGTACGGGTCACCCGGCACCCGGTCCCGTACGCCCGGCCCCGGCCGACGTCGCCGCGCCGGGCGGGTCTTCCTCACCCGGCCCCGGGGCGTCCGGCTCGGGCCGGCCCTGGGCCCGGGCGAAGGCGTGCGCGATCGGGACGTCGGTCGACGAGTGCGCCAGGATCGAGGCGAAGATGACCAGCGCGACGAGGTGGAACATGGCGTCCGCCCCGGGCACCTCGGCGTCCAGGATGAGCAAGCCGTAGACCACCGAGGCGAAGCCCTTGGGGCCGAACCACGCCGCCACCGCCTTCTCGCTGGCCGGCAGCCCGCTGCGCGCCAGCGCCACCACGATCGCCAGCGGCCGGGCGAGCACCAGGGCGAGCACGGCGAACAGGTAGCCGCTCCACGGGATCTCGCCCAGGAAGGCCGGGGAGATCAGGGCACCGAACACCAGGATGGCGGCGAGCTTGAGCAGCTCGGTGACCAGTTCGCCGAACTCCGAGAACGACTTCTCCACGTCCGGCGCGAAGGTCGCGATCGTGATGCCCGCGGTGAACGCGGCGAGGAACAGGTTGGCGTGCGTGAGGCTGGCCAGGGCCAGGACCACGAGCCCGATCGACAGCCCGCCCAGCGCGGCGTACATCGGGGTGGCGGAGGTGAAGCGGCTGCGGATGAGCAGCACCGCGACCGCCGGGACGGCGAAGCCCAGCGCGATGCCGAGCGCCAGCTCGCCGGCCAGCGAGCCGTAGTCCACCTCGTCCCGGGACAGCACCGAGAGCAGCACCAGGACGACGGGCAGCGCCAGGCCGTCGTTGAGCCCGCTCTCCACGTTCAGCAGCGAGCGCAGCCGGCCGGGCACCTCGGGGCGCCCCACGATCGCCGAGGCGAACACCGGGTCGGTGGGCGCCAGCACGGCACCCACCAGCATCGCCTGGACCCACGACAGCCCGGCCACGTAGTGGGCCAACAGGGCGGTGACGCCGAAGGTGAGCGGCATGCCGAGGACCAAGGCGCGGCCCGGGAGCCGCCACGCGTTGCGCAGGTCGGAGAAGCCGACCCGCATGCCGTCGGTGTAGAGCACGGAGAACAGCGCCAGCTCCGCCAGGCCCACGACGATCTCGTCGCCCGGCTCCAGGGCCAGCACCCCCGTGACGCCGTCGCCGAGCACGAAGCCGGCGAGCAGGAAGAGCACGGCGGTGGACAGCACGGTGCGGTTCGCGAGGCCGGAGAACAGCACTCCGGCGAACAGCAGCACCGCGAAGGCGAGAAGGAGCTCCACAGCCGTCCCCTACCCCCGGTCCTGCGCATCGACCTCATGACGGTTTCCCGACGAAACCCCCGGTAAGGGTGACACGGCGGTTGTGGGCGACAGCGCCTGGCAACCCACCGGTGGTGTCCGCCACCTCCACCGACGGGGGCTCCCGAGCCGCCCCGCTGACCGACGACCGCTCGGTCGTGGCGCTCGACGACGGAGCCGCGCTCGACGACCGGCTGACCGGCGCGAAGGCCTCGGCGCTCGCCCGCGCCGCCGCCGAGGGCCTGCCGATCGTGCCCGGCTTCGTGATCACCACCGCCGCCGTGGACCGGCTGGCCGACGGCGCGCCGCTGCCGGACGACGTGCTGGCCGCCTGGCGGGAGCTCACCGGCGACGGGCGGCGGTCGCTGGTCGTGCGGAGCAGCTCGACGGTCGAGGACCTCGGCGACTCGTCGATGGCCGGCCGGTTCGAGTCGGTGGTCGGGGTGGACGGCCCCGAGGAGTTCCGCCGCGCGGTGGACGTCGTCATCGCCTCCCGCGGGACGGCGGCGGCGGGGTCGGACACCCTGACCGGCCGGGAACCGCTCGCCGTCCTGGTCCAGCCGCTGCTGGACGCCCGCAGCGGCGGGGTGCTCTTCGGCATCGACCCGGTCTCCGGCCGGGAGGACCGGCTGGTCGTCGCCGCGGTGACCGGCGGCCCCGACCGGCTGGTGAGCGGCGAGGTGAACGGGGACCGGTACGAGCTCGACCGGTCCGGTCGCCGGACCGACGTCACCCGGGGCGACGGCGGCGTCCGGCTGCGCCGCGCCCAGCTGCAGGCGCTGGCCGACCTGGCCCGCCGGACCGCCCGGGTCTTCGGCGGCCCGCAGGACGTCGAGTGGGCCTTCGACGAGCGGGGACACCTCCGGCTGCTGCAGAGCCGCCCGGTCACCGCGGAGGCGCGCGGTCGCCCCGTCGGGCCGGTGCTCGGGCCCGGGCCGGTGGCCGAGACGTTCCCGGAGCCGCTGCAGCCGCTGGAGGCCGACCTGTGGATGCCGCCGCTGCGCGAGGCGCTGCGGCACGCCCTGCTGCTCGCGGGCACCGCGGACCAGGCCGCCGTCGACGACTCCCCGCTGGTCACCGTCCTGGGCGGCTGGCCGGCCGTCGACCTCGACCTGCTCGAGAACCGCCCGGAGGCGCCGCGGCTGCGGGAGCGGCTCGATCCCCGGCCACGCCTGCGCCGGCTCCGCGCCTCCTGGCGGGTGGGCCGGCTGCGCTCCGCGCTGCCCCTGCTGGCGCAGGACGTCCTGGAGTCCACCGACCACGTGCTCGGCGGCGTGCCGCCGCTCGGCGCGCTGTCGGACCGCCAGCTGGTCGCCGTGCTGCACCGCGTGCAGCCGGCCCTGCGCTCGGTGCACGCGCACGAGGTGCTCATGGGGATGCTCGTGGACCCGGCCGCCCCCCGGCTGACCGGGGTGAGTGCGGCGCTGCGGGTGCTCGCCCGGTCCCGGCAGGCCGGGCTGACCGACGCGGAGATCGTCGCGGCCAACCCGGTCGTGCTGGCGCTCGCCGCACCGCGCATCTGCGCTGCGCCCCAGCTGCCGCCCGACGTGGCGGCACCCGACAGCGCGCCACCGGGCGACGGGACCGACGCGGGTCTGCTCCGCGAGGCGCTGCGGCTGCGGGTGCGCTGGCTCCAGGAGGTGAGCGCCCGGGCGGCGTGGACGCTCGGGGAACGGCTGACCGCGGCCGGCCGGCTGGGTGACGCCGAGCAGGTGCGAGGTCTCCGGCTGGCGGATCTCGCCGCCGCCGTGCACACCCCGGACCAGGCGCTCCGGCCGCAGCTCGAGGAACCGGGCGAGCCGCTGCCCGCGCGGTTCCGCGTGAGCGACACCGGCCGGCCGGTGCCGGTCACGGGGACCTCCGGCGGGACCGGCGCGGGTGGCGGCTCCGGCACCGGGCCGGTGCACCACGGCGAGAACCCACCGGACGGTGCCGTGCTCGTGGTGCGGACCCTCGACCCGTCGCTCGCCCCGGTGCTGCCGCGACTGGCCGGTCTGGTCGCCGAGACCGGCAGCGTGCTGGCGCACCTGGCGATCCTGGCGCGCGAGTCCGGCGTCCCCACCGTGGTGGGGTTCTCCGGTGCGCTGGAGCAGTTCCCGCCGGGGACGACCGTCCGCGTCGACGGCGACACCGGTGCCGTGGATGAGGAGTCGTCGTGAAGAAGCTGAGCTGGCTCGTCGGCGTCGTGGCGCTGATCGCCTCGGGCGCCTACCTGTTCGTCTACATCTACCGGTGGGAGTGGCACCGCGCCCTCCTGGTGGGCACCCTCTTCGTCGCCACCCTGATCGGCCTGTGCACCGCGCTGGTCCTCCGCCGGATGACGGCGATGGACGAGCGCCTGCGGTCCCTCGCCGGGGAGCAGCGGCCGCCCGGCGCGCTGGAGCGCCTCCGCGCCGCTCCGGTGGAGACCCGGCCCTTCCGGTGGCTCTCCCCCGACGCGCTCGACCGCACGCACATCTTCATCCCGGTGCTCCTCGGCGGTGGGTTCATCGTCTCCGGCATCGCCTGGCTGATCGAGCGCGTGGCCGGCAACTCCGCCCGCGCCGGCGTGGAGGAGCAGCTCGCGAGCGACCTGGCGGCGATCGCCTTCCCGGTCACCTCGCTGGTCCCGACCGACGCCGAGCTGCTGGCCGGCGCCGACGACTGCGCCGACGACGCCTCCCTGCGGGTGCTGCTGGGCCCGGCCGCCACGAGGGCCCTCCGGTGAAGCGGGTGGTCGCCGGGGTGGCCGTCGCCGTCCTGGCCGGCCTCGGCATCTGGTTCCTGCGCGGCGAGCTGATGACCGTGGAGGTCCCTCAGCCCGAGGGCTCCTACACCGACGTGGTGCTCGCCGTCGCCGTGCGCGAGGACGCGGCCGTCCGCGAGGAGATGGCCCGCGGCCTGGTCAGCACCTGCCGGCTGCTGGTCAACGCCGACGTCGTCGAGGACACCTTCGTGACCGTCGAGGACGGGGTGTTCGCGTTCCGCGTGCGGCCCGGGCTGGACGAGTTCGACCGTCGCGAGCTCCGGGGGTGCCTGAGCGACACCCGCGTGCAGCACCTGCTCGCCGACGTCCGGCTGCTGGAGACCGTCGTGCCGGCGAGCGGGGACTCCACCCGGTGACGCGGGCGGCCTGCACCGGGGATGCCGTAACGCGATCGTCGGGTGGGCGGCCGTTGCCCCCTCCGCCGGGCGGGTACGTGCAGTCGTCATGAGCCGGGTCGCGCAGCACGAGGACGCAGAACGGCGGGCCCCCGACGGCACCGCAGGCGGCGGCCGGTTCGGGGCGCGCGCCGCGCTCGGGCTGGTCGCCCTGCTGGTGGGAGCGGTCCCGTTCCTGCTGCTGATGCTGCTGGTGCAGCAGGAGTGGTCGCCCCTCGCGTCGCTGGACGGCGAGGTGGCCGCCGACCTGAACTCGGTCGTCAGCGACTCCTCCGCGCTCGTCAGCGTGCTCCGGGTGGTCACCGACCTCGGCGGGAACGCCGCGGTGATCCTGCTGTTCACGCTGACGACCGTCTTCCTGCTGATCCGTGGTCAGCGCCGGCTGGCCGCGTTCGTCGTGACCACCGGCGTCGGGATGGCGGTCCTGGTCCCGCTGACCAAGGCGCTGATCGGGCGGGCGCGGCCGGTGGTGGAGACCCCGGTCAACGAGCTGCCGTCCAACGCCAGCTTCCCCAGCGGCCACGCCACCCTCTCGCTGGTCACCTTCGTCATGCTGGCGATGCTGGTCCTGCCCGCCGTGCAGCGCCGCACCCGGCCCTGGATCATCGCCGCGGCGCTGCTGATCACCGTCGCGGTCGGCTTCACCCGGCTGGCCCTCGGCGTCCACTTCGTCACGGACGTCCTCGCCGGCTGGGCCCTGGGGGTGGGGCTGCTGGCGGTCACCACGGCGGCCTTCCGCGGCTGGCAGCACGACCACCACCAGCGGCCGGCGGAGCCGCTGGACCCGCTGGACGTCGACCCCCACGACGCCCCCCACCTGGCGCCCTCCCGCCAGGCCGCGCTGCCGGCCGGCCGCCGCACCGTGACCGGGCTGCTGGTCGCCGCCGCCGCGCTCTCCGTGGTGCTGATCATGCTCGGGTTGCTGGTCACCGCGGTGCTCGGCGACACCGCCCTCGGCCGCTTCGACCGGCAGGTCGCACAGGGCGTCGTGGACCTGCGGACACCCACGCTGACCGACATCGCGACCGCGGTCGGGACGCTGTCGGGAACGCGCGCGTTCATCGCGGTGTCGCTCTCCCTCGCCGTGGTGGCGCTCGCGATCACCGCCAGCTGGCGACCGGTGGTCTTCGTCCTCGTCACCGTGCTCGGGGAGCTCGGCATCTACTTCGTCGTCTCCCGCACGGTGGACCGCATGCGCCCGCCCGTGGCGGACCTGACCTCCGGTCTCGTGACCGCGGCGAGCTGGCCGTCGGGCCACGTGGCCGCCGCGGTGGCCCTCTACGGCGGCCTGGCCGCGCTCGTCATCACGCTGGCCCGGAGCCGCTGGCGGTGGGCGGTGCTCTCGGTGCCGGTGCTCGTGGCCCCGGCCGTGGCCCTGTCGCGCATCTACGTCGCGGCGCACTACCCGACCGACGTGCTCGCCGGGCTGGTGCTGGGCACGGTGTGGGTGCTCGTCTGCGCCCGGTACCTGCTGCCCGGGGTGGCCGACCAGGTCCGGTACCCCCGGTCGGTCTCCGCGGAGCGGGGAACGCGGCGGTGACTGTCACCACAACGACACGGCGCCCGGCGTCGGCAGGGGGTAGTCCTCCGGCCATGACCGACGTGACCTCGTTCGACGGAACCCGCCTGGCGCTCTACACGTGGGGGCCGGAGGACGCCCCGCTGCTGGTGCTGGCGCACGGGCTCGGGATGTCCGCCGACTCCTGGGGCGAGGTTCCCGAGCGGCTCGCCGCGGACTTCCGGGTCGTGGCCTACGACCTGCGCGGGCACGCGCAGAGCGGCGACGCCCGGTCGGGCAGCTACAGCCTCGGCGCGCACGCCCAGGACCTGTCCGCCGTGCTCGACGCCGTGGTCCCGGACGGTGGCTCCGCCGTCGTCGTCGCCCACAGCCTGGGTGGGGGGATCCTGCTGCGGCACGTCGACGGCTGCGGGGACGGCCGGATCGCCGGGGCGGTCTTCGTCGGATCCGGGGGCGCCGGCGTCACGGCGCCCGGCTTCCCGGCGCGGAACCTGCCGCCGTGGGCACGTGCCCGGCTGCGTTCGGCCTGGTTCGCCCTGCTGCGCTCCGGTGCCCGGATCGGCCGGCGGCTGCGGCCCGTGCGAGTGGTGTCCGACCGCGCCATCCGGCACTTCGCCTTCGCACCGGGCGAGCCGCAGGAGTCCGTGGAGCGGATGCGGGACGACTTCCTCGCCACCCGGCCGCTGGCCCTGGCGGGCACCTCCCTGGCCGGTCTGGCGCACGACAGCGTCCGCCACGCTCCCGGTCTCACCGTGCCGACGCTGATCGTGCACGGCAGCCGCGACCCGGAGGTCCCGAACGACGAGGCCCGGCGGCTGCTGGCCGCGCTGCCCGACGGTGAGCTGTTCACGGTCCCGGGCGCCGGCCACATGCTGCCGCTGACCCAGCCGGACGTGGTCGTCGAGCAGGTCCGCCGGTGGGCCGACCGGATCACCCGGGCCCGGTCGGCCGGGGCCGGGGATCAGGTCCCGACGACGACCTCCGTGACCGGGTAGCCCGCGGCGCCGTCCGGCGCGACGGGGGTGCGCTGATCGGTCTGCACCTCGCCCAGTCCGTCCGTGGCGCGGGCGGTGATCACGTGCGTGCCGGGGGTGGCGTCCCACTCCAGGAACCACTGCCGCCAGACGTCGACGTCGTAGGGGTCGGCCAGCTGGGCCTCCTGCCAGGGCCCGTCGTCGATGCGCACCTCGACCCGCTCGATGCCCCGGGTGGGGGCCCACGCCACGCCGGCGATGGGCCGCCGCCCGGCGGTGACCCGACCAGCGGGGACGTCGATGCGCGCCTGCGTCTTGACCGGCCCGTCCTTGGCCCAGCCGCGCGGGATCCAGTAGCCGTCGACGTCCCAGTCGGTGAGCTCGATGGCCGAGAGCCACTTGGTCGCCGACACGTAGCCGTACAGGCCGGGCACCACGAGCCGGGCCGGGAAGCCGTGCTCGGCCGGCAGCGGTTCGCCGTTCATCGCGACGGCGACCATGGCGTCCTCGACGTCGAGCGCGGTCAGCACCGGGAAGCCGGCGGTGAAGCCGTCGACGGAGCGGCCGACGAGCTGGGTCGCGCCGCGCTGCAGACCGGCCCGGTCCAGCAGCGCCCTCAGTGGCACGCCCTGCCAGCGCGCATTGCCGACCAGGTCGCCACCCACCTCGTTGGAGACGCACGCGATGGTGATGTCCGCCTCGATCTGCGGCAGCTCCATGAGGTCGGCGTAGGTCAGCGTGAACGGGTTGTCGACCATCCCGCGGATCTCCAGCTGCCAGGTGTCGGGGTCGACGACCGGCACGCGCAGCGCGGTGTCGATCCGGTAGAAGTCCTCGTTCGGGATGAACAGCGGGGTGAGCCCCGGGATCTCGAGGTCCGCGCCGGCCGGCACGGGTCCCGCCTGACGGACGGGGACGGGCAGCCGGATCGCAGCGCGCAGCTCGTCGAGCCGCTCCCGACCGGACAGCAGGTGGCCGCCGACGCCGGCGAGCACGCCGAGGACGGTGGCACCACCCGTCACGGCGAGGAAGCGGCGCCGGTCGACGTCACTCAGCGGCGTCTCCTCGGCGGCCGGTACCGGCGGGCGGCGCATGACCGTGACCAGCAGGTGCAGGAGCCCGATGCCGGCGGCGGCGCCGAGCACCCCGACGAGGAGGGTGAGGAGGACGGGGTTGCGGTCGTCGGCCAGCGCGGCCACCACCCCGAGTGCGGCGAACAGGGCGATGCAGGCGGCGCCCAGGACGAACCGGTGGCGGGCGAGCAGGCCGACCGCGACCGCCAGCAGCGCCGAGACGACCAGGATGCCGCCGATGAGCACCGGCTTGTCGGCCTCGCCCAGCGTCGCGATGGCCCACTGCTCCACGGAGCCGGGGACGCTGTCGACGACGGCGTCCCCCACCGCGATGACCAGCGAGGGTGCGCGCGGGATCAGCCCTGCGACGAGTTCGGCGACGCCGAGGGCCACGGCCACCGCCGCCACCCCGGCCAGCGCCGCGCCACCCCGGCTGCCCGGGCGCAGCCCGGCCGCCGGTCCGTCCGTCGATCGCACTACCTGGGACACAACATGATGATGTCCCGTCGCACCCGGCCGGACACCGGCCGGCAGGGCTTCGTCGCCGGATCGTCACGGAGCCTGCCGACCGGGGGTCAGGGCCGGCGGCCGGCCAGACCGGCGGCGCCCCAGCCGCGCAACGGCCGGCCGACGACGTCGGAGGCCACCTCCAGGGCACGTCGCCGGAGGCCCCGCCCGTGCCACCGCTCCGGGTCCACGCGCTCGCTGTCGTCGAGGTCCTCGGCGAAGTGCGCGTCGAGCACGGACACCACGGCCGGGTCGTCGAGCAGCAGGCACACCTGCTCGTTGAGCGCCAGGGACCGGGTGTCGAAGTTCGCCGTCCCGACCATCGCGACGGTGCCGTCGACGCTCACCACCTTGGCGTGCAGCAGCGAGGGCTGGTAGCGCCAGATCTCCACCCCGGAGTCCAGCAGGGGCTGGAAGTCGAGCTCGCCCTGCAGATGCACCGACGGCCGCTCGACGTGCGGGCCGGCGACAAGCAGCTGGACCTGCACGCCCCGCTCGGCCGTGCCCTGCACCAGCTCCCGCAGCCAGCGCGGCAGCCGCACGTAGGGGGTGGTGACCCGGACGTGGTCCCGCGCGGAGTGCAGGAGCGCGGACACCGCGATCGCCGCCTCGCTCCAGCCCGGCTGGGACGGCGGACGGAGCACCTGCACCGCGGTCTGCCCCACGGGGAGGAGTTCGGGGAACCGGTCGTCGTCCAGCACCAGACCGCCCGCGAGGCGGACCTGGGCCTGCATCCAGGCCTGCACGAACGCCGACCTGAGCCCGGCGACGGCGGGGCCCTCGACGCGGAACGCGGTGTCCCGCCAGCTCCCGGGGTGCCGGCCGTCGCCGGTCCACACCCGGTCGATGCCGGTTCCACCGGTGAACGCCACCGTGTCGTCGCAGACCAGCACCCGCCGGTGCGTGCGCAGGTTCCAGACGCTGAGCCGGGGTGTGTGCAGCGGCCGGTAGAAGAACACCGTGCAGTCGGCGTCCTGCAGCCGGTGCAGATCGTCCCGGTCGATGTGCTTGCCCCCGTAGCCGTCGAGCAGGACGCGTACCCGCACCCCGTCCCGGGCGCGCTCGGCCAGCGCCCCGGCGAGCTCGTGGGAGATCTCGCCTCCGCGCCATGCGAACCAGAGCAGGTCGACGGTCCGCCGGGCCGCGGCGACGGCGGCCAGCAGCGCCGGGAAGGTCTGCGCGCCGTCCTTCAGGACGTCGATCCGGTTGCCCTCGGTGAACGGGACACCGACCAGGTTCTCGAGCACCCGCCGGGGACCCGCTCCGGTGGCCGTCCGGTCAGCCCGCGCCTCCGCGCGCATCCCGGCCGGGGTCGCCGCCCCCTCCACCGCACGTCCGGCAGGCACGGCCCCTCCTCTCGGTCGGCAGGTCGGTCCGCAGCCACCGTGTCCGCCCCACCCGCGGCGAAACCGCCCGCCGGGCACTGTCAACGGATCGACACCGTGGCTCCGGCCGGTCGTCGTTCCCCTCTGTCCGCACACGACCGCGGTGCGTCGCACCGGACGCCCGCAGGTGCGCGGCTACGGTGCCGGGCGTGCCTCCGGTCGATCCCGCCGATGCGGCCGCCTGCGAGATGTGCGGCAGTCCCTGGGCGGACGTGGACGGTGGCGACACCTGGCTGCACCTCGAGGTGACGCGGCACGACCAGGGCGGCGGACTCGACTTCCTGGACGCCGACTTCTGCTCGCAGGAGCACGCCGCCCGCTGGCTCGCCCGCCCGCTGCCCCGGCCCCAGCCGTGGGCAGCCGACCCGCCGGCCTGGCGGGACCGCCTCGCCGCGACCGGTGCCGGGCTGGCGTTCGGGCTGCTCGTCGCGCTGACGATGCTGGGGCTCTGGACCGCCGGACGGTTCGTCGTCGGGATCTTCTAGGCACGGGGCCCGCGGTGCCGCGTCGACCTGCTGCCCCGGCCGAGACGCGGCGAGTGACCCGTTCGGGTGGTCGGCAGGCGGCGGATCCCCCGGTCGCGGGCGGCTCGGCGCCGTCGCCGCGGCCCCTCGTCCGGCCGGGACGGCCCGGGTGACCGAGGATGCGGACATGCCCGCCGGTGTCCGGCCTGACCGACGGGCCGGACGACCATGATCGGAGAACCTTCGGTGCGGACGGGATGGCTGCGGTGAACTGGTGGTCCAGACGCGGGGCGAGCGCGGTGCGGGAGGACCCTGCCTGCCCCGCCGGTGCCGCGACCGTCGTCGCAGCGCAGGACGGCCGTCCCACCACCGCCGGGCTGCAGACCGCACCGGCGTGGGCGGTCCGCACCCTCGTCGTCAGCGCTGCCCTGCTGGCGCTGGCCGGGATCGGCTGGCTGCTGTTCTGGTTCCTGCTCCGGCTGCCGCTGGTGACGGTGGCCGTCGCCGTCGCGATGCTGCTGACCGCCATCGTCCAGCCGATCGCCCGGTGGCTCTGCGACCGGGGACTCCCCCGAGCGCTCGCGGCGCTGCTGTCGGTCCTGATGCTCCTCGGCGTCCTGGTCGGTGCGGGCTTCCTCATCGGGTTCCGCGCCGCCGACCAGATGCGGAACCTCACCCGGCCCCTGGCCGCGGGCATCGACCGGATCCGGGTGTGGCTGATCGAGGGGCCGCTGGGCCTGGACCCGCAACAGGTCACCGAGGCCCGGAACGCCGTGGTCGATCGCATCTTCCGGCTCGCGCCCGAACCGACGGCCGCGGCCAGCATGGCGCTCTACAGCCTCGCCGCCGTCATCCTGGTCGCCTTCCTGACCTTCTTCCTGCTCAAGGACGGGGCGGCGATGTGGGGGTGGGTGCTGCGGCTCGTCCCGGCCCGGCGGCGGGACCAGGTCGAGGGCGCGGGGGCCGCGGCCTGGGGCACGTTGTCCCGGTACGTGCGCGGGGTGATCGTGGTCGCGATCATCGACGCGGTGGGCATCGGCGCTGCCCTGCTGATCCTCGGGGTGCCGCTGTGGGCGTCCCTCACCCTGCTGACCTTCATCGGCGCCTTCGTGCCGTTGTTCGGCGCGACGGTGAGCGGGGCCGTGGCCGTGCTGGTCACGCTCGTGACCAACGGCGTCACGGATGCGGTGATCGTGCTGATCGTCGTCCTGGTGGTGCAGCAGGTGGAGGGCAACATCCTGCACCCGCTCATCGTCGGCCGGGCGCTGCGACTGCACCCGACCGTCGTCCTCCTGGCGGTGACCGCCGGAACGCTGCTCTGGGGGCTCGCCGGAGCGCTGCTGGCGGTGCCGCTCGTGGCGGTCGCCTACCGGGTCCTGAACTACGTGCGCGACAACCCGCTGCCCGACCCGACGCCCGGACCCGTCCTGGAGCACCCGGCGCACGCACCGGCGGCCGGTGCCGGAGTCGGGTAGCCGCACCGGGAGCGGCCTCAGCCTGCGGGCTGCCGCACCATCTCGGTCTCGCGCGCCGCGATGGCGAACTCCCCCGCGACGTCGCCGAAGAAGGCGTCGGGGTCCTCGACCAGCGCCTCCGCGGAGATGCCGAAGTCGGACTCGAAGCCGTCCCGCTGGACCCGGACGACGGGGCCGGTCACCCGCAGGACGTCGCCGACCTCCAGATCGGCCGGCGGGGTCACCATGATCACGCTGACGGTGTTCCCGTTCCCGTCGGCGAGCCGGAAGGCGGCCCCCACCGCGCTCACCGCGATGAGGCCGGAGACCTCGGCGGTCACGGTGACGTCCTGCCCGATCAGCGACTCGGGGTCCGAGAACACGCCGGCGGGGTCCTCGGACGACTGCCCTGCTCCCCCGCCGCCGGCCGTCCCGTCCTCGCCGGGCTGCTCACCGCCGTCGGCCGGCGGTTCGTCACCCGTCCCGGCGTCCGCCCGGGCCTGCTCCTCCAGGGCGTCGACGCGCTCCCGGAGCGCCCCGATGTCCTCCCGCAGCTCCTCGATCTCCTCCGCCGCCGGATCGGTCGTCGGCCCGGGGGCGTCCTCCCCGCAGGCGGACAGCCCTCCCACCGCGAGAGCCACGGCCAGCACGGCTCTGGTGGCGGCCACCCGGCGCCCGGTGCACGTCGCTGGCTGGGTGCGCATGACCTCTCCTCCGCTCGGACGGGGCACGGCACACCCCGATCAGGACCGTCCCCCCGACTACCCCTCACCCTGCACCCGGATCCCCGACCAGGCCCTTCGAGACCAGGTCGCAACCCGGACGTCGTCCCGAGGGTGCCAGGGCGAAAGGCGTCGCGGCGACGGCGTGGGTTCTGCCAGGGTGGAGGAATGGCGCACCAGGGCGCGAGTCAGCTGGTCGACGAGCTCGGCACCCTCCTGCTGGGCGCACCGCTCCCCTTGTCGGTGCGCTGCTGGGACGGTTCCGAGCGCGTCGTCGAGGGAGCCCCCACCCTGGTCGTGCGCGACCGGAAGGCGCTGCGCCGCCTGGTGCTGGCGCCCGGGGAACTGGGGCTCGCCCGGGCCTACGTCAGCGGCGACCTCGACATCGAAGGGGACCTGTACGCGGCGCTGAGCTTCCCCGACGACCTGCCGTCCCGGCCGGATCTGCGCCTGGACCGGCGGACGCTGACCCGGCTGGCCGGCCCCCTGCTGAGGCTCGGCGTCCTGGGACCGCCCCCGTCACCGCCGCCGGAGGAGGCCCGGATGCGGGGCATCCGGCACTCGCTGCACCGCGACCGGCACGCGATCAGCCACCACTACGACGTCGGCAACGACTTCTACCGGTTGCTCCTGGGCCCCTCGCTCGTCTACAGCTGCGCCTACTTCCCCGAGCCCGGTGCGACGCTGGAGCAGGCACAGGAGGCCAAGCTCGACCTGGTCTGCCGCAAGCTCGGGCTCTCACCGGGGATGCGGCTGCTCGACGTCGGCTGCGGCTGGGGCTCGCTCGCCCTGCACGCGGCGTCCCGCTACGGCGTCTCGGTGGTCGGCGTGACCATCTCCGCGGCGCAGGCGGAGCTGGCCCGCCGGCGCATCACCGACGCCGGGGTTGCCGACCTCGTCGAGATCCGGCTGCAGGACTACCGCGAGGTCCACGACGGGCCGTTCGACGCGATCGCCTCGGTCGGGATGGCCGAGCACGTCGGCCGCGCCCAGCTGCCGGCCTACGCCGCCCGGCTGCACGACCTGCTGCGTCCCGGCGGGAGGCTGCTGAACCACGCGATCGCCCGCGGGCCTGCGGCCGGCCCGGACCGCCCCGATCCGGGGTCGTTCCTCACGCGGTACGTCTTCCCCGACGGCGAGCTGCAGCCGCTGGCCACCCACGTCCAGGTGCTGGAGGAGGCCGGCTTCGAGGTGTGCGACACCGAGGCGCTCCGCCGGCACTATGCGCTGACCTGCCGGGCCTGGGTGCGCAACCTCGAGGAGCACTGGGCGGAGGCGGTGGCGGCGTCCTCACCGGGACGGGCCCGGGTGTGGCGGCTCTACCTCGCGGGATCGGCACTGGCCTTCGAACGGCACCGCGCGGGCGTGAACCAGGTCCTGGCGGTGCGACCGGGCGGGGACAGCCGTCTCCCGCTGCTCCGGCCGGACTGGAGCGGCCGTGCGGTGGGCCGAGGCCGGGATGACGACGCCGGCCCCACCTGATGGGCCGCCCGTCGTGACCGGCCTGCGGCCGTCGCCGCGCGGGCGGCACCCCCCGGCCGGGTCAGCGGACGGCGTCCCGCCTCGACCTGCCGGTCAGCGCCTCCCCGACACCGATCAGCGCCACCGCCGCCACGACCGCCAGCACGAAGCCGAGGACGTTGAGCTCCCAGATGTCGCCGGTCCCGAGGAACTGGGCGATCAGGCCGCCGATCAGCGACCCCACCAGGCCGAGCGCCAGGGTGGCGAGGATGCCGAGGCGCTGCTTGCCCGGGACGATCAGGCGGGCGAGCGCCCCGATGATGAGGCCGGCCACGAGAAATCCGATCACGGTGTCACTCCTTCGTCCCACCGGCGAGGTCGGTGCCCGGCGGTCGCCGGGTTCGCGGTGGTCGGTGGCACCCCATACCCACCGCACCGCCGTTGACCCGGCATCACCCGGACGGTCGACCGGACCGGGACGGTCCGCGCTCCTCGTCGATGCGAGGACGCGGCCGGGACGGCGGGCCGGGGCGCCTAGTCCGGGAGTGCGATCGGGCCCAGCTCGGCGAACGAGTCGCCGGGGCCGGGGTTCTGCGGATGGGTACCGCCGCCGAAGTGCCGCAGGATGCCCCAGACCGCGTTGAGCGAGGTCTGCACGGCGCCCTCCACCCAGGCCGGCGTCCACGACACGTCGTCACCGGCCAGGAAGATCCCCCGCTGCTCGGCCGGTAGGTCGTCCTGCACGAAGTGGGCGTACATCCGCCGGTTGTACCGGTAGTGCCCGGGCAGGGCGCCCTTGAAGGCGCCGAGGAAGTGCGCGTCCGCCTCCCAGGAGACGGTGATGGGGTCACCGATGATGTGCTGCGCGATGTCGACGTCGGGATAGATCTTCTTCAGGGCGCCGAGTGCGAGGCGCACGCGCTGGTCCACCGGGTACGGAAGCATCTTCAGCGCGTCGCTCATCCACGAGTACGTCAGGCAGATGACGCCGGGCAGGTCGTCGCCGTGGTCGAACAGGTACGTGCCGCGGGTGAGCCGGTCGGTGAGGGTCATGCTCATGACGTCGCGGCCGGTCTCGGGGTCCTTGTCCTTCCAGAACGGCCGGTCGACCATCACGAAGGTCTTCGACGACTGCATGTACCGGGTGCGGTCCAGCGCCGTCCACAGCTTCTGCGAGAAGAGGCTCTCGTCGCAGTCGATCTGCGTCGTGAGGAGCCAGCTCTGGCAGGTGACGAGCACCGCCGGGTAGCGGGCGACGTGGCCCCAGGCATCCGTGATGGCGAAGGTCCCGTCGGCGTCCCGGGCGATGGCGGCGACGCCGGCCCGCGGCCCCCCGGAGTGCAGCTTCGCGAGCGTCGTCCCGGCGGGCCAGTGCGCGAGCTCGGCGGGGGCGTGCTGCCACAGTCCCCACGGCACCTGCTCCACCCCGCCGACGACGAAGCGCTGGTCCTCGTCGCAGTTCGTCATCACGACGCGGAAGATCTCGAGCATCGAGTTCGGGAAGTCGGAGTCCCACCCGCCGGTGCCGAAGCCGACCTGCCCGAAGACCTCCCGGTGGTGGAACGACAGCCGGGAGAACGCATCCGAGCTCGCGATGAAGTCGTAGAAGGTGCGGTCGTCCCACAGCGGGACCAGCTCGTTCCAGAGCGCCTTCAGCGTCGGGACGTCGCGCGCCCGGATCGCGTCCTGGATCTCGGCGAAGCCCACGGTCCCCAGGGCGTCCGCCCACGCCGCCGCGACCTCACGGAAGAGCGGCGGCAGCGCCTCGGAGGACTCCGCGTAGTGGGTCTCCCCCTCGATGTCGACGACCGTGCTGCCGGACGCCGGTGTCAGCGGGTTGGGGAACGGTCTGGTCTCCAGGCCGAGCAGGTCGACGTAGTGGTAGAAGGCGGTCGACGACACGGGGAACCGCATGCCGCCCAGCTCGGCGACGACCTCTTCCGGCGCTCCCTCGAACCGCGCCGATCGCAACCGGCCGCCCATCTGGGAGGCCTCGTAGAGGACCGGCTTCAGCCCGAGCTTCATCAGCTCGTACGCCGCGACCAGGCCGGAGATCCCGGCGCCGACGATGGCGACCTCCTCGCCCTGCCGCTCGGGAGGAACGGCACCGAGGCCCGCCGGGTGCCTGATCCAGTCGTCGAACGGGAACGGGAAGTCCGGGCCGAAGATCGTGACCGGCGGTCGATCGTCGTCCTGACCGGCCTCGTGACCGGGACCGATCGGCATCGCGGGTCCTTCCTCCCGGCCTGCAGCGTCCGCGACGCCGTCGGCGGCGGTTGCCGCACGGGCCTTCACCGATCCGGCCGTTCAGGCCGGGCTCCGGTCGAGTCGCGGGAAGGCACCCTACTGGCTGGGCCCGAGGAGGCGGGGGCCCCGGTGGAGGCGCCGCTGGTGGTCAGCCGGCTCGTGGCTCCCTCGGCGACGGGGACCGAGGCCGCCGCGGTTCACCGGATGGTCCTCCGTCGGTCGCCACGTCGTCGTCCCGGCGCCCACCCCGGCCACGAGCCTGTTCGAGGACATCCACCTCGGGAGGTACACGTGACCGGTTCATCGAGTTTCCGCGGAGCATCCCCGGCCGAGGCCGCGCTGACCCGGAGGCGGCTCCTGCAGGCCGCCGCAGCGGTCGGTGCCGGCGTCGGCGCGGGTGCCGTGCTGGGCCCGGCCCCGCGCGCGTTCGGCGCGCCGGGCCTCGTCCGGCCGAGGCCCGAGGCGGGCTGGGGGGTGCAGAGCGGGGACGTCACGGCGAACTCGGCGGTCGTCTGGTCGAAGACCGACCGTCCCGCGCGCATGGTGGTCGAGGTGGCGGCGACCGAGAACTTCCGCACCATCCGTGGCCGGTGGCAGGTCGACGTCGGGCCGGGCACCGACCACACCGGCAAGGTGTTCCTCACCGGCCTGCCGGCCGGCACCGAGCTGTTCTACCGGGTGCAGTTCGCCGCGCACGACGCGGGACAGGTCGGCGAGCCGTTGACCGGCCGGCTGCGCACCGCACCCGGCGACCGTCGGGACGTGAGCTTCGCGTGGTCCGGGGACGTCGCCGGGCAGGGATGGGGCATCAACCCCGAGACCGGCGGCATGACCGGGTTCGAGGCCGTCCGCCGGCTCAACCCCGACTTCTTCATCCACTCCGGCGACACCGTCTACGCCGACGGGCCGCTGGAGGAGCGCGTCGTCCTCCCCGACGGCACGGTGTGGCGGAACGTGGTCACCCCGGAGAAGAGCAAGGTGGCCGAGACTCTGGACGAGTACCGCGGCCAGCACCGCTACAACCTCCTCGACGACAACGTGCGCCGCTTCGCCGCCGAGGTCCCGCAGCTGGTCCAGTGGGACGACCACGAGGTGACCAACAACTGGTACCCCGGCGAGGTGCTCACCGACGACCGGTACACGGTCAAGGACGTCGACACGCTCGCCGCCCGCGGCCGGCGGGCGTTCCTCGAGTACATGCCCATCGGGGGCAAGCGGATCGACCGGATGCTGCCCTACGGCCCGCTGGTGGACGTCTTCGCGCTGGACCTGCGCACCTACCGCGGCCCCAACTCGCCCAACCTGGCGCAGGGTGGCCCCGAGGCCCGGATCTTCGGCACCAGCCAGCTGGGCCAGCTCGCCCGGCAGCTCCGCAACTCCCGGGCCCTGTGGAAGGTGATCGCCTCCGACATGCCGATCGGGCTGGTCGTTCCGGACGGGCCGGTGGACCACGAGGGCATCGCCAACCGCGATCCCGGCCTGCCCGCGGGCCGGGAGCTGGAGATCGCCCGCCTGCTCTCCGACCTCAAGCGGCACGGGGTCCGCAACGTCGTCTGGTTCACCGCCGACGTCCACTACACCGCGGCGCACCACTACGACCCGGCACGGGCGACGTTCACCGACTTCGACCCGTTCTGGGAGTTCGTGTCCGGCCCGCTGCACGCCGGCACCTTCGGCCCGAACGAGCTCGACCCCACGTTCGGCCCGCAGGTGGTCTTCAACCGCGCGGCCGACCGCCCGAACCAGCCGCCCAGCGACGGGCTGCAGTTCGTCGGCCACGTGCGCGTGGACGGGGGCAGCGGCACGATGACGGTGCAGCTGCGCGACGTCGCCGGGAACGTCCTGCACCAGACCGACCTGACCCCGGCCTGACCGGCTCCCGGAAGGTGGCCGCCAGCGCGGCCGCCTTCCGGGAGCACGCCCGGCGACGTCCGCCATCCACCGCCGGGGGGCGTCCCGTGGCCCCGCACCTGCTGGTAGGACGCAGCACGGCGAGTCGCCCCCTGGAGGTCACGGGGAGGTCACGGGGAGGTCACGGCGATGCGGTCGACTCGACCCATGTCACTCCTCCCGTCGTCCCCGCGACGATCCCCCCTGACCGTGGCCGCCGTCCCCGCCCTCGTGGCCCTGGTGGCCACGGCCGCTCCGGCCGCGGCCGAGTCGCCGCGCCACTTCGACCTGCAGGCGCACCGCGGTGGCATCGCGCTCACCGTGGAGAACACCCTCCCCGCCTTCGCCAACGCCCTCGAGCTGGGCGTCAGCACGCTGGAGCTCGACGTCCAGATCACCGAGGACCAGCAGGCCGTCGTCACCCATGACCGGCAGATCTCCGGGTCCAAGTGCCAGGACACCGGGCCGGCCACCCCGGGCGACCCTGAGTACCCGTATGTCGGCGACTACGTGCACACGCTGACCCTGGCCCAGGTGCGCACGCTGGACTGCGGGTCGCTGCGCCAGCCGGCCTATCCGGAGCAGGAGCTGGCACCGGGCGAGCCGATGCCACTGCTCTCCGAGGTGTTCGACCTCGCGCGGGCCTACAAGGCCCGGAAGGTGACGTTCAACATCGAGACGAAGGTGGAGGCGGGAGCGCCACACGAGACGGCGCCCCGCGAGGAGTTCGTCCAGGTCGTCTCCGACCTCGTCATGGAGGCGAAGGTCGCCCGCCACGTGACCATCCAGTCCTTCGACTGGGGCACCTTGATGCGCATGCAGGAGGTGGCGCCGAAGCTGCCGGTGGTCGCACTGACCAACGGCCAGCAGTTCCTGCAGGCCGGCCAGCCGGGCGCCTCCCCGTGGCTCGGCGGGATCGACATCGACGACTTCATGACCGAGGGCCGTTCCCTGCAGGAGGCCTACGTCGCCGCGGCCGACTCCTTCGGTGCCGACGCGGTCTCCCCCGTGCACGGCGCTCCGCAGGGCGGCTCGGTCGCCGACGCGGGGTACGTGCCGTTCACCACGCCGGAGCTCGTCGACGCCGCCCACGCCGCCGGCATGGACGTCGTCCCGTGGACGGTCAACGACCGCCCGACCATGGAGCACCTCATCGGCATCGGTGTGGACGGCCTGATCACCGACCGGCCCGACCTGCTGCGCGAGATCCTCGCCGAGCGCGGGTTCCGGCTGCCGCAGCCCTACGAGCCGCGGAGGATCGACCACCCGTAAGCACTCCACGTCGGAACGGGGACCTGCTGGTCGTCGAACGGGAAGGGGAAGTCCGGACCGAAGATGGTGACCGGCGGTCGGTCGTCGCGACCGGGCTCCGCGTCCTCGCCTGGTGAACTCACGCGAGGAGAGCCGCCATCCGCTCGCGGAGCGCGGTCGCGGCGGAGTAGGGGCGGACCATCACGGTCAGCTCGGTGAGCATGCCGTCGCGGCCGCGCAGCATGTCCACCCCCTCCAGGTCGCGGTGGCCGACCCGGGCGCTGAAGGCGAGCACGTGGCCGTCGCCGCCCGCGTAGGACGCGGTGTAGCGGAAGTCCTCGAACACCGACATCACGCCGGTGAGGACCGCGCGCAGCGCGCCGGTGCCGCGGTAGGGCTCGTGCACGATCGGCGAGCGGAAGACGCAGTCGTCGGTGAACAGCGCCACCGCGGCGTCGACGTCGCGGCTCTCGACGGCTGCCCGGAAGGCGGCGAAGGGGTCGGTCGGCACGGCGGTTCCTCTCTCCGTACGGGACTGCGACGGCACGTGGATGCGCGGGAGCAGGGCTACCGCATCATCCCGGGAGGCACCCTGCCACGAACGTGCCGCACAGGGGTCACACTGCGGGAATGGCCACCTGGGAGGACGTCCGGCGGATGGTCGCCGCGCTGCCGGACACCGACGAGCACCCCTCGTACGGCGGGCGGCCGTCCTGGCGGGTGCACGGCAAGGGCTTCGTGTGGGAGCGGCCGCTCGGTGCGGCCGACCGCGCGGCGCTCGGCGGCGCGGCACCGGGCGAGGCCGATCCGGTGCTGGCGGTGCGGGTGGCCGACGAGGGGGTGAAGGCCACGCTGCTGGCCGCCGAGCCCGATGCCTTCTTCACCACCCCGCACTTCGACGGGTACGCCGTGGTGCTCGTGCGGCTCGACCGGATCTCCACCGAGGAACTCGCCGAGCTGGTGGAGGACGCCTGGCGGGCACGTGCGCCCAAGCGTCTGCTGGCCGAGTCCGACGATCGTCGCGATGCCTGACCGCACCGACCGGAGCCGCCGGAGCTAGGAGACGAGCCGCGGCACGATCCGGTCCCATCCCGGCAGGACCGCCAGCTCCAGCGCCGCCCGGCGCAGCAACCGCCGCGTCGTCGACGACGGGAGGAACCATGCGGCGCTGCGCCGGCCGGCCTCCTGCCTGGCCCGGACGACCGGTTGCCAGATCCGCTGGTAGCGGGCCAGGGCGTCCTCGACCGGGCCGCCGGCCGCCACCTGCTCGGCGAGGACGTGCGCGCCGGCCAGCGCGAGCGACGCACCCTGGCCCGCGAGCAGCGAGACGGCCTGGCAGGCGTCGCCGAGCAGGACCACGCGGCCCCGGTGCCACTCCGGTGCCTCGACCTGGGCCACCTGGTCGTAGTAGAGCTCGGCGGACGGCGGGCAGCTGTCCAGCGCTCGGGGAACGACCCACCCGAGCGACGAGCAGCGGCTGCGCAGGGCGGCACGGGTGTCCACCGGGATCCGCGGATCGGGATCCCGGTGGACGGCGAACGCGGCGACGCGTCCGTCGCGCAGGACGTAGAAGCCCATCTCCCGGTCCACCGAGTCGGTCATGGCGAGCCGGTTGCCGATCTGGGCCCGGACGTCCGGGTCGTCGAAGACATAGGCGGCGGTGTGGCAACCGAGGTACCGGAGGAACCGGCGCTCGGGCCCGAAGACCATCTCGCGGACCGAGGAGTGGACGCCGTCGGCCCCGACCAGGAGATCGGCGTCCACCACGGTGCCGTCGGTGAGGGCGACGCGGACACCGTCCGGCTGGGCGTCGATGCCGGCGACGCTGCAGCCGAAGCGCAGCCGGGCCCTCGTGCCGACCCGCTCCCGGAGTGCCCGCTCGAGGTCCGGTCGCATGATGCTCAGCAGGCGTCCGTCGAGCGCGCGGGCGAAGCGCTGGTAGTCCAGGCCGGCCCGGCGCCGTCCGAATGCGTCGACGTAGGCCAGCTCGTCGACCTCGTAGGCCAGCTCCTGGAGCCGGGGCAGGATGCCCATCGCCTCGGCGGCGTCGTAGCCGGGCCCGAAGAAGTCCATCATGTAGCCCTGCTCGCGGGGGCCGGGGGCGCGCTCGGCGACGGTCACGTCCCACCCGTCGTCGGCGAGCCGGCCCGCCAGCGCGAGGCCGGCGATCCCGGCTCCGCAGATGACCGCCTTCATCTCTGCTCCGTCCTTCCCGTGCGCGGGTTCGAGCCGTCCAGGAGCCGGCGCAGCACCGGGGTGACGGCGGTCGAGGTGAGCCCCGGGTCGAGCGCCCGGTGCAGCAGGATGCCGTCGACCGCCGCGGTGAGGACCGCGGCCGTGTCGGCGGGTGCCTCCGTTCCCCGCGCGTCGAGCCAGGTGGTCAGCGCACCGCGGAACTCGTCGAGGAGGCGGCGCAGCTCCGCCCGCAGGTCGCCGTCCCGGGTCGCGGCCAGGTAGGCCTCCACGAACAGCAGGGAGGTCGGGTCGGTGCCGTCGTGGTCGTCCAGGGCGGCGAGCATCCCGGCCAGCGCGTCGTCCCCCGACCCGGCCGCCGACAGCGCGGGTGGGAGCGATGACAGCACCTGCCTCATCACGCGCAGCGCCGCCTGACTCAGCAGCGCCTGCACGGAGGCGAAGTGGTAGTGGACGAGCCCGGGTGCCACTCCGGCCCGCCGGGCCACGGTCCGGGTGCTCACGCCGTTCCAGCCGAGCTCGGGCACCAGCTCGGCCGCGGCCTGCAGCAGCCGCAGTCGGACGTCGGCACCGGGCTCGTTCGGTGAGAACGGTCCCATCCCGGGCCCTCCTGTGGTTGGGCGGTCGCCTTGGTCGATCGCCCAAGGCTAGGGCCACCGGGCGTGCGGATGACAGCGATCCCGCCCGACGGGCACTGTCGGACCGCGCGTCGCCACGACGCGTCACGGAAGGGATCGGACGAACACCACGCGTCGGCTGCCGGCATCTTGGCCGTGCAGGGTCCGTCCGTCGCCCCGCGTGTTCGAGAGGGCCACTCGAGACGCTCGATCGTGTGGTTCGGCGGGCTGCCGGGTGCGAGTCACTCCTGGACGTCGGCAGGGTCGTCCCTGGACCGACGCGGCGAGGACTGTGACGTCATGTCGAGCAGGCCGCGCGAGATGGGCCCGGAGAGGCGGACCGCGCTGATGGAGACGCTGCTGGCGGTGGGGGTGGGCTTCTTGGTCATCGTCGTCGCACTTGCTCAGTACGGCCTGATCTCGAAGTTGGCGGACCGGAGGAAGAGGCGACGCGGCACCCGGAGTGAGTGACGGTTGTCCCGTCCCCACGACGGCCCTCTGAGACACGTCCGGTGAACTCACACCGCGCCCTGTGGGCGGGGGCACTCTGGACGTCTACGCGCGCCGTCGCGCGATGTCCGACCGCCCCGCCGAACTGCCGGCTCGGGGCCGGTAGGAGCGAGCAGAGCAGGGGGTACCGGCGGAACAGCCACTCCCCCAGCAAGGACGCGTGCGAGGCGGCAGCCGAGGTGCTGTAACGGCCTACCGCACTACTCGGTCACGCGGCAGGGGACTTGGTCGCATGCTCCGCCGCTCGGACGCGGCGAGCCTCTTTCCGCACGCGATCAGTCGCCTTGCGGGCAGGCCGCTCCAACCGGCCCTTGTATGTACCACCCGCCGCAAACACCGACAGGGTGACGTACGCGGACAGGAGTGCCCCCGCGAAGCCCCACCAGGTGTCGGTCAGCATGACGAGCACCAGGAAGGTGGCGGTTACGAAGAGGAAGCCACCGCCGACGATGCGGCAGATGAGCAAACGCCTGCGCCAGCTCGGCGCGCGTTCGTCCTCCCACATGCGGCTCATACTTCCAACCACCTACTGCCGAGCGCCCTCCGGGTCGAGCCTTCGGGCGCCCGCCGATCCAAACTCGGGACTAGTCGGGTTTTCCCCGACTTCGCACCGACGGCGAAGGCCCCTGACCGGTATATCCACTGGTCAGGGGCCTACTCGGCTCCCCCGACTGGACTTGAACCAGTAACCCTGCGATTAACAGTCGCATGCTCTGCCAATTGAGCTACGGGGGATCAGCGGGCGCGACCCGCTGGCCCGTCGAGAGTACCGCACGCCCGAGAGGCCACTGCACACGGCTCGCGGACGGCGGCGGGTGCACACCCCAGGTAGCGTGTCGTCGTTCATCGCGCGTTCACCTTGGAGGAACCCCCCATGGCCAAGCTGTCGTTCCTCGCCGGATTCGGTGCCGGATACGTGCTCGGATCCCGCGCCGGCCGCGAGCGCTACGAGCAGCTCCGGCGGACGTGGGACAAGGCCAAGGACGACCCGCGCCTGCAGAGCATCGCCGGCATGGCCCAGGCCAAGGCCGACGACGCGGTGTCCACCCTCAAGGCCCAGCTGGGCGGCGAGCCGCAGCGCTGAGCTCCGTCCGGGTCAGTCCGGCTGCTCGGCGGCGAGCGCCTCGGCGAGCTTCTGCCGGGCGGTCTCGCGGGCGACCGGGTCGTCGCGGTCGGCGTCGTCGTCGAAGACGACGGTCCACTCCCGCTCCGCCTGACCGGGCACCCGGCGGGCCACCAGCACCACGCCGCCCCGGCCCGGCAGCGGGCTGCGTCGGCTGGTGACGATGGTCTGGTCCACCCGCCGGCGCACCACCGCCGGCAGCTCACCGGCGTCGGTAAGAACGTGCCGCACCGCCGGCAGCCGCGCCTGCACGCCGGGCTCCACCTCGGTGAGCGGGGTGACGGTGAAGGAGCCGCCGCCGTCGTTGGTGGCGGCCCAACGGGCGTGCCCGACCTCGTGCCAGGGCAGCAGCGACTCCGCTCCCCCGGCCGCGTCGATCGTCCGCAGTCCCCGGGAGGTGGCGACGAGCCACCCGCCGTCGCGGGCGCGCGCCCCCCAGGCGAGCACCTGCTCGTCGGGATCGGCCACCGCCGCGCGCACGGCCTCCGGCGGCCGGGCGAACCGGCGCCGCAGCGCGTCCAGCAGCGTCACGACGCGAGCCCGCCCATCGCCCGCTCCCGCAGCGACCGCGCCTGCGCCTCGAGCGCCACGAGCTGGCCGAAGATCTTCGTGTACTCCTCGGCCTGCTCCACCGGGTTCATCCGCTGCAGCCGCCCCTTGAGCGCCGCCACCTGGCGCACGGTGGCCATCTCCTGCAGCCGCGCGAGGATCGCGTTGACGTAGCCGGGGTCGCCCTCGCCGGTGACCGAGCGCATCGGCTCCACCGCCAGCGCCGTCAGCAGCGCACGGGCGCTCTCCCGGTCACAGTGCGCGGCCACCTCGTCCAGCCAGGCCGGCCCGGTCACGGTCGCAGCCGCCGCACCGCCCGCCCCGGCCACCGCCGCGGCGACGGCGGCGTAGTCGGCGTCGGTGTAGGCGGCCGGCGGGACGGCGTCGAAGGCCGGGCCGGCGTACTCCGGCACCTGCAGCGCGGCCTTCACCGCCTCCCGCTCGACGGCCACCGCGGCGTCGTCCGGGCTGCGCTTCGGGGCACGGGGGCGGCCGCGGGACGGCGCCCCTCCCCCGTCACCGGTGAGCCGGCGCACCCGCTCCTGCACCTCGGACTCGTCGGTGTTGCCGATCAACCCGGCGAGCTCGCGGGCGTAGGCCGGCCGCAGCGCGTGGTCCTTGATCTGCGCGACCAGGGGCACCGTCTTCTCCAGCGCGGCCACCCGGCCCTCGACGGTGTTCAGGTCGTAGCCGGCCAGCGTGGTCTTCAGCACGAAGGCGATCAGCGGGGTGCGCCGGGCGACGAGGTCGCGGACGGCGGCGTCGCCGTGCTCCTGCCGCAGCTCGCAGGGGTCGCGGCCCTCCTGCTCGACGGCGACGAAGGTCTGCCCGACGAAGCGCTGGTCCTCGGCGAAGGTCTTCATGGCCGCGGCCTGGCCGGCTGCGTCGCCGTCGAACGTGTAGACGACCTCGCCGCGGAACTCGTCCTGGTCCATGAGCAACCGGCGCAGCACGCCGATGTGCTCGGCGCCGAACGCGGTGCCGCACGAGGCCACCGCCGTCGTCACGCCGGCGAGGTGGCAGGCCATGACGTCGGTGTAGCCCTCGACGACGACGGCCTGGTGCCGGCGGGCGATGTCCCGCTTGGCGCGGTCGATGCCGTACAGCACGCTGCTCTTCTTGTAGAGCGGGGTCTCCGGGGTGTTCAGGTACTTCGGCCCCGGGTCGTCGTCCATCAGCTTGCGGGCGCCGAAGCCGATGACGTCGCCGGTGATGTCCCGGATCGGCCACACCAGCCGCCGGTGGAACCGGTCGATGAGGGTGCCGCGGGAGGACTCCTTGGCCAGCCCACCGGTGACCAGCTCGGCCTGGGTGAACCCCTTGGCCCGCAGGTGGCGGGTCAGCCCGTCCCACCCGCCCGGCGCGTAGCCGCAGCCGAAGTCCAGCGCGGCCTGCCGGTCGAAGGCGCGGTCGGCGAGGAACTGCCGGGCCGGGGCCGCCTCCGGGGTGCCGAGCTGCTCGGCGTAGAAGGCGGCCGCCGCGGTGTTGGCCGCGACCAGCCGCGCCCGCTGGCCGACCGAGGCGCGGTCGGGGCCGGCGGTGGGGCGGCCGCCGTCGTCCTCGTACTTCAGCTCGACGTTGGCCCGGCCGGCCAGCAGCTCGACCGCCTCGGCGAAGGAGAGGTGGTCGATCTGCTGGACGAAGGAGATGACGTCTCCGCCGACCCCGCAACCGAAGCAGTGGAAGAGATTGCGCGACGGGGTCACCTGGAACGACGGCGATTTCTCGTCGTGGAACGGGCACAGCCCCTTGAGGCTGCCGCCGCCCGCGCGCTTGAGCTGCAGGTGCTCGCCGACGATCTCGTCGATCTTGCTGCGTTCCCGGACCAGCGCGATGTCCGCGGCCCGGATGCGTCCCCGTCCGGCCATCAGCTGCCGCCCGCCACGGCGGCGCCGCCGCCGGCTACGACCGCGGCGGTCAGGGCCGCCGAGTTGCGCCCGCTGACGACCGACTCCACCCACAGCAGGAACACCTGGTGCTCCAGTGGCAGCGCGGCGTCGGCGTCGAGGGTCGGCCGGGGTGCCCAGCCACCGGTCGTCCCGCTCTCGGCGACGGACCGGCCGGCGACCAGGTACCGGCGGGTGCCCTTCCAGCGGGACGCCGTCCGCACCTCCACCGGGGTGCCCTCCAGGTCGACCTCCCACGTGCCCGACCAGTACGAGGTCTGGTGGGCCCGCAGCCGCACCGCGTCGGCCGGCTCGCTCTCCCAGCGGGCCATGAGGTCCCGCCGCTTCGTGGTGAGCGCCCAGGCGCGGTCGCCGATGGTCGCCGTCGCTGCTTCCTTCCACTGCGAGGAACGCAGCGTCGCGACGACCTCGCCGTCGCGGAGGACGGGCAGGACGCCCTTCGGCATGCCGAGCGTGCCGGCCTTGCCCAGTTCGAGCACCGTCGTCCCTCCCTCAGCCGATGCCGGGTGCGCCGGCGATGCTCTCGCCGGTGACGCGGTAGAGCAGATATGCAGCAGTCTCCCGCAGGATGTAGCGGAACTGGGTGGCGCGGGTCTGCACCGCCGGCCCCTGCCGGGTGGGCGAGCTCTCCGCCTGCATCCCGGCGTCCTCCGCCATCCGCTCGGCGCGCATCGCGTGCCAGGGGTCGGTGACCAGCACCGCCCGCTCCCAGCCGCGCTCGGCGAAGGCCGCGCCGACCACCCGCATGCTCTCCAGGGTGTCGACGCCCTCGGGCACCGCCAGCAGCGCCTCGGCGGGCACCCCGGCCGCGGTCAGGTAGTCGCGGCCGGCCTCCGCCTCGGTGAACGTGTCACCCGCGGCCTTGCCGCCCACGGTCACGATCACCGGGGCGACGCCCGCCTCGTACAGGGCCCGCGCGTGCTCCAGCCGCGCCTCGAAGATCGACGACGGCACGCCGTTGTACTGCGCCGAACCGAGCACCACGATCGCGTCGGACTGCGGGCGGGAGTCCTGCCGCGCCGTCCACCAGATGGCCAGCGCCGTGGAGGCCACCAGCAGCACGGCGGCCAGGACGCCGGCCCCGGCCACCCGCGTCACCAGACTCCGCACACCCACCCGTCATGGGTACCACGCGGCACCGACGGCGCGCGCCCTCCCGTGCGGGTGTGCCGGACCACCCGTCAGGAGCCCGCGCGGGCACCGTCCAGCGCCGCGCGGCCGGCCTCCAACCGGGCCACCGGCACCCGGAACGGCGAGCACGAGACGTAGTCCAGCCCGACGTCGTGGAAGAAGTGCACCGAGTCGGGGTCACCGCCGTGCTCCCCGCAGATCCCCAGCTTCAGGTCCGGCCGGGCCGCCCGGCCCGCGTCGGCGCCGATCTGCACCAGCCGCCCCACGCCCTCGCGGTCCAGCGACTCGAACGGCGAGATCCCGAAGATGCCCTTGTCCAGGTACTGGTGGAAGAACGCCGCCTCGACGTCGTCACGGGAGAAGCCCCACGTCATCTGGGTGAGGTCGTTGGTGCCGAAGGAGAAGAACTCCGCCGATCCGGCGATCTCCCCGGCCGTGAGCGCCGCCCGCGGCACCTCGATCATCGTGCCGATCAGCGCGTCGATCCGGACGCCCGAGTCCTGGCACACCTCGGCCAGCACCCGCTCGGACTCCTCGCGGATCGCCTCGAGCTCCTGGACGGCACCGACCAGCGGGATCATGATCTCCGGCCGCGGGTCTCCCCCGGCCTTGCGGCGCTCGCACGCCGCCTCGGCGATGGCGCGCACCTGCATGGCGAAGAGCCCGGGGACCACCAGGCCGAGCCGCACGCCCCGCAACCCGAGCATGGGGTTGGACTCGTGCATGCCGCGCACGGCGGCGAGCAGCCGGAGGTTCCCCTCGTCGGGCTCGCCCCGCTCCTCGGCCAGCGCCACCCGCACCGACAGCTCGGTGAGGTCGGGCAGGAACTCGTGCAGCGGCGGGTCGAGCAGCCGGACGGTCACCGGCAGGCCGTCCATCGCCTCGAAGATCTCGAGGAAGTCCTGCTTCTGCAGCGGCTCCAGCGCGTCCAGCGCGGCCTGCCGCTCCGCGTCGCCGTCGGCCAGGATCAGCTTCTCGACCAGCTTCCGCCGGTCCCCGAGGAACATGTGCTCGGTCCGGCACAGCCCGATGCCCTGGGCACCGAAGCGCCGCGCGCGGGCGGAGTCCTCCGGGGTGTCGGCGTTGGTGCGGACGTCGAGCCGCCGCACCTCGTCGGCGTGGGTGAGGATCCGGTGCACGCTGCGCACCAGGTCGTCGGCGTCGTCGGACGCGGGATCGATCTCGCCCTCGAAGTAGCGGACCACCGAGGACGGCTCGACCGGCACCTCCCCCAGCCACACCCGGCCGGTGGACCCGTCGATCGAGATGACGTCGCCCTCGCTGACGACGGTCCCGTCGGGCGCGGTGAACTTCTTCGCCTTGGTGTCGACCTGCAGCTCCTCGGCGCCGCAGACGCAGGTCTTGCCCATCCCCCGGGCGACGACGGCGGCGTGCGAGGTCTTGCCGCCGCGGCTGGTCAGCACGCCCTCGGCGGCGATCATCCCGGAGAGGTCGTCGGGGTTGGTCTCCCGGCGGACCAGCACCACCCGCTCTCCGCGGTCGGCCCACTGCGCCGCCGCCTCGGAGGAGAACACCGCCTTGCCGACCGCGGCGCCGGGCGAGGCGTTCATGCCCTGGGTGAGCTGCGTGGCGTCCCCGCCGGAGACGAACCGGGGGAACATCAGCTGGGCCAGCTGGTCGCCGGTGACCCGGCGGACCGCCTCGTCCATGTCGATGAGGCCCTCGTCCACCAGCTGGGTGGCGATGACGAACGCCGCCCCCGCCGTCCGCTTGCCGACCCGGGTCTGCAGCATCCAGAGCTTGTTGCGCTCGATGGTGAACTCGATGTCGCACAGGTCGCGGTAGTGCGACTCCAGCCGCGACATCGTCGTCATCAGCTCGTCGTAGGCAGCCGGGTCGATCTGCTGCAGGTCGACCAGCGGGACGGTGTTGCGGATGCCGGCGACGACGTCCTCGCCCTGGGCGTTCTGCAGGTAGTCGCCGTAGACGCCCTGGGCGCCGCTGCCCGGGTCGCGGGTGAAGGCCACACCCGTGCCGGAGTCCATGCCGAGGTTGCCGAAGACCATGGCGCACACGTTCACCGCGGTGCCGGCGTCGCCCGGGATGCGTTCGCGGCGGCGGTAGATGACGGCGCGGTCGGAGTTCCACGAGTCGAAGACCGCGTTGACCGCCAGGTCCATCTGCTCGCGCGGGTCCTGCGGGAAGTCCTGGCCGGTGTGCTCGCGCACGATCGCCTTGTACCGGTCGACGACGTCGCGCAGGTGATCGGCGTCCAGGTCCAGGTCGGACTCGGTGCCCTGCTCCCGCTTGACCGCGTCGAGGGCCTCGTCGAAGAGCTCGCCGTCGATGTCGAGGACGGTCTTGCCGAACATCTGGACCAGACGGCGGTAGGAGTCCCAGGCGAACCGCTCGCTGCCCGACTGCGCGGCCAGCCCCTGCACCGACCGGTCGTTGAGCCCGACGTTGAGGACGGTCTCCATCATCCCGGGCATCGACGCGGCGGCACCGGAGCGGACCGATACCAGCAGCGGGTCGGCCGGGTCACCGAGGCCCTTGCCCATGGCCTTCTCCAGCGCCGCGAGGTGCTCGCCCACCTGGGCGTCCAGCTCCGGCGGGGTGCTGCCGTGCTCCAGGTAGTACCGGCACGCGTCGGTGGTGATGGTGAAACCCGGCGGCACGGGCAGCCCGAGGTTGGTCATCTCGGCGAGGTTGGCGCCCTTGCCGCCGAGCAGGTCCTTCTGGTCCTTGCTGCCCTCGCTGAAGTCGAAGACCCAGTTCACGTCAGCCACCCCGCACCTCCGCAGTCGTCCGTCCCCGACACGTCCCACCGGGGAGGACGATTCCGTGCAGACGTACTAGACGTCCACCCGGCGGGGTCCGTCGATCCTGGCGCACCGGGGCGGTCGGCGCGAGCCCCGGTGCGGGTGATCCCGGCCATGGAGGGTCCGGGCGGTCAGCCGATCCCGCAGATCCGGGGACCGTCCTCGTTGACCACCGCGAGCTCGGCGGAGGCGCCGTCCTCCCAGCGGACGGTGACCTGCTGGATCGTCGCCCCCTCGACCGGGTCGGCCTGCACCTCGGCGACCTCGGCGGAGCCCGGCCGGAGGTACTCGGCCTCCATCCCCGTGACGTCGAGCCGCTGACGCTCCTCGGCGCAGAGGAGCTGGTAGGAGGTCTCGGTGTCACCGGCGGCCAGCGCCGCGAGGAACACCTGGGTGACCTCGGTGGACTGGTCGGCCGGGGACCCCCTGACCAGGTACAGCCCGGCGACCATGCCGCCGGCCAGCAGGGCGACGCCGAGGATGCCGGCGATCAGCCAGCCCTGCCGGCGGCGCGGCGTCCCCGTGTGCAGCGGCGCCGGGCCGTCGTCGTAGAGGAAGGGTCCCTGCGTCATCCGCCGCTCGTCTCCAGTTCTGCCCCCGCAGGAGACCGGGGGTCGTCGCGGTCGGCCAGCCAGCCCTCGGGCAGCGCCACCGGTCGCGGCGTGGTGGTGCGCCCGCGCGGCGCACCCAGGATCGCGGTCGGGTACGGCTGCTCGGGGATGCCGTCGAGCAGCGCCGCGAGCTCGTCGAGACCGCTGACCATCGCCAGCGCCCGCCGGGTGTCCGACCCCACCGAGAAGCCCTTGAGATACCAGGCCACGTGCTTGCGGAAGTCGCTGCAGCCGTGCTGCTCGCCGTGCTCCTCGGCCAGCAGCGTGGCGTGCCGGTGCATCACGGCGGCCACCTCGCGCATCGTGGGCAGCACCCGGCGGCTCTCGCCGGCGAAGGCGGCGGCCAGGTCGCCGAAGAGCCAGGGCCGGCCCAGGCAGCCCCGCCCGATGACGACGCCCGCGCACCCGGTCTCGGCGACCATGCGCAGCGCGTCGTCTGCCTCCCAGATGTCGCCGTTGCCGAGCACCGGGATGTCGACGGCCTCGACCAGGCGGGCGATGGGCGACCAGTCGGCGGTGCCGCTGTAGAGCTGGTCGGCGGTGCGCCCGTGCAGCGTGATCGCCGCGGCGCCCTCGTCCTGGGCGATCCGGCCGGCGTCGAGGTAGGTGACGTGGTCGGCGTCGATGCCGATCCGGGTCTTGATGGTCACCGGGACGTCCCGGGCGGCGCGGACGGCCTCGCGCACGATGTTCCGCAGCAGGACGCGGTGCCACGGGAGCGCCGACCCGCCGCCCTTGCGGGTCACCTTGGGCACCGGGCAGCCGAAGTTCAGGTCGATGTGCGCCGGGCGGGTGCCGGCGACGCCCTCGTCGACCAGCATCTCCACGGCCCGTCCGACGGTCGCGGGGTCGACGCCGTAGAGCTGGACGGAGAACGCGTCCTTCTCGTCAGCGGTGGCCCGGATCATCCGCAGCGTCTTCTCGTTGCGCTCGACCAGCGCCCGCGTGGTGATCATCTCGCAGACGTAGAGGCCGGCCCCGAACTCCCGGCACAGCGTGCGGAAGGCCGGGTTGGTGATGCCGGCCATCGGCGCGAGCACCACCGCGGGATCCACGGAGAGCGCGCCGAGCCGCAGCGGCGGGAGCGCCGTCGTCGTCGGCTCGAGCGTGGCGGTCACGGGACCCAGAGTAGGCGGGGACGTGCGTTCCCCTCGCCGCCCGGCCGGGTGAGCCTCACCTCGCGCACGGCGGCCGCGCCGGCTCACCCCGCGCCTGCCGTCCCGCCCGGCTCAACCCGCGCGGAGCAGGGTGGAGCCGGGCGCGCACGCGGCTGCACCTGCCCTCGCGCGGGTCGAGCCGGTAGCACGGATCCTCGGATCGCCGGGTGTGCTCGGTCCCCATCCCGCCGTGGTTCCACAGCTCGCCCGCGACCCGGTCCGGACCGTCGGCGCACCGGCACCCTCGCCGGCATGCTCCGCTCCCCCTCCGTGCCCCTGTCCGTGGCCGGACCCGCACGCCGGCGGCTCGGCATCGTCACGACGGCCGAGCTCACCGCCTCCGGCGTCACCAAGTCCGAGATCGCCGCCGCCGTGCGCAGCGGCGCCTGGGTCCGGCTGCGGCCCGGCGTCCTGGTCACCGCGGCGGACCTCCGCGAGACGACGAGCAGCGGACGGCGCCCTGGGCTGGATGCGCTGTCGGTGCTCACCGGCCTCGACCGTCCGACGGCCGTGCTCAGCGGCGCGACCGCTGCGTGGGTGTGGGGGCTGCCGCGGCCACGGTCGGCGACGACGCAGACCGAGCTGACCGACCCCCACCGGTGGCGCCGCGGCCGGGGATGGCTGATGACGCGCGCCGCCCTGCCGGACGACGAGGTGACCGTGCGCGGCGCCTACCCGGTGACCACCGCCGCCCGCACGCTGGTCGACGTCGCCAGGGCCTGGTCGGAGGTGCATGCCGTCGCCGCGGTGGATGCTGCACTGCTGCGCGGACTGACCACCCGGGAGGAACTACGGCGCGTCCTCGATCGGCAGTGGTGCGTCCCGGGGGTCCCACGCGCAGTGCGCGCGGTCGCGCTGGCCGACGGGCGGGCCGAGTCGTGGCTGGAGACGTACGGCCGGTTGACCTTCGGCGCACTCGGCCTGCCGCCGTTCACCCCGCAGGTCGAGCTCTGGGCCGAGGGACGGTTGCTGAAGGTGGTGGACGGTTGGTACCCGGAGGCTGCGCTCGCCGTCGAGTTCGACGGCCGGGTCAAGTACCGCCGACCGGCCTACGGGCGGACGCCGGAGGAAGAGCTCTGGCGGGAGAAGCGGACGGAGGACCTGCTGCGATCGCTGGGCGTCCAGTTCGTACGCGTCACCCACGGAGACCTGACCGACGGTCGCGCGGCGCTGGCCCGGCAGGTGCGGCGGTCGCTCGCCCGGCCCGCACCGGCGGTGCGCGAGTTCCGGGACGTGCCGCGCGCCGAGGGCCGGCACCGGGCCGACGACCCCGGGGACGACGGCTGGTCGGCCAGGGTCGACGACCGCGTCGGCGTTCCCCCGACCGGGGGGGGGGGGGGGGGGGGGGGGGGGGGGGGGGGGGGGGGGGGGGGGGGGGGGGGGGGGGGGGGGGGGG
>NZ_JBJHAM010000029.1:0-38781 GCF_054051035.1 Blastococcus sp. SYSU DS0619 | reverse complement strand
CCCCCCCCCCCCCCCCCCCCCCCCCCCCCCCCCCCCCCCCCCCCCCCCCCCCCCCCCCCCCCCCCCCCCCCCCCCCCCCCCCCCCCCCCCCCCCCCCCGAAGTGATCAGGTGACCTGATCGTCGCGGTCGTGGCAGGGTCGCGGGCGTGCAGCTCGACGAGGTGGCCGACGAGCTCTACGCGGTGCCGCCGGAGCAGTTCGTCGAGCTCCGGAAGACCCGCCAGGACGAGGCGAAGGTCGACGGCGACAAGGCGCTCGCCAAGGAGATCGGCACGCTGCCCAAGCCGTCGGCCGCCGCCTGGGCCTGCAACCTGCTGGTGCGGGCCCGGCGCGCCGAGATCGAGGGCCTGGTCGAGCTTGGCGACCTGCTCCGGGAGGCGCAGGAGAACCTGGCCGGCGACCAGCTCCGGGCCCTCGACGTCCAGCGCCGGCAGCTGCTCACGGCCCTCACCCGGCAGGTGCGCTCGCTCGCCGACGGGGAAGGGCACCCGGTCAGCACCTCGGTGGCCACCCAGGTGGAGGAGACGCTGCGTGCCGCCATGTCCGACCCCGAGGCGGGCCGGGCCCTGCTGACCGGGCGCCTCACCTCGCCGATGTCCTACAGCGGCATGGGGACGACGGTCTCGCGGCCGGATCTCCGGCTCGTGCACCCGTCCGGTCCCCGCACCGCGCCGGCCGCGGGGAAGGCGCCCACCCGCAGGACGGCCGCGGAGTGGGGGACCGCCGATGCGGGCGCCGCCGAGCGTCGGCGCCGCGAGCAGGAGGAGCGCCGGCGGGCGGCCGAGGAGAAGCGCCGCCGCGAGCTGGCGGAGGCCCGCGCGGCGGCGGAGGAGGCCACGGCCGCCGCGGAGGAAGCCGCGGCGGCGCTCGACGCGCACCGGCAGCGGACCGAGGAGCTCGCCACCCGCCGGACCGAGCTGCAGGCGCGGGTGGACGAGCTGGCCGACCAGCTGGCCGACGCCGAACGCGCTGCGGCCGACGCCGCGGCGGCGCTCAAGCGGGAGGAGCGCCGGCGAGCGGCCGCCGAGCGGGAGGCCGCCGACGCGGCCGAGGCGCGGGACCGCGCCGTGCGCACGTCGACGCACTCGACGCCGACTGACCGGCGGGGTCAGCCCATGGTCTTCTGCCCGTCGAGGGACTCCCGGAGGATGTCGGCGTGCCCGGCGTGCTGGGCGGTCTCGGCGACGATGTGCAGGAACACCCGCCGGGCCGACCGCACCGCCCCCGGCGCGAACCAGGGCGCCTCGGGCAGCGGGTGGGCGAGGTCGAGGTCGGGCAGCGTGCGCACCAGGTCGTCGGTCCGCCGCGCCACCTCCTCGTAGCGGGCCAGGATGCCGGCGAGGGTCTCGTCGGGGCCCATGCGGAACTCCTCGCCCCACGCCTCGACCTGGGCCGCGTCGTCCGCTGCCGCCATCGCCGAGGTGCCCTCGAGGACGAAGTCCACCCACGCCGCCTCGGTCCCGGCGACGTGCTTGACCAGGCCGCCGAGGGTGAGCTCGCTGGCCGTCGGCCGAAGTCGTGCCTGCTCGTCGGTGAGGCCCTGCACGGTGAACCGGAGGAAGTTCCGGTGCGCCGCGAGCGTCTCGAGGAGGTCGGCGCGCTCGGCGCTGAGGGGAGTCATGGCGGTCTGGCTGGTCATGGTCGGGTCCTCCGTCGGGTCGTGGATCGGTCACGTCCGACGCTAGGGACCATCGGTGCCAGTTCCTGTCACCATTGCGGGAGACTCTGGCGCCGTGGCCGACACCGGGAACCGCACGCTGCGCCTGCTCTCGCTGATGCAGGGCCGTCGCCAGTGGGCCGGCGGCGAGCTCGCCGACCGGCTCGGCGTCTCGCTGCGCACGCTGCGCCGCGACATCGGCCGGCTGCGCGAGCTCGGCTACCCGGTGGAGGCGCAGCCCGGCGTCGAGGGCGGCTACCGGCTGACCCCCGGTGCCGCCCTGCCGCCGCTGGTGCTCGACGACGACGAGGCGGTGGCCCTGACCGTCGGCCTCCAGACCGCGGCGCAGACCGCGGTGGCCGGCATGGCCGAGGCGTCGGTGCGCGCGCTCACGAAGGTCGTCCAGGTGCTGCCGCCGCGGCTCCGGCGCCGGGCCGACGCGCTGCGGGCCGTCACGGACTCCGTGGCGTGGGCGGGGCCGGGCGGCACGGTCGACCCGCGGGACCTCACCGTCGTCGCGCAGGCGTGCCGGGACACCGAGCGGCTGACCTTCTCCTACACGTCGGCCGACGGCACCGGCACCGAGCGGCTCGTCGAGCCGCACCGGCTGGTCGCGCTCGGCCGGCGCTGGTACCTCGTCGCCCACGACCTCCACCGGGGGGAGTGGCGGACCTTCCGGCTGGACCGGCTGGCCGGCCCACGGGCGACCGGCGCCCGGTTCGCCCCGCGCCCGCTCCCGGCCGAGGACGCCGCGGCCGTCGTGCGTGCCGCCCTCGGCGTACGGGGGGCGGCGATCCAGGTCGAGGTCCTCGTGCACGCGCCGGCCGGGGAGGTGCGCCGGCGGATCGGCCAGTGGTCCACGGTGGAGCCGGTCGACGACGGCTGCTGCCGGGTGCGCATGGAGACCGACGACCTGGCCTGGCCGGCCTTCGCGCTCGGGGTCGCCGGGGCCGAGTGCGTCGTCGTCAGCCCGCCGGAACTGCGGGACGTGCTGGAGGAGTGGGCGGCGCGCTTCGCGCGGGCCGCTGCGTGCCGTCCGCCCGTGCCCCGTGGGCCCGGCGCCGGGCCCGCCGGGACATGAGGCGGTAGCCCGCCAGCAGTGCGGCGTTGCCGAGCAGCAGCCACAGCCCGAGCAGCACCGCGGTGGCCAGCGCCGTCGGCCCGTAGCGGTCGGTGAAGTCGGCGTACTCCAGGTAGACGAGGTAGCCGCCGGTGGTCAGCGCGACCAGCCCCACAGCGGTCGCCGCGCCGATGGCGACGTCGTGCCACCGCGTCTCCCAGAGCCCGAACAGCGCGTAGATCAAGGCGATGACCAGGCCCACCAGGAGCAGGGCGCCGGCGCCCAGCGCGAGCCGAAGCGCGAGGCCGGACCCGAGCAGCCGGGGAACGAGGTAGAGCGCCGCCAGACCCGAGAAGATCGCCAGCGGCAGGACGGCGATGATCACCAGGGCGAGCAGCCGTCCCTTCATCCCGCGCATCCGGCGCTCGGACTTCGGGGCGATCGTGCTGAAGGCGCGGGCGAGCGCGGCGCCGTACGTGGTCGCCGGCCAGATCGCCGCCACCGCCGCCACCGGCCCGGTCCGCGCCGCGACGTCGATGAGCCCGCGCAGGATGTCGGCGACCGGGAGCTGCTCGGGGGCCTGGTCGCCGACCTCCGTGCCGAGGTCCTGCAGCGCGGACTCGTCCACCGCCAGGCCCGCCACCCAGAACCCGAGCAGCACCATGGGCGGCAGCGAGATCAGCGCGTAGAAGGCCAGGCTGGAGCTGGTGGTCAGGAACTCCGGGCTGCGCAGCCACTCCGCGAACCCGCGGACCGGCGACGGCAGCCGGCGGTAGCCCTCGCCCACCCGACGCCGGATGCGGCGGACCCGCTGCCGGGCGGCGCCCAGGGCACCCCCGGGCCCCGCCCCGGGCTGGTCCCCGCGCTGCTCCGGCGTGCCCGGACCCGGGCGCTCACGCACAGCTGGGTCCGTCCTCCTCCGATCGGACGATCGGCTCCTCGGGCGGCGTCTCCCGGTCCACCTCCGGGCGGTCGGACCCGACGGTCCGGCCGAACTGCTGGGTGGCCCACACGGAGCCGTCGGGCGCGCAGAAGACCCCGATCCCGATCCGGTCCCAGCCGGGGTTGAGCACGTTGACGCGGTGGCCGTCGGACCGCATCCAGCCGACGTGGGCGACCCCCGCCGGTACCGGGCCCGAGGCGGTGAAGATGTTCTCCCCGATGCCGGTGAACCCGTCGAGCTCCTCCCGGTCGAGCACCTCCCGCACGTCCTGGTGCTCCAGCAGGTCGTTCTCGGCCATCTGCTCGCTCCAGGCGCGGGCGACCTGAGCCAGCTCGTCGTTCCACTCCAGCGGCGCCAGGTCCCGCGCCTCGCGCTCGGCGTTGACCCGGTCGAGGATTTCGCGGGCCATGCGCTCCTCCGCCTCGCCGTCGTCCCCCGACGGCGGCTGGTCGGGCTCCGGTCCGGAGCCGGTCGCCACACCGGGCGATCCACCGGTGCCGACGACGACGCACCCGGTCGAGCCGAGCACGAGGGCGGCGAGCAGGAGCACGAGCCGGAGGAGCGAGCTGCGGGCGACGTCCATGGCCGTTCCCTACCCGCCGGGTGGCGCGCACGCGTGGTCCTGCGCGCACGTGGCCGGATCGTTAGCGACCGGCCCCGGCCGGGCCCGGCGGCTCACCCGATGCGGCCGCTGCGCTTCTTCCGGTAGAGCTGCTCGTCCGCGCGGGCGAGCACGGAGCTCACGTCGTCACCGGGCCGGGCCGTGGCGATCCCGGCCGTCCAGGTGAAGGGGTGGGTGCGGTTCAGCTGGTCCATGAGCTCGCGGGCGGCCTCCTCGTCGGTCGCGGGGAGGCAGAGCACGAACTCGTCGCCCCCGTAGCGCCCGAGCAGGTCCGCCCGGCGCAGCCGGCGGCTCCAGTTCTCGGTGAGGCTGCGCAGCAGTTCGTCGCCGGCGCGGTGGCCGTCCCGGTCGTTGACCACCTTGAAGTCGTCGAGGTCCAGGAGCGCGAAGCTCAGCGCCTCCCCGCTGCGGGCGGCGCGGGCCAGCTGGCGGGAGGCGTGCTCCTCCCACGCGCGCCGGTTCGCGACGCCGGTCAGCGGGTCGGTGCCGGCGGCCGTCCGGAGCTTGTGGGCCAGCCGACCCTGGACCTCGGTCAGCACGGCGACCGACCCGACGACGGGCAACCAGGCGGCCAGGAAGTCCGACGGCGCCGCGGCCCAGGCGCCGGCGCTGGCGGCGAGGATCACCGTGGCGGCGTGCAGCCGGGCGGCGGTCAGCGACAGGAAGTGGGCGGCGTACAGGCCGACGGAGATCATCGCCGGGCCGAGCCCGACCACCCCGACGGGCGTGGCCGACCGCCACGCCAGCAGACCGATGAGCACCGACAGCAGCGCAACCGCGGCGTGCAGGCCCCAGGGGCGCACCCGGGCGCCGGCGACCGCCAGCGCCGCGCCGATGATCAGCCCGACGGCCCCCAGCACCTGGAGCAGCCCCACGGGGGTGGTCTCGGCCATCGGCGCGGCGGCACCCACCCAGCACAGCGCACCGCTGACGACGTACACCACCGCCAGGATCGCCGCGGGCGCGCGTCGTCCGGTCTGCACCTCGCCCTCCTCCCCGTTGCCGCTCATCCTCCCTGGTCACCGCGCCGATCGGCAGTCCGGACGGGTCGTCTCCCACCACTCCGGGTGGTTCCGGCGGGGGCGTCGCACCCGGCTGCGGCCCGGGAGCTCCAGCCGTACGGTGGCGGTGCGGCTGGGAGGCAGCCGATGGCAGGCCCGGGTCGCCGGCAACGCCGGCCGTCCCGCGCTGCGGCCCGGACAGGAGCGCGCGTGGATCCCACCGGTCGCCCCCGGACCGTCGTGGGCGCCACCGTCGGGGTGGAGGAGGAGTTCCACCTCGTCGACCCGGAGACCCTCGAGCTCACCCCGAGCCCGGGGCTCGCCGAAGCCGTGCTGCGGCACGACTTCGACGAGCGGGTCCACCCCGAGATCAGCACGACGCAGCTGGAGACGGCCACCGGCATCTGCCGCACGCTGGGGGAGCTGCGGACGGAGCTCGCCGCCACCCGGGCCCAGGCGCGCGCAGCGGCCGCCGGTGCGGGCGTCGCCCTGCTCCCGGCCTCGACCCACCCGTCGGCCGGATGGCGGCAGCAGGTGCTCACCCCTGCGCCGCGGTACGAGGCGATGGTGCAGCGGTGGGCCGGCCTGGCGGCCCGCCAGGACATCACCGGCTGCCACGTGCACGTCGGCGTCCCGGACCTCGACACCGCGGTCGCGGTGCTCGACCGGGCCCGCCCGTACCTGCCGCTGCTGCTGGCGATGACCGGCAGCTCCCCGTTCCACGACGGCGCCGACACCGGCAACGAGAGCTACCGGACGCTCTGGTGGGGGCGCTGGCCGCACACCGGGGTGCCCGAGCCGCTGGGCTCCGGCGAGCGGTTCCAGGAGGTCGTCGCCGGGCTGGTCGCCGCCGGCGTCGTCGCGGACGCCTCCCACCTGTACTGGGACCTGCGGCCCTCGTCGCACCTGCCGACCGTGGAGTTCCGGTTGGCCGACGTCTGCACGCACCTGGACGACGCCGTCCTGCACGCCGCGCTGGTCCGCTCGCTGGTGCGGGTGGTCGCCGCCCGCGCGCAGCGCGACGAGCCGGTGCCCGTCGTCCGTCCCGAGCTGCTGCGGGCGGCCCGGTGGCGGGCCGCCCGCGACGGCCTCACCGGGCAGCTGTTCGACCCGGTGGCCGGCGCGCTCGTCGACGCCCGGACCGCGGTGGACGGCCTCCTCGGCGAGCTCGCCGACGACCTCGCCGACCGGGGGGAGGAGGACGAGGTGCGGGAACTGGTGCGCCGGCTGTTCGGCCGGGGTACCTCCGCCGCGCGCCAGCGTGCCGTCTGGCGGCGGACCGGTGATCTGCGGCAGGTGACCGCCGCGATCGTGCGAGAGGGGAGCCCCGATGCCTGATCCGATGCTCGACCAGATCCAGGCCCTGGCGAGTCCGTTGCGCACGCCGGCGGACCTCGACCCGCTGCTGGACCGGATCGGCGATGCGCGGATCGTGGCGATCGGGGAGGCCAGCCACGGCACGCACGAGTACTACGCCTGGCGGGCGGCGCTCACCCGGCGGCTGATCGAGGAGAAGGGGTTCGGGTTCGTCGCGGTCGAGGGCGACTGGCCCGACTGCTACCGGGTCGGCCGCAGCGTGCGGCTGCGGCCCGGTGCCGACGAGGACCCGCGCGATGCACTCGACGCCTTCGCCCGCTGGCCGACCTGGATGTGGGCCAACGACGAGGTCGTCGAGTTCTGCCGCTGGCTGCGGGAGCACAACACCGCTCGCCCGGAGGACGACCGGGTCGGCTTCTACGGCATCGACGTCTACAGCCTGTGGGACTCGATGCACGCGCTGGTGGACTGGCTGGCCGAGCACGAGCCCGGGCACGTCGAGCAGGCGAAGCGGGCGCTGGCCTGCTTCGAGCCGTTCGGCGAGGACGGCGCCGAGTACGCCTTCGCCAGCCGCTTCGCCCCCGCCTCCTGCGAGCAGGAGGCCGTGGACCTGCTGCGCTCGCTGTGCGAGCGGCGCGGGGACGGGGAGTCCGACCGCGACGAGGAGGGACGCTTCGCCGCCGAGCAGAACGCCGCGGTCGTGGTCGACGCCGAGCGCTACTACCGCGCCATGGTGCGGGGCTCCGCCGAGTCGTGGAACGTCCGCGACGAGCACATGGTGGACACCTTCGACCGGCTGCTCGACCATGCCGGGCCCAAGGCGGTCGTCTGGGAGCACAACACCCACATCGGCGATGCCCGCGCCACCGACATGGCGGCCCACGGCATGACCAACGTCGGTCAGCTGCTGCGCGAGCGCCACGGAACCGACGACGTGGTCCTCGTCGGCTTCGGGGGGTACCGCGGCGGCGTGGTCGCCGGTCAGGAGTGGGGGGCGCAGATGGAGCGGATGGCGGTGCCCCCGGCCCGGCCGGGCAGCGTCGAGGCGCGGCTGCACGAGGCGCTGGGTGAGGACGCCCTGCTCGTCTTCCCCCGCGACCGGCAGCCCGGGTGGCTGCGGACCCGGCTGGACCACCGGGCGATCGGCGTGGTCTACCGGCCGTCCCGGGAGAAGTGGGGCAACTACGTGCCGACCGTGCTGGGGAAGCGATACGACGCCTTCCTGTACCTGGACGACACCAGGCCGTTGCAGCCGCTGCACCTCGAACGGGCCGACGAGCACGTGCCCATCGCCGCGTACGGGGAGTGACCGTGCCGGAGCACGCCGCCGGCCGCCTCGACAGCCGACCGGCGCAGGTGGCCCCGGGCGAGCCGTGGCCGGCGGGGGTGCACGGCCTCGATCTGGGCGGGGGAGCGGGGGTCCTGCTCGCCGTTCCTCCGGGCGAGCCCGTGCCGCGGCCGCTGCTGGTCTTCTTCCACGGCGCGGGCGGGAATCCGCCCCAGAGCCTCGGCGTGCTGGGCCGCACGGCCGCCGACCGCGGGGTGCTGGTGCTGGCGCCGCGGTCCGGCGCGGCCACGTGGGACCTGATCGCCGGCCGGCTGGGCCGGGACGTCGCCGTCCTGGACGCCGCCCTCGCACAGGTCGCCGAGCGGGCACCGGTCAGCCGCTGCGCGATCGGCGGCTTCTCCGACGGCGCCTCCTACGCGCTGTCGCTCGGCCCGGCCAACGGCGACCTGTTCGACGCCGTGCTCGCCTTCTCCCCGGGCTTCGCCCTCCCCCCGGCGCGACGCGGCCGGCCGCGGATCTGGCTCACCCACGGCACCGGTGACCGGGTCCTCCCGGTCGACCGCTGCGGACGGCGGCTGGCCGCCGTGTTCGGCGACGAGGGTTACGAGGTCACCTACGACGAGTTCGACGGCGGGCACGTGGTCCGGCCCGAAGGCGTGGTCACGGCCCTGCAGTGGTGGCTGGGCCCGGAGTGACCCGGTGCCTCACATGGAGCGGGTCTCACCGGAGCGATCGGCGAAGGCGTCGACGACCCGGCCCTCCAGGGCCGCGGTGACCTGGTCGCGGTGCAGCCCGACGAACTCGGTGTCCGTAGCGCTCCACTCCGGGGAGTGCTCCCCGGCGACCAGGTCCGCCGCCCGCTCCACCTCGGCCCGCTGCTCGTCGTCCCGGCAGGCGACCGCCACGTCCCGGAGCATCCGCAGCAGGGCGGTGACGAGGGTCGGTTCGCTGCCGCCGAAGCGGGCGACCTGACCGCAGGCGAGGTCGAGGTAGTACCGCATGTCCCGGTCGGGGACGATCGCCCGACCGACGCCGTCCTCGTCCTCGTGCAGGGTCGGCCCGAGGTGCCGGCCGGTGAGGCGGACCAGCAGATCGCCCATGTGGCCGATCGCCGTGGCGGCGGTGACCGGGTCGTTGGTGCTCGGGGACATGGCCTTCACGGCGATGTCCTCCAGCTGGCGGAACCCGAAGGCGGCGTCCTGGTCGATCGTCCGCTCGTTGTTGAACACCACCGCAGCGCGCACGGCGTCGTCGAGCTCCTCGGTCGCGCCCCAGACCGTGGCGATCGGTGTGCCGACGGTGACCAGGTCACCGGGCCGGACCTCGACCCGGACGACGGCATCGTGGTTCCGCGCGGCCTCGACCAGCGCGTCCGGGTCGGTCACCTCGACGAACCCGCTCCGCGACGCGGTCACGAGCCGCCCCGCGCTCGTCTCGAGGTCCAGCTCGTCGGGGGACCGCTGCCCGTGACCGGTGTACGGGCCGTAGAACGTCTCGATCGCCCGCCGGGCGTCGTCGTGCACCCGGGTCATCATGGTGTCCACCCGGAGCATGCGGACCATGTGGCTGATGAAGGCCAGCAGGGCGGCGACGGAGCCAAGGCCCAGCAGAGCGGCGGCCAGGCACACGAGCGTGGGTACCGGCTGGTCCTGGTTGATCCCGCGCAGACCGGTGATCGCGAAGACGAACGTCGCAGTCAGGATCGACAGGACCCGCTTGGTGACCGGGTCGCGGACGAAGTCGCGCAGCAGCCGGGGCGAGAACTGCTGGGACGCGAGCTGGAGCGCCACGATGGTGATGCTGAAGGTCAGGGTCGTGATGGTGATCGCGGCCGTGGCCACCAGTTGCAGCAGCGTGCCGGCGGCGCTGGTGTCGGCCGGCCACAGCGCCGCGAGGAACCCGCCGCGCGGCTCCACCATGCCGAGGGCCCAGCCCACAGCCGCCGCGACCACGGCGGCGACCGCCGGCCAGACCCAGAGAGGTGCCTGCGACCGTGCTGCGCTCGTCTGCCCCCGTCGTCCTGCCACGGGGAGCGCCTACCCGTCCTGGGCCGGGTAAGCACCGGCCGGGGTGAGGATCACCCGGCCGGTGCGGTGCTCACGCCGATTCGCGCTGGGTGATGTCCTCGTCGTCCGGGTCGGTGTTCTTCGGTCCGCCGGTCTTGGAGACCTCCCAGCCCGCGCCGAGCTGCTCCAGGGCCAGCCGGCCGTAGACCTGCTGCTGGGTGGCCACCCGCTCGGACCGGCCACGGCCCAGGAAGCTGACCATCCAGTGCAGCACGGTGGTGACGCGGCTCTTGAACCCGACGATGTACATCAGGTGCACGACCAGCCACAGCACCCAGGCGATGAACCCGCTGAACTTGAACTTGCCGATGTCGGCCACCGCGGAGAACCGGGAGATCGTCGCCATCGAACCCTTGTCGAAGTACTCGAAGGGCTTCTGCGGCGCCTTCCCGGCGACCCGGCGCTCGATCGCCTCGGCGGCGTAGCGGCCGCCCTGGATGGCGACCTGGGCGACGCCGGGCAGCTTGTCCAGCGCCATCATGTCGCCGACCACGTGGATCTCGGGGTGCCCGGGGAGGGTGAGGTCGGGCTCCACCGAGATGCGGCCGGCGCGGTCGACCTCCGCTCCGGTCTGCTCGCCGAGCTTCCGGCCGAGCTCGCTGGCCTGCACGCCGGCGGCCCAGATCTTGGTGGCCGCCTGGATCCGGCGGACCTGGCCGTCGGTGTCCTTGACCTCGAGCCCGTTGGCGTCGACGCCGGTGACCATGGCGCCCAGCTGGACCTCGACGCCGATCTCGTTGAGCTGCCGCCGGGCGCGGTCGCCGAGCTTCTTCCCGAAGGAGGGGAGGACGGCGGGGGCGGCGTCCAGCAGGATCACCCGCGCACCGGTCGGGTTGATGTTGCGGAAGTCGCGACGCAGGGTGCGGCGGGCCAGCTCGGCGATCTGCCCGGCCATCTCCACACCGGTCGGGCCGGCCCCGACGACGACGAAGGTCAGCAGCCGGTCGATCTCGGCCTGGTCCTGGGCGATCTCGGCGAGTTCGAAGGCGCCGAAGATCCGGCCGCGCAGCTCGAGGGCGTCGTCGATGCTCTTCATCCCGGGCGCGAACTCGGCGAACTGGTCGTTGCCGAAGTACGACTGCCCCGCGCCCGCGGCCACGATCAGCTCGTCGTAGGGGTGCACCGTCTTCCGGCCGAGGATCTCGGAGCTGACCGTGCGGGCGGCGACGTCGATCTCGGTGACCTCACCGAGCACGACGCGGGCGTTCTTCTGCCGGCGCAGGATCTCGCGGGTGGCCGGGGCGATCTCGCCCTCGGAGAGGATGCCGGTGGCCACCTGGTAGAGCAGCGGCTGGAACAGGTGCTGGGCCGTCTTGCCGATGAGGGTGATGTCCACCGGGGCCTTGCCCAGGGCCCGGGCGGCGAACAGCCCGCCGAAGCCCGAGCCGACGATGACGACGCGCGGCCGGCCGCCGGAGGGGTTGCTCGGGGCGGGGGCCTGCGCTGGTGATGTCGTCATGATGATTGATCCTCCCACTCGGGTCCGCGCGGATCGTGCCCGCCCCCGGGAGATGCGGGACACACCCGGTCGCTCCGGCTCCGTTCGGCTCGCGGACCCGGGAGGCGGCCGGTAGACCCCACGGGGTGCAGCCTTCGATCTCCGTCGTTCACGTGCCCGGTCTGGGGCTGGATGAACGTTCTTCGCGCAGGTTGCGCCAGGAACTTCCGGGGCGCGTCGTCGTCCTGCCGGGCATGGGGGAGGCCGCGCCGGTGCCCCCGGTCGACGAGCTCGCCGCCCGCCTGGTCGGGGCGCTCCCCGAGGGCCCGGTGGTCCTGGTGGGTCACTCGCAGAGCTGCCAGGTGGTCGCGGCGGCCGCGACCGACCCCCGGGTGGCCGGCGTCGTGCTGTGCGGCCCGACGACGGATCCGCGGATGCGCCGGTTCCGGGTGCTCGCCTGGCGCTGGGTGCGTACCGCGCTGGCCGAGCCCTGGTGGCAGGTGCCGCTCATCCTGCGCCAGTGGCTGCACACCGGGCCCCGGGCCATGGCCGCGCTGTGGCGCACGGCCTCGCCCGACCCGATCGACGAGCGGCTGCGCCGGGTACGGGTGCCGGTCGTCGTCGTCCGGGGCGCCCGGGACACGCTCTGCCCGGCCGGCTGGGCGCAGCAGGTGGCCGCCGCCGCACCCCGGGGCCGTCTCGTGGTGCTGCCGGGCGCGGCGCACATGGTCGTGCAGACCCACCCCGCCGAGCTCGCCGCGCTGCTCCGCTCGCTCGGCTCCGAGCGGGCAGCGCGGTGACGGGGTCCGCCTACTGGCCGTCGGTGCGGCCGCGGACCTCCGCGTAGCGCTCGCGGACGTGCGTCGCCGCGGGTGCGTCGAGCTCATCGAGCCCCGGCTGCGCCCACTCCGGCGCCGCCGCGGAGCCGGAGAGCACCCAGGCGGCCTGGCGGGCGGCGCCGTCGGCCACGTACTCACCGGGCGGTGGCACCAGGACCGGGCGGCCGAAGATGCCCGGCGCCAGCTGCTGGACGGCGGCCGAGCGCGCCGCTCCGCCGATCAGCAGGACCCGCTCCACGGTCACGCCCTGGGCGACGACGGCCTCGATGCCGTCGGCCAGGCCGCACAGCAGGCCCTCCACCGCGGCCCTGGCCCAGTGCGCGGGCGTCGAGGTGCGCAGCGTGAGCCCGTGGACCGAGCCGGTGGCGTCGGGCAGGTTCGGCGTCCGCTCGCCCTCCAGGTAGGGGACGAGCACCAGGCCGTCGGCGCCCGAGGGCGCGGACAGCGCGAGCTCCGAGAGGGTCGCGTGGTCGACGCCGAGCAGTGCGGCGGCCGCGTCCAGCACCCGGGCGGCGTTCAGCGTGGCGACCAGCGGCAGGTGGTTCCCGGTGGCGTCGGCGAACCCGGCGACGGTGCCGGTCACGTCGGCGACCGCGGTGGGGGTCACCGCGGACACCACGCCGGACGTCCCGATGGAGACGACGACGTCGCCGGGGCGGGCCGCGAGGCCGAGGGCGGCGGCCGCGTTGTCCCCGGTACCCGGCCCGAGGACGGCGCCGGAGCCGGCCAGCGCGCCCACCCGCTCGGCCGGCCCGGCCACGCGCGGCACGGCGGGCCGGCGGCCGCGCAGGGCGTGCTCCAGCAGGTCCAGGCGGTACTCGCCGGTGCGCGCCGACCAGTAGGCGGTGCCGCTGGCGTCGCCGCGGTCGGTGACCAGGGTGCCGAGCTCGCGGTCGGCCGACAGCCGCCAGGTGAGCCAGTCGTGGGGCAGGCAGACCGCGGCGGTGCGGTCGGCGTTGCCCGGTTCGGTGTCGGCCAGCCAGCGCAGCTTCGTCGCGGTGAACGAGGCGACCGGGACGACCCCCACGGCGTCCGCCCACGCCCGGCGGCCGGCGGCCTCGTCGCCGTCGCCGAGCTCGCGGACCAGGTCGGCGGCCGCGGGGGCCGACCGCACGTCGTTCCAGAGCAGCGCGTCGCGGACCACCTCGCCGCGCTCGTCCAGGCACACCATCCCGTGCTGCTGGCCGCCGACAGCCACGGCGGCGACGTCGTCGAGCCCGCCCGCCTCGGCGGCGGCCGCGCGGAACGCGTCCTCCCACGCCTGCGGGGCGACCTCGGTGCCGGGCGGGTGCGGCGCCCGGCCGGACCGGACGAGCTCCCCGGTGCCGGCGTCCCGGACGACGACCTTGCAGGCCTGCGTCGAGGTGTCGACGCCCGCGACCAGGGTCATCGGACCGCGCCCCGGCCGAGCGGGGCCGGAGCAGGGACGGGTGGGGCCGCGGCGGGCGGGAGCGGGGACACGGACGTCATGGGAACGGGACCTTAGGCGGCGTCTTCCCGGTCCGCCCGGCGGAGGTCCCGGGGACGGCACCGATCACCCGTCCGTGACCCGCGCCACGCCCCGGCTTGACCACCCGACTCCGTGCCCCTAATTTGTTTGTCGATCCGACGAATACCGGGAGAGTGCTCCCCGAGGAGGTGCGCATGGGCGAGGTGCCTCCGTTGTACGACGGGTCCGCCGAGCGGCGCGCCCCCGCCGACCAGGCCACGGTGCGGCGCACCAACCTCGGCCTGGTGCTGCGGCACCTGCGCGACCACGGGCCCAGGTCCCGAGCCCGCATCGCCCAGGAGACCGGCCTGAACAAGGCGACCGTCTCCAGCCTCGTCGCCGAGCTGGCGGAGCGGCGGCTGGTCACCACCGGCGACGTCGACCGGGCCGGCTCTGTGGGCCGGCCGGGGCTGACGGTGCACCTGGACGGCCGTTGCGTCTGCGGCATCGGCGTGGAGCTGAACGTCGACTACGTGGCCGTCCTCGTCCCCAACCTGCGTGGCGAGGTGCTCTTCGAGCAGCGCCTGGCGCTGGACATCCCTGCGCTCGGCGCCGAGGCCACGCTCGACGCGGTGGCCGGTGTCGTGACCGACGCCGTCGCCGCGGCCGCCGCGGTGGGCGCCTGCCCGGTGGGGCTGACCGTCGCGGCCGCCGGCCTCGTCCGGAGCGCCGACGGGGTGGTCACGCTGGCGCCCAACATCGGCTGGCACGACGTCGCCGTCCTGGACGGCCTGCGCACGCGGCTGGACGTCGACTTCCCGATCCGGGTGGAGAACGACGCCAACCTCTCCGCGATCGCCGAGTGGGCCATGGGCTCCCAGGCACGCACCCCCGACCTCGTCTACCTGACCGGTGAGGTCGGCGTCGGTGGTGGCGTGATCGTCGCCGGGCGGCTGCTGCGCGGCGCCGGCGGGCTCTCCGGCGAGGTGGGGCACACCTCCCTGGGCGATCCGGACATCGTCTGCGGCTGCGGGCGGCGGGGCTGCTGGGAGACCGTGGTCGGCCTGGCCGCGCTGCTGCGCGCCGCCGCCGAGCCCGGCGACCCGGTGAGCGATCCGGCGCGGGACCTGGAGACCCGGCTGGCCGAGGTGGCCGCCCGGGCCGAGGCCGGGGACGCCCGCACGCTCGCCGCCCTCCACCAGGTCGGCCGGTCGCTCGGGACGGGCGCCGCGGTGCTGATCAACCTGTTCAACCCGCGGGTGGTCATCCTCGGCGGCTACTTCGCCGTCCTCGGGCGCTTCCTGATGGCGCCGCTCCTGGCTGAGCTCGAGGCCCGCGTGCTGGCACCCGGCGTGGCCGGGGCCCGGGTCGTGCTCTCCACCCTCGGGTTCACCGCCGCGGTCCGCGGCGGCGCGTACGTCGCCCTGGAGTCGGTCCTCGACGACCCCACGCTCGTCCCCGTGCCCGAGCTCGCGCCCTCCGGTGCGGGCGCCCGGTGACCGGGTGAGCCGGCCCGCCACCGGCCATTCCCAGACCCCGTCGTCCGCCGGCCGGCCCGCCTCCGGGCGGGTCCCCGGCGCCGGCGAGCAGCAACCCAGCGATCGATCCACCTGGACGGAGATCCCCGCATGACCGACCGATTCACCCCCACCAAGGACGACAAGTTCAGCTTCGGCCTCTGGACCGTGGGCTGGGAGGGCGTCGACGTCTTCGGCGGCGCCATCCGCCCCCCGCTGGACCCGGTCGAGGCGGTCCACCGGCTCGCCGAGCTCGGCGCGGCCGCGGTCACCTTCCACGACGACGACCTGGTCCCCGACGACGCCACCCGCGCGGCCGACCTCGAGCGCTTCAAGAAGGCGCTGGACGAGACCGGCATGGGCGTCGAGATGGCGACCACGAACCTCTTCGGCGCCCCGGTGTTCAAGGACGGCGGCTTCACCGCCAACGACCGCGCCGTCCGCCGGTACGCGATCGCCAAGGTGCTGCGCAACATCGACCTGGCCGCCGAGCTGGGTGCGAAGACCTACGTGCTGTGGGGCGGGCGCGAGGGCGCGGAGTCCGGCGGCACCAAGGACGTCGCCGCCGCGCTCGACCGGTACAAGGAGGGCCTGGACGTCCTCTGCGCGTACGTGCGCGAGAAGGGCTACGACATGCGCTTCGCGCTGGAGCCCAAGCCCAACGAGCCGCGCGGCGACATCCTGCTCCCGAGCATCGGGCACGCCATCGCCTTCATCAACGAGCTGGAGGAGCCCGACCGCGTCGGCCTCAACCCCGAGGTCGGGCACGAGGAGATGGCCGGGCTGAACTTCGCCCACGGCATCGCGCAGGCGCTGTGGCACGACAAGCTCTTCCACATCGACCTCAACGGCCAGCACGGCCCGCGCTTCGACCAGGACCTGCGCTTCGGTGCGGGCAACCTGCGCGGCGCCTTCTGGACCGTCGACACGATGCTCGGCTCGGGGACGGGCAAGGCCTACGACGGCTACGTGCACTTCGACTACAAGCCGCCGCGCACCGAGGACATCGACGGCGTCTGGGAGACCGCCCGCGCCTGCATGCGGAACTACCTGATCCTCCGGGAGAAGGCGCAGGCGTTCCGCGCCGACCCGGAGGTCGCCGAGGCGCTGGCGGCCGCCCGCGTGGGCGAGCTCGCCGTCCCGACCCTGGCCGAGGGCGAGAGCCTCGACGCGCTCCGCGCCGAGGCGCACGACCCGGTGGCGCTGGGCCGGCGCGGCCTGCAGTTCGAGCGGCTCGACCAGCTGGCCATGGAGCACCTGCTCGGCGTCCGCTGACGGGTGCCGGAGCGGGTGGGCGGGGAGCCGCCCACCCGCTCCGGTCAGCCGGGCCGCCGGGCGAGCCCCGTGAGGGCGGTCAGGACCACGACCGCGGCCGCCTCGATCCAGAACGTCTCCCACCACAGCGGGGCCGCGGTGCTCTCGACGAAGCCGAACAGCCCCACGGTGGTGGACAGGATCAGGGCCACGAGGGTGCCGAGCGCGGTCAGCGCGCCGAGGGCGGCGGCCGGCCACAGCAGGCGCCGGGGCACGGCGAGGAGCAGGACGGCGAGGGCGAAGCCCGCGATCGCGTTGAGCATGAACGCCGGCCCGATGACGTCGATGGTCCGGTAGCCGTCGAACCACAGGTCCAGGTGCAGCCATCCCATGGCGGCGAGCAGGGCCGCGCCGGCCACGCGCAGCACCCAGGTCACCAGCTCCGAACGCCGGCTGCGGGTCGTGGTCGTGGTCATCAGGCGACCGTCACGGTGATCTCCATGCCCATCGACCGGTGGTTGCCGACGGAGCAGTAGAAGACGTACGTCCCCGGCTCCAGCTCCACCGCGAGCGTCTCCGACTGGCCGGGCTGCAGGACCTGCGTGGCGGCGACGTCCGCGCCGTCGCGCTCGACGACGAAGTCGTGGCTGGCGTCCCCCTCGTTCACCACCTCGAACTCGTAGCTGCCGGCATCGAAGCCGTCCTCGTCGAGCTCGATGGCGAAGTCGATCAGCTGGGCTCCGACGGTCTCGGCCTCCTGCTCGCCGGCCGGTGCGGACGACGGTGCGGACGACGCGGCGGACGACTCGGGCGAGGTCGGGGCCGACGACCCGGTCCCGGTCTCGGTCCCGGCCTGGGCCGCGACGGTGGCATCGGGGTCGGCGTCGTCGTCCGAGCCGCAGCCGGTTCCGACGAGGGCCAGCCCCGTGATCAGCGCGGCCAGGCGCAGGGCCGCGGGACGGGCTTTCCAGGAGCGCACGGGGGACCTCCTCGGGGCGGGCCGCCCGGCCGGCGGCCCTCGTGGGACCGAGATCCTGGGGCCGGGCGGCTACCGGGGGAAGTGCTTTCCGTGCGCCGATCAGGCCGTCGACGCGCCGTCGGCCGGTGTGGTCGTCCGGATGCACCAGGTGACGACCACGTCGATGACCTGCGGGTCCACCGGCTGCTTCAGCTCCCGCCGGTACGCGCTCGTGCTGGCCGGCCCGGGCTGCCGGCGCAGGGTGTGCGTGAGGTCTGGGACGAGGTGGGTCTCGACCGGCCCGGCGGCCGTCGCCGCGATCACGTCCAGGTCCGCGGGCCGGACCTGCAGGTCCTTGCTGCCGGTGACCGCCAGGACGGGCACGGACACCCGGTGGAGGTCCGCGCGCGGGTCGTGCGCCAGGAACTCGCGGTGCCAGCGGGCGTTGACGCGGGCGCCGCCGATGCGGGCGACGTCGGTGGTGGTGGCCTTGACCCGCTCGTGGTTGGCCGCCACCTTCTGCTCCAGGTCGACCCGGAACAGCCGCAGCAGGGCGCGCACCGGCCGGGGGAGGGTGGGCGCGATCTGCCGCGCCTGCCAGCGGAGCAGCTCCTCGCCGGGGGTGGCGCTCATGGCCAGCAGCACCACGCCGCGGACGGGGGCGCCCCGCGCGGCCAGCGCGGCGGCCAGGATCGCGCCCTCGCTGTGCCCGGCGAGCAGCACGCGGCCGGGGTCGACCTCCGGCCGCCCGCGGAGCAGCTCCAGGGCGGCGCCCAGGTCGTCGACGTTGTCGTGCAGACCGGCGGCCCGCCAGTCGCCGGGGCTGCCGCCGACGCCGCGCTTGTCGAAGCGCAGCGAGGCGACCCCCGCGCCGGCCAACGCGGCGGCGAGCTGGCGGGTGACGTCGAAGCGGGCCCGGCGGTGGTTCGAGTCGCGGTCCACCGGGCCGGAGCCCGGGGCGAGGAGCACGGCGGGCGCCGGCAGCGGGGCGTCGGGGAGCGTCAGGGTGCCGGCGAGCGGGGTGGCGCCGGGCACCTGCACCGGGACGTCGTGCACGTCAGCGGCCCGCGGGGAGCGAGGCGGCCACGGCCGCGGCGTCGTCGGCCCCGACGAGCAGCGTGTCGTAGTCCTGGCCCGCCAGTCGGATGCGCACGGCCGGCTGGCCGCGGCGCACGCAGACCAGCATGCGCGTGCCGGGGCGCCGCCACGTGCCGATCTTCCGCAGGCCGGGTAGCCCCAGCCCGGGGGCGCGCAGGCCACGGGCGGCGGCGAGCGCGTCGGGGACGACGTCGACCTCGCGCACGGCCGAGAGCGGCACGGTGACGTCGCGCAGCAGGCCGGCGATCTTCTCGCGGCGGGTGAGGCGGACCGACAGGGTGGACGGCGTCAGTTGCAGGGTGGCCATGCCGGTCACTATTCTCAGCGTCGAGAACGTTGTCAAGAATGAGAACGGTGAGCGGATGAACTCGGTCGATCTCCTCCTGCACCCCGTCCGGCTGCGCGTCGTGCAGGCGTTCCTGGGGGACCGCACGCTCACCACGGGGGATCTGCGCGCCGAGCTCGCCGACGTGCCGGCGGCGACGCTCTACCGGCACGTCGGCGTCCTGGCCGACGCCGGGGTGCTCGAGGTGGTGGGGGAGCGGAAGGTCCGCGGCGCCGCCGAGCGCAGCTACCGGCTGGTGCTGGCGGCGGCGCACGTCTCCGCCGACGACCTCGCCGCGATGAACGCGGGGGACCACCGGCAGGCGTTCACCACCTTCGTCGCGGCGCTGCTGGCGGACTTCGACCGCTACCTGGCGCGCGGGGAGCCCGACCTGGAGCGCGACGGGGTCGGGTACCGGCAGGTCGCGCTGTGGCTCACCGAGGCGGAGTTCCGCGAGCTGGCGGGCGACCTGCGCGCGGTCCTGCAGGCGCGGCTGGCCAACCGGCCCGGCGACGGGCGCCGGCGCCGGCTGGTCGGCCTGGTGCACGTGCCGGGGGACGAGCCCCCGGAGCCGGTCAGCCGTTGAGGCGCTTGCGGGCCTTCGCGGCCCGCTTGTTCGCCTTGTCCAGCGTCTTCGCGGCCTTGCGCACCCGGCGGGGCTCGCGGTCGACCGTGCCCCGCACCAGCAGGCCGATGCCGATGCCGAGCAGCCAGCTGTCCTTGGCGATGGACAGCCCCTGCTCGGTGGGGGCGAGGCTGCCCTCCTTCCGCATGCCGGGCGTCTTCAGGTACAGGCCGAGCAGCCCGCCGGAGAAGGCGGTGAGCGCGGCGCCGGCGACGGCGGTGGGCACGAACGGCGTCAGCAGCGCAGCACCGATGGCGATCTCGGCGGTGGACAGCGCCTTCGCGAACTGCTGCGGCTGCAGCTGCGCGAGGAACGGGTAGGTGCCGGCGGCGAAGCCGTGCATGCCGGCGGCGGCCTCCTCGTCGGCGCCGCGCTTGCCGAGGCCGCTGTTGAGGATGAAGGCGCCGGCGGAGATCCGGGGCGCGATCTCGGACAGGGTGATGGGCAGGCCCATGGGGGCACCTCTCTGGTCGACGGTGGTGGTGCAGTGCTCAATCAGCATGGCCCGACCGGTGAGCCCGCGCCGGTCGGCCTCGACCGGGCGCCGACCAGGTCACGTACCCCGGGGGTGGCGGCTGCGGCGTGTCACTATGGCGGCGTGGCGTCCACCTCCGCGTCTGCCGGCGTGCTGCTGCGCCATGTGCGGACCGGTCGCGCCCGGAGCCGGGCGGACCTCGTCGCGCTGACCGGCGCCTCCCGCAACACGGTGAGCGCGCGCGTCGACCAGCTGATCGCCGCCAACCTCCTCGAGGAGGGTGGGCGCGGCTGGAGCACCGGCGGCCGCCCGCCCACGCTGCTGCGGTTCAACAGCGGCGCCGGGTGCGTGCTCGCCGTCGACCTCGGCGTGACCAGCGTGGACGTGGCGGTCACCGACCTCTCCGCGCAGATCCTGGGGACCGTCGGCCATCCCATCGACATCGCCGACGGGCCGGCGCGCGTGCTCGCGGAGGTCGACCGGTTGGCCCAGCAGGTGCTCGCCGAGGTCGGGCTCACGGCGGCCGACGTGTGCGCCGTCGGTGTCGGGGTGCCCGGGCCGGTCGAGTTCTCGACCGGGCGGCCCTCCCATCCGCCGATCATGCCGGGCTGGCACGACCACCCGATCCCCAGCGCCTTCGGCCGCTACGAGTGCCCGGTCTACGTCGACAACGACGTGAACGTCATGGCCCTGGGCGAGATCGGCGTCGCGGGCTCCGTGCAGGACGTGCTCGTCGTCAAGGTGGGCACGGGCATCGGCTGCGGCGTGATCGTCGACGGGCGGGTGTACCGGGGAGCGCAGGGCAGCGCCGGCGACATCGGGCACATCCACGTCGCCCAGCCCGACGGGCGGACCGTCGTCTGCCGGTGCGGGCAGGAGAACTGCCTGGAGGCCATCGCCGGTGGTGGCGCGCTGCTGCGCGACGCCGTCGCCGCCGGGTTGCCGGTCGAGACGGTGCGCGAGGTCGTGCGGTTGGCTGCCCAGGGGGACGGGGTGGCGCTGGAGCTGGTCCGCGGCGCCGGGCGCACGATCGGCACGGTGCTCGCCGCACTGGTCAACTTCTTCAACCCGCATCGGATCGTCATGACCGGTGGCGTCGCCCAGGCCGGGGTGCCGTTGCTCGCGGGCATCCGGGAGGCCGTCTACCGGCGCTCGATGCCGCTGGCCGCCCGGGCGCTGGAGATCACGGTGAGCGAGGCGCCCGACCTCTCCGGCCGGGTCGGTGCGGCGCTCATGGCCATCGAGGAGTTCCTCGACGAGGAGTCGGTCCAGGCCCTCGCGAGGTGATCCGCGGTCCTGCGGGATCCCGCCGGTGGCCGCGCTGCGGCCCGGTCGTCCTCGGTGTCCGTTCCGGGCAGGTTCACCCGGTCGGTTGCAGTTCGGTAACCGCCGCCCAGATTCTTGACCCTCCTGTGACGCGCCACATATGTTGCTGCCTCAGCGGACTAATGGTCAATGGTGAGCAAAAGTGCCGGAGGTGAGCACGGTGACCGGTGCACGGGTGGGGCACGACGACGCGGCGGGTGCGCCGCTGCTGGCGATGCACGGCATCGTCAAGACCTTCCCGGGGGTGCGTGCGCTCGACGGTGTCGACCTCGACGTACGCGCCGGCGAGGTGCACTGCCTCCTCGGGCAGAACGGTGCGGGGAAGTCGACCCTGATCAAGGTCCTCGCCGGGGCGCACCAGCCCGACGGCGGGCGGATCGAGTGGCGCGGCGAGCCGGTCTCGCTGACGAACCCCCAGGCGGCGATGAAGCACGGGATCGCCACCATCTACCAGGAGCTCGATCTGGTCGCCGGCCTCACCGTTGCCGACAACATCTTCCTCGGGCGGGAGCGGTCGCGCTTCGGACTGGCCCGCCCCGCGCCGGCGAACGAGGCCGCCGGGAAGCTGCTGGCCCGCCTCGGGCACCCCGAGATCAGCCCGACCGCGGAGGTCGGCTCGCTGCCCGCGGCCGCGCAGCAGATGGTGAGCATCGCCCGGGCGCTGTCGCAGGACGCCAAGCTGATCGTCATGGACGAGCCCTCGGCCGTCCTCGACAACGAAGAGGTCCAGCACCTGTTCGAGGTCATCCGCGACCTGACCCGCGACGGGGTCGCGGTCGTCTACATCTCCCACCGGCTGGAGGAGATCCGCGAGGTCGGTGACCGGATCACGGTGCTGAAGGACGGGCGCACCGTGGCCACCGGCCTGCCGGTGCGGGACACCTCCACCCGCCAGGTGATCGAGCTGATGACCGGCCGGGACATCGAGTACGTCTTCCCCGACCGCCGGCCGGTCGCCGCCGCCGAACCGCTTCTCTCGGTCCGCGACCTGGGCCTGCGCGGCACCTTCCGCGGGGTGTCCTTCGACGTCCGGCCGGGCGAGGTGGTCGGCCTCGCCGGACTCGTCGGGTCGGGGCGGTCGGAGATCCTCGAGACGATCTACGGCGCGCGCAAGGCGACCGGCGGCACCGTCACCGTGGAGGGGAAGCGGTTGCGCCCGGGCAGCGTGGCCGCCGCCGTGTCCGCGGGGGTGGGCCTGGCCCCGGAGGAGCGCAAGAGCCAGGCGCTGCTGCTGGGCGATGCCGTCTACCGCAACATCAGCATCGCCAGCCTGGCGCGCTTCGCCCGCGGCGGCTTCCTCTCCGGCAGCAGCGAGAAGGACGCCGCCCGCGAGCAGGTCGAAGCCCTCGACGTCCGACCGGGCGACGTCGACCGCGAGGTGCGGACGCTCTCGGGCGGCAACCAGCAGAAGGTCGTGCTCGCCCGCTGGCTGCTGCGCGACTGCCGGGTCCTGCTGCTCGACGAACCCACCCGCGGGGTCGACGTCGGGGCCCGATCGGAGATCTACGCCCTGATCCGCGACCTGGCCGACCGCGGGGTCGCCGTCGTCGTGGTCTCCAGCGAAATCCCGGAGGTCCTCGGCCTCGCCGACCGGGTGCTGGTGATCTCCGACGGATCCGTCGTCGCCGAGCAACCGGCCGACACGCTCGACGAGCACGCCGTGCTCGACCTCGTCATGGAGGGGACGGTCGGCCCGCGTCACCGCGGTGACCGGCAGCAGCCCACCGCACAGCAGCACGAAGGGGACGTGGCATGACCGGCAGCACCGTGACGACCGGGGCAGCGGGCGCGCCCGCGCCGGCGGAGGACCGCGCGCCGGAGGGCGCGACCGGCAAGGGGTCCGGCTTCATGGCCGGACCGGCTGGGCGTCTCCTGGGCCTGGTCGTGGCCCTGGGCCTCCTCTGCATCGTCGGGGCCGTCACCGCCCCCGACCGCTTCGTCGACATCGACAACGTCCTCACGATCCTGCGGCTGGCCGCCGTGATCGGCGTGGTCAGTGTCGGCATGACGTTCGTGATCATCGGCGGTGGCATCGACCTGTCGGTGGGCGCACTGGTCGCCCTCTCGTCGGTGTGGGCTACCACGCTCGCCACCCAGGCGATGGCCGAGGACGTCCACTGGATCGTCATGGTGTTCACCGCGATCGCGGTGGGCGCCGGGGCCGGGCTGGTCAACGGCATCGTCATCGCGTACGGCCGGTTGGTGGCCTTCATCGCCACCCTGGCCATGCTCGCCGCAGCGCGAGGCCTGGCCGAGATCATCGCCAACCGCCGGACCCAGATCGTGCAGAACGAGGGCTTCCTGGACTTCTTCGGGGGCGACGTCCTGGGCGTGCCCTCCCTCGTGGTCATCTGGGCACTGGTGTCGGTCGCCGGCTGGATCCTGCTCAACCGCACCACCTTCGGCCGGCACACCTTCGCCGTCGGCGGCAACGCCGAGGCGGCGCGGCTGGCCGGCATCCGCGTGCAGTGGCACACCCTCAAGCTGTACGTGCTGTCCGGCCTCACCTGCGGCATCGCCGCGGTGATGCTCATGGCGCGGACGACGACCGGCACCTCGACCCACGGCACGATGCTGGAGCTCGAGGTGATCGCCGCCGTCGTGATCGGGGGCACCCTGCTCACCGGTGGTCGCGGCACGATCGTCGGCACCGTCCTGGGCGTGCTGATCTTCACCACGCTCGAGAACGTCTTCACGCTCAACAACCTGTCCAGCTCCATCCAGGCCGTCGCGCAGGGCGTGATCATCGTGCTCGCCGTCCTGCTGCAGATGCGGCTGGCCGAGGGACGCGGGGGCTCCAGCTGGCTGCACCGCCTGCGCTCCGGCCGGGGCGAGTCGTCCTCCGGCGGACCGGTCGCCGGGGGCACCCCGGCGGGCGCGGTGGCCGGCGGGACGAGCGTGCCCGGCGCCCCCGGTGGCGACCGGCCCGGAGCCGGCCCCACCCCCTGACCGAACCACCCGTCCCATCCCATCCGCACCTGCCGGCTACCCGCCGGAGAAGGCCCACCGAGGAGAGAACATGTCTGCAGCGAGGCAGCGCCCCTACCGTCGCCTGATGTCCACCGCGGTCGCCCTGGCCGGCGCCGGCGTGCTCGTCGCCGGCTGCACCAGCAACGAGCCGGAGAGCTCGGGCTCGGGCGGCGGCGGGGGTGCCGGCGCTAACGCGGCCAGCTCCAACGACGAGACCGGCGAGACGGTCCGGATCGGCTTCTCCGCCCCGGCCGCCGACCACGGCTGGATGGCCGGCATCTCGGAGGCGGCGCAGGACGCGGCCGGCGAGTACGAGGACATCGACCTGATCATCGCCGAGGGCACCAACGACGTCAGCACCCAGATCAGCCAGGTCGAGACCTTCATCAACGAGGGTGTCGACGCGATCGTGCTGCTGCCCTTCGACGGCGCCGCGATGACGCCGGTGGCGCTCCAGGCGATGGAGGCCGGCATTCCCGTGATCAACGTCGACCGGGAGTTCAGCAGCCCCTTCGCCGCCCGCGCCACCATCCTGGGCGACAACTACGGCATGGGCGTCTCCGCCGGCACCTACGTCTGCGAGCAGGTGGGCGACAACCCCGACGCCGTCGTGGCCGAGATCGCCGGCATCGACTCCCTGCCGCTGACCCAGGAGCGCAGCCAGGGCTTCGCCGACGCGCTGGCCGACTGCGGGCTGGACGTCGACAACCGGGTCGCGGCGGACTTCACGGTCGAGGGTGGCGAGGAGGCCGCGGCCAACCTGCTCCAGGCCGCCCCGCAGATCGACGCCCTGTGGAACCACGACGACGACCAGGGCGTCGGCGTCCTGGCCGCGATCGAGAACGCCGGCCGCGACGAGTTCGTCATGGTCGGTGGCGCCGGCTCGGCGAACGCCATGCGGGAGATCCAGGAGGGGGACTCCGTCCTCCAGGCGACCGTCATCTACCCGCACACCCAGGCCGCCGACGGCATCCGTCTGGCCCGCCTGGTCGCGCAGGGCAAGTCGATGTCGGACCTGGTCTCGCCCGAGGTCCCGCGGGAGATCGTGCTGAACGCCCCCGTCGTCACCGCCGAGAACGTCGAGGACTACATCGACCGCGCGTTCGAGTCCTGATCCGTCGAGGGAGCAGCAGGGGAGCGAGCGCGTTCCCCTGCTGCTCCATCCCCGCTGGGAGAAGCAGATGACCCGCACCCTCGGCGTCGGCCTGATCGGCTACGCCTTCATGGGCGCCGCGCACTCGCACGCGTGGCGCACCGCCCCCCACTTCTTCGACCTCCCGCTGCGGCCGGAGCTGGCCGTGCTCGCCGGCCGGGACGCCGGCAAGGTCGCCGAGGCCGCCGGCAAGCTGGGCTGGTCGGCCACCGAGACCGACTGGCGGCGGGTGATCGAGCGCGACGACGTCGACCTGGTCGACGTCTGCACGCCCGGCGACACGCACGCCGAGATCGCCATCGCCGCGCTCGAGGCCGGCAAGCACGTGCTCTGCGAGAAGCCGCTGGCCAACACCGTGGCCGAGGCGGAGGCGATGGCCGAGGCGGCGGCGAAGGCGGCGACCCGCGGTGTCCGGTCGATGGTCGGCTTCACCTACCGGCGGGTGCCCGCGATCGGACTGGCCCGGAAGCTCGTCGCCGAGGGCCGGCTCGGCGAGATCCGGCACGTCCGGGCGCAGTACCTGCAGGACTGGATCGCCGACGCGTCCGCGCCCATGTCGTGGCGGCTGGAGAAGGACAAGGCCGGGTCCGGCGCGCTCGGCGACATCGGCGCGCACGTCGTCGACCTGACGCAGCACATCACCGGCCAGGCGCTCACCGGCGTGAGCGCGACGCTGGAGACGTTCGTGACCGAGCGCCCCCTGCCCGCGTCGGCCGGATCCTTGTCCGGCGTCGGCGGTGAGGGGACCGGGCAGGTCACCGTCGACGACGCCGCGGTCTTCCTCGGGCGGTTCACCGGTGGCGCGCTCGGGGTGTTCGAGGCGACCCGGTTCGCCCTCGGGCGCAAGAACGGCATCCGGATCGAGATCAACGGCTCGGCCGGCAGCCTGGCCTTCGACTTCGAGGACATGAACGTCCTGCAGTTCTTCGACGGCAGCGAGCCGGCCGAGACCGCCGGCTTCCGGCGGATCATCGTCACCGAGCCCGAGCACCCCTACGTCGGCGCGTGGTGGCCGGCCGGGCACGGCCTGGGCTACGAGCACGGGTTCACCCACCAGGTCGTGGACCTGGTCACCGCCATCGGGGCGGGGGAGGACCCGGCGCCGTCGTTCGCCGACGGGCTGCAGGTGCAGCGGGTGCTGGACGCCGTCGAGCGGAGCGCCGCCGACCGCTCGACCTGGACCGAGATCCCGTCATGACCACCTACCTGCGAGGAGACGCCTGATGCCCCGTCCCGTCACGCTGTTCACCGGCCAGTGGGCCGACCTGCCGTTCGAGGAGGTCGCCCGGCTCGCCTCCGAGTGGGGCTACGACGGCCTGGAGATCGCCTGCTGGGGCGACCACCTCGACGTCGAGCGCGCCGCGAACGACGACTCGTACGTGCAGGAGAAGCTGGACCTGCTCAAGCGCTACGGCCTGCAGGTCTTCGCCATCTCCAACCACCTCAACGGCCAGGCCGTCTGCGACGACCCGATCGACGAGCGGCACCGCGGCATGGTGCACCCGCGCGTGTGGGGCGACGGCGACCCCGAGGGCGTCCGGCAGCGGGCGGCCGAGGAGATGAAGCTGACCGCGCGGGCGGCGCGCAAGCTCGGCGTCGACGTCGTCGTCGGGTTCACCGGGTCAAAGATCTGGAAGACCGTGGCGATGTTCCCGCCGGTGCCCGAGTCGATGATCGAGGACGGCTACCGCGACTTCGCCGACCGCTGGAACCCGATCCTCGACGTCTTCGACGAGGTCGGCGTGAAGTTCGCGCACGAGGTGCACCCGTCGGAGATCGCCTACGACTACTGGACGACGGTCCGCACCATGGAGGCCATCGGCCACCGGGAGGCCTTCGGGCTGAACTGGGACCCGTCGCACTTCGTGTGGCAGGACCTCGACCCGGTGTCGTTCATCTGGGACTTCAAGGACCGGATCTACCACGTCGACTGCAAGGACGCGAAGAAGCAGGTCGGCAACGGGCGCAACGGCCGGATGGGCTCGCACCTGCCCTGGGCCGACCCGCGGCGCGGCTGGGACTTCGTCTCCACCGGGCACGGCGACGTCCCGTGGGAGGCATGCTTCCGGATGCTCAACACCATCGGCTACGACGGGCCGATCTCGGTGGAGTGGGAGGACGCCGGGATGGACCGGCTCCTGGGGGCCCCGGAGGCGCTGGAGTTCGTCCGCCGGCTGGCGTTCGACCCGCCCGCGGCCGCCTTCGACGCGGCCTTCGCCAGCGGGAACTGAGGCTCCGGCGGTTCCGTGGAACCGCCGGTGGGGGAGCAGGGAGCCCGGGGGGGGGGGGGGGGGGGGGGGGGGGGGGGGGGGGGGGGGGGGGGGGGGGGGGGGGGGGGGGGGGGGGGGGGGGGGGGGGGGGGGGGGGGGGGGCGGAAGACGTTCCGCCGCCCGCCCCCGGGTGGTCTCAGCGGCCCCGGCGGGAGCGGGAGCTGAAGGACGCCGCCGACGACGAACCGGCGCGCGCCGCGAGCTCGGCCCGGGTGCGGGCAGGGCCGCTGGCGCGACCGGAGCCCGCCGCGCCGCTCCGGCCGGCGGAGGACGACGCGGGCTTGGCCGAGCCGGAGCCCGACCCCGACCCGCCGCTGCGACGGCGACCGCCGCCGCCGCCACGGCTCTGCTGCTGGGGCTCCACCACCGGCGCCGGCTCCACGTAGGGAGCGGCCGGGCCGGTCAGCGCGGTGATCTCGCGGGCGCCGGGCTTGATGGCCGACACCTCCGGGGTGATCCCGGCCTGTCGCGCGAGAGTGCGGACCTCGGCGGCCTGGTCGGGCGTGGCGATGGTGACGACGGCACCCTCGGCGCCGGCGCGGGCGGTGCGGCCCGAGCGGTGCAGGTAGGCCTTGTGCTCGGTGGGCGGGTCGACGTGCACGACGATCGCCACGTCGTCGACGTGGATGCCGCGGGCGGCGATGTCGGTGGCGCAGAGGACCCGGGACGCACCGCTGCTGAACGCCTCGAGGTTGCGCTCGCGGGCGTTCTGGCTCAGGTTGCCGTGCAGGTCCACGGCCGGCACGCCGGCCGCCGTGAGCTGCTTGGCCAGCTTCTTCGCCTGGTGCTTGGTGCGGGTGAAGAGCACGCTGCGGCCCAGGCCCGAGGCCAGCTCCTGGACGACCTTCCCCTTGTCGGCGGCGTCCACGCGGAAGACGTGGTGGGTCATGGTGCTGACCGGGGCGACGGCCGGGTCCACCGAGTGGGTGGTCGGGTTGCTCAGGTAGCGCTTGACCAGCACGTCGACGCCGTTGTCCAGGGTGGCGGAGAAGAGCATCCGCTGGCCGACCTTCGGGGTCCGGTCCATGATCCGCTTGACGCCGGGCAGGAAGCCCAGGTCGGCCATGTGGTCGGCCTCGTCGAGGATGGTGACCTCGATCGCGCCGAGGTCGCAGTGGCCCTGCTGGATGAGGTCCTCGAGCCGGCCGGGGCAGGCGATGACCACGTCGAGGCCACCGGCGAGTGCCTGGACCTGCGGGTTCTGGCCGACGCCGCCGAAGATCGTCGTCGTCTTCATGCCCAGGGCGCGGGCCATCGGGTCGACGACGGCGGCGACCTGGTTGGCCAGCTCGCGGGTCGGGACCAGGATCAGCGAGCGGGGCCGCTTGGGCTGCCGCTTGCTGGTGGAGGCGGCCAGCCGGGCGACCAGCGGGAGGGAGAAGGCGAGGGTCTTGCCCGAGCCGGTGCGGCCCCGACCGAGCACGTCCCGGCCGCCGAGGCTGTCCGGCAGCGTCGCGACCTGGATCGGGAACGGCGAGGTGATGCCGCTGGCGGTCAGCACCTCGACGAGCGGGGCGGGGACGCCCAGGGCGGCGAAGGTGGTGTCGGTCGGCAGCACGGTGGCATCCCCTCCGACGGGGACGACCGGCGCGGCGGGCGTGGCCGGAGCCTGCTGCTGGCTCTGCTGCTCGCCGGCCGGGCGGGTGCCGCGGCCGCGTCCGCCACGACGGCGGCGCGTGCCGCTCTCGGAGGGGGAGGGGGTGTTCTGCATGGAGGTCAATGGAGTCCTTCGACGCTCGGTCGGCCGCACGAGCACCTCGGCGAGCGCGAGCGCCGGCGCACCTGCGCGAGGGCAGGGCGGGCTCGCATCGTCGGCGAGACGTCGGTCAGCCGGGCGCACCAAGGTGGCGCAGCCTCAGCCCGACGTCGATTCCTGCCGCTCCGGATGAGCGAGGGCGGCGCCGGTACGTAGTACTCAACCAGACCCGGCCGCCGCGTGGTCCCACCGGGAGGGAGTGTCAGGTCACATCGGGTGAGGCGTCGCGCGCTCCCTAGGCTGGGCGGCGTGAGCAGCTTCCTGGAGCACCCGGGCACCGTCGGCCGTCTCCGGGGTCGCACTTCCGACGAGCACCCGGACGTCGCGGCGGCGACGCAGACGGTCTGGGTGGCGGTGTACCCGGCCGGCGACGGCGAGGTCGCCTGGGAGGGCCTGCGCGCCCGCCCGTCGGGGGAGGGGCGGGCCGTGCTCGTCGCCGTCCCGGTGTTCGCCTACGACCTGGCCCTCGGCGACGAGGTCGAGGTGGTGGCCACGGCGGAGGGACCGCTGGTGGTCGTGCGCCGGCTGCACGACGCCGGCCGCGCGACCTTCCGCGTGTGGTTCCCCGAGTGGCCGGACCTGGAGCGCGACGACCGGGTGGCCGAGCTGCAGCGGGAGCTGGGGCGCTTCGGCTGCTGGTTCGACGTGTACTCGCCGAGCCTGGTCGCCGTCTCGGCCGAGCCCGACGCCGTCCAGGCGGTCGCCGACCACCTCGCCGAGCAGGAGCGGGCGGGCCGGTTCATCTACGAGGTCGGCCGCCAGACCACCGGCTGACGCCGTGCTCTGGGAGTGTTCCTCGTCCTCCGGGGGTCCGGCAGGACCCGCAGAGCGCGAGGAACACCCCCAGAGCGGGGCCGTGCGGTCAGCCGGCGGTGGTGAGCTGCGCGGCCGGGGTGCGGCCGAGGATCAGGTCGGCCGCCCGCTCGGCGATCATGATCGTCGGCGCGTTGGTGTTGCCGCGGACGAGCGTCGGCATGACCGATGCGTCGACCACCCGCAGGCCCTCGATGCCGTGCACCCGCAGCTGGGCGTCGACGACGGCCTGCTCGTCGGTGCCCATCCGGCAGGACGAGACCGGGTGGTACAGCGACTCGAGGGTGTCGCGCACCGACTGCCGCAGCGCCTCGCGGCCGTGGACCGTGCCGCCCGGGGACCACTCCTCGGCCAGCACGTCGGCCAGCGGAGCGGCGCCGGCGATCTCCCGTGCCTGCTCCACGCCGGAGACGAGCGCCTCCAGGTCGCGGTCGTCGGTGAGGTAGCCGGCGTCGATCGCCGGTGCCCACGTCGGGTCCGCCGAGCGCAGCCGCACCGATCCCCGGGAGTGGACGTCGACGAGGACCACGGCGGAAGTGAAGGCCTCGGCGTCGGGGTCCATCTCCGCCTGCTTCCAGAACTTGACCGGCAGGAAGTGCATCTGCAGGTCCGGCTCGGCGAGGTCGGCGCGCGAACGGGTGAACAGGCCGGCCTCGGCGAGGTTGGAGGTCAGGGGTCCGCGGCCGGCGGCCTTCCACTTCGCCAGGTTGACCGGCGTCTCCGCCAGCCGCAGCGACTTCCCGGACCGCACGTTCCAGACCACCGGGACCAGCGGGTGGTCCTGCAGCCCGTCCCCGACGCCGGGGAGGTCGTGGACCACGTCGACGCCGACCTCGCGCAGGTGGTCGGCCGGGCCGATGCCGGAGAGCATGAGCAGTTGCGGCGAGTTCACCGCGCCGCCGGAGAGGACGACCTCGCGGGCGGCCCGGACGGTGTGCAGCCGGCCGCCGCAGCGGTACTCGACGCCCGTCGCCCGGCCGCCCTCGACGAGCACCCGAGTGGTGAGCGCGCCGGTCCGGACGGTCAGGTTCGGCCGGCCGGCCGCGGGGTGCAGGTACGCGTCGGCGGCCGACCAGCGGCGACCGCGCTTCTGCGTCACCTGGTACTGGCCGACGCCCTCGAGGGTGGCGCCGTTGAAGTCGTCGTTGGCCGGGTGACCCGCGGCCACCGCCGACTCGACGACGGCGCGGGTCCAGGGGTGCGGCGAGCGCAGGTCCTCGACCCGCAGCGGGCCACCGACGCCGTGGAACTCGTCGGCGCCGCGGGCGTTGTCCTCCATCCGCGTGAACAGCGGGAGGACCGAGTCGTAGGACCACGACGGGTCGCCGGTGCGCTCGGCCCACTCGTCGTAGTCGGCCCGGGCGCCGCGGATGTAGATCATCGCGTTGATCGACGAGGACCCGCCGAGCAGCTTGCCGCGGGGCCAGAAGAGCTTGCGGCCGCCCAGGCCGGGCTGCTCGTCGGTCGTGTAGTTCCAGTCGTGGCGGGTGCGCCAGACCTTGTAGAGCCCGGCCGGGATCTTCACCTCGAGGACGTCGTCCGAGCCGCCGGCCTCCAGCACGAGCACTCGCAGCGTCGGGTCCTCGCTCAGCCGCCCGGCCAGGGCGCTGCCGGCCGACCCGGCACCGACGACGACGACGTCGTACTCGTCCTGCACCTCCGGGCCGCTCACCGGTGCCGCCCGTGGACCATGCCCATGACGCGGGCGAGGGCGTCGGCGGCGTTGGCCGGCCGGCCGAAGCTCATCAGGTTCACCGGCAGCGCCACCCGCTGGCGGGTGATCGCCTTGGCGCGGGTGAACTCCTTGAGCCCGTCCTCGCCGTGGATGCGGCCGAACCCGGACTCGCCCACGCCCCCGAAGGGCAGCGCCGGCACCGAGGCGAAGGTGAGCACCGAGTTGATCGAGGTCATCCCGCTGCGCATCCGCCGGGCGAGGTCCATCGCCTTGTCCTTGGAGCCGGAGAAGATCGCGCCGGCCAGCCCGTAGCTGGTCGCGTTGGCCCGTTCGAGGGCCTCCTCGGAGTCGCGGACCCGCGTGATGGTCAGCGTCGGGCCGAAGGTCTCCTCCCGGATGGCGGAGGCGTCGTCGGGGACGTCGAGCAGCACGGTGGGGGCGACGTAGCCCTCGGCCGGGTAGGCGTCGGCGTCGGTCCCGCCGGTGACCACGCGGCCGCCCGCGGCGGTGGCGTCGGCGACGTGCCGCCGGACGACGTCGATCTGCGACGGCATGGTCATCGGCCCGTAGGTGGCCTCGTCGTCGGAACCGGGGCGGAGCTGCTGCACCTGGGCGGTGACCTCGGCGACGAACCGGTCGTAGACCGCCGAGGTGGCGTACACCCGCTCGATCCCGATGCAGGTCTGGCCGCCGTTGCTCATGGCGCCCCAGACGGCGGCGTCGGCGGCGGCGACCACGTCGGCGTCGTCGTCGACGATCATCGCGTCCTTGCCGCCGAGCTCCATGAGCACCGGGGTGAGGGTCTCCGCGCAGGCGGCCATGACCTTCCGGCCGGTCGCGGCCGACCCGGTGAAGGCCACCTTGTCCACGGGCGCGCGGCACAGCGCGGCGCCGGTGGCGCCCAGGCCGGTGACCACCTGGAAGGCCTCGGCGACGTCGGGCACGGCCGCCCGCCAGGCGGCGGCGAGCCAGGCGCCGACGGCCGGGGTGAACTCCGAGGGCTTGAAGACGACGGCGTTGCCGGCGGCCAGGGCGTAGGCGATCGAGCCCATCGGCGTGAACACCGGGTAGTTCCACGGGCCGATGACGCCGACGACGCCCAGCGGCTGGTACTCGAGGTAGGCGGCGTGGTTGGCGGCGAGCATGCCGGCGGCGATCCGGCGGGGCCCGAGGGTCTTGCGGGCGTGCCCGGCGGCCCAGGCCAGGTGGTCGACGGCGAGGGTGATCTCGAGGATCGCGTCGGCGTGCGGCTTGCCGTTCTCGCGGTGCACCAGGTCGGCCAGCTCGTGCATGCGCCGGGCCAGGTAGCCGCGGTAGGCCGACAGCCGCTGCTTGCGGCCGTCGAAGCCGAGGGCGGCCCAGTGCCCGGCGGCGGTGCGGGCCCGCGCGACGGTCTCGCCCACGGCGGCCTCGTCGTGCACGGGGAAGACGCCGACGACCGCCCCGGTGGCCGGCGCCGTCGACTCGATGGTCTCGGTGGTCGAGTGCCGGTCGACCGTGCCCGCGGCGGCGCCGGTGACCGTGTCCAACTCTTCGCTGAGCGACATGTGGCGGACGTTACCCGCGGGTCACACACACCGGCGCGGGGGTCGCCCGGACGGGGTCGGGTGCCGACGGCGGGATCCGAGACACGGCGGTACCGGGCTGGCATGCTGCCCGGATGGTCCGGAAGACGGTCGTGGTCGCGGGCACCGCGCTGATCACCGCGCTGACCGGCTGCGCCGCGTCGATCGAGGACCGGGCCGCCGACGACCTGCAGGAGTGGCTGGACGGGGCGCACGAGGGTCACCTCCACCGTCGTGCGCTGGATCCCACGAGCACCGGTGCGGCCGCGCTGCAGGCCCTCGATCCCTACGGGTACGCGCTGCGCTCGTCGGCCGAGGGGGACGTCATCACGCTGGTGAGGACGATCGCCACCGAGATCGAGGAGGGCGGCGGCTGGTCCTACACCCAGTACTCCGTCGGTGCCTGCATCGAGATCCGCATCGAGGCGGGGACCGGGGGGAGCGACCGAGGGCACGTGCAGACCGAGCCGGTCGAGTGCCCGCCCGGTGTGGTCGTGGAGTTCGAGGGTGGGCCGGTGGACGAGGTGATCACCGACCTGGACGGCCGCTCCGACGACGTCGAGGAGCCGCCGTACGACCCGCCGGTCTGCATCTCCGGTCAGCCGTGCACGGAAGGCGGTGGTTGACCCGGGTCAGGCGGTGCCCGGCCGGCCGTCCACCACGGCCCAGGCGGTCTTGGCGCCCGGCTCGGTGAACCAGCCGTGGGCCGCCGACAGATCGGCGACGAGGTAGAGGCCGAAACCCCCCAGGCCCGGGTCACGGCCCTTCGCCGGCGTGGGCGGGACGTCGGGCTTCGCGTCCCGGACGGCGATCATCCACGAGTGGTCGGCGCGGCCGAGGACCGCCGCCACCGGGGCGCCGCCGTGGCGCAGCGCGTTGGACGTCAGCTCGTCGGCGATCAGCACCAGCCGCTCGGACCAGTGGTCCCGCTCGGGGTGCAGCACGGTGGCGCTGCCGGTCATGGAGATGCGCAGCCGGGCGCGCAGCCCGGCCAGCTCGCCTAGGGAGGCCAGCTGCTGGCACCAGATCTCGGCGAACGCGTGCGGCGGGCGCGCGGACTGCCAGAGCGCCACCACGACCGCCTCTCATCGCCGGCTCTGCTCGCCGGTTCGTCCCTGGGCGGCACCGTGCCCGTTCTCCGGTGGCCCGAACCCTCGCCTCACCCGGAAGGAGTTCCGGCCGCCGGCGGACGCCCCTAGGGTCCGGCGCATGGCCGACCGAACCCCTGGGAGGGATCCCTTCGGCACGGCCGCCCTCCGCCGCCGGGTGCTCGACGCGTGGGCCGCGTCCCCGGCGCGCTTCCGGGAGGACGCCAACGCCGAGGAAGACCTGGTCCGCGGCGGCTACCGCGACCGGGTGCTCGTGGAGCTGGCGCAGAACGCCGCCGACGCCGCCGCCCGGGCGGGCCGGCCGGGACGGCTGCGGCTGGAGCTGGCCGCCGGGGTCCTGCGGGCGGCCAACACCGGGGCGCCCCTGGACGCCGCCGGGGTGCTGGGCCTGGCCACGCTGCGGGCCTCGGCGAAGCGGGACGACGCCGGGACGGTCGGCCGGTTCGGGGTCGGGTTCGCCGCCGTGCTGGCGGTGAGCGACGAGCCGGCGGTGGTGTCCCGCACCGGCGGCGTGCGGTTCAGCGCCGCGGGCACCCGCGCGGAGGTGGCGGCGATGGCCCCGCTGGCCGGTGAGCTGGCCCGCCGGGAGGGAGCCGTGCCCGTGCTGCGGCTGCCCTGGCCGGCCGGGGGTGAGCCGCCGGAGGGGTTCGACACCGAGGTGGTGCTGCCGCTGCGCCCCGGGGCGCGGACCGCGGTCGCGGCCGCGATGCGGCAGCTCTCCGCCGAGCTGCTGCTGGCCCTGCCCGGGCTCGCGGCGGTGGAGGTCGTCGTCGACGGGGTGCGCCGGGAGCTGGCACGGAGCGGCGCGCCGCCGGAGGTACGGCTGAGCGCGGACGGCGTCGTCACCCGGTGGGCGGTGGCACAGCGGTCGGGGGAGCTGCCGGAGCAGCTGCTCGCCGACCGTGCCGTCGAGGAGCGCGACCGGCGGGCGTGGACGGTGACCTGGGCGGTCCCGGTGGACGAGGCGGGCCGCCCGCTGCCCCTGCCCGGCCGCCAGGTGGTGCACGCCCCGACGCCCAGCGACGAGCCGCTCGGGCTGCCGCTGCGGCTGATCGCGCCGTTCCCGCTCGGGCCCGACCGGCGGCACGTGCTGCCCGGACCGGTCACCGACGTCCTGGTCGCGGCCGCCGCGGAGACGCTGGCCGACCTGGTCGGGCGGCTGCCGGCCGATCCGGCGCTGCTCGCCCTCGTCCCGAGGGTCGGCCTGGCCGGCGCCGAGCTCGACGCCGCCCTGTCGACGGCGGCGCTCGGCCGGCTGCGGGAGACCGCGTGGCTGCCGGTCGCCGGGGAGCCGGCGGAGCGCCAGGTCCCGGCCCGGGCGGTCGTGCTCGACGACGCCGACGCGCCCCGCGTGGCGGCGCTGACCGGAGCGCTGCCGGGGCTGCTGCCGGCCGGCTGGTCGCGGCAGGACGACCGGCCGGCGCTCGCCGCCCTCGGGGTCGGCCGGGCAGGGGTGGCCGAGGTGGGAGATGCGGTGCGCGGGCTCGACCGCCCGGCCGGCTGGTGGGCGGCGCTGTACGCCGCCTTCGCCGACGCCGACCGGGAGGCGCTCGCCGCGCTGCCGGTGCCGCTGGCCGACGGGCGGACCGCGCACGGCCCGGCCGGGGTGCTGCTGCCCGAGCCCGGGCTCCCGGTCGGGCGGCTGGGCGCGCTGCCGCTGCGGCTGGCCGACCCCGCCGCCGTCGCGCTGCCCGGGGCGCGCCGGCTGCTGGAGCGGCTCGGCGCCCGCCCGGCGACCCCGGCGGCGGTGCTGGGCGACCCGGCGGTGCGGGCCGCGGTGGAGGGTTCGCTGGACCGCGCCGGGGACCGGTTCTCTCCCGGCCCGGATCCCGAGGAGCTGGCCGATGCGGTGCTGGCGCTGGCCGCCGCCGTGCCCGGCACGGCCCGGGACCTGCCGTGGCTGGCCGAGCTCGCCCTCCCCGACGCCGACGGCGGGTTCGCGCCGGCGGGGGAGCTGGTGCTGCCGGGGTCCCCGCTGGCCGCCGTCCTCGAGGAGGGGGCGCTGGGCGTCCTCGACCCGGGGTTCGCCGCCCGGGCCGACGTGGCCGCGCTGCGAGCCGTCGGCGTGCTGGACGGCTTCGCCCTGGTGCGGGCCGACGACCCCGACGACCTCGACGTCGACGGTGCGGACGAGTGGGCCGACGCCGTCCTGGACCGGTTGCCCCCGGGGCCGCCACCGGTCTGGCCGCCGCTGGTCGCCGTGCGCGACCTGGAGCTGGTGGCCGACTGGGTGGGTGCGCTGCCGCTGCTCGCCACCGCCCCGGCCGAGGCGTGGGCCGACGTCGTCGTCGACGGGGTGCCCGCGCCGGGCTACCTGCGCTGGTGGCTGCTGACCCACCCGGTGCTGGCGGGCCGGCGCCCGGGGCGGCTGGCGCACCCGGGCAGCACGGAGCTGGCCGGGCTGTACGACCCCGCGCCGCTCGACGAACCGCTGCTGGGGCTGCTGCGCCCGCCGGCGACGCTGGACGACGTCCTCGCCGACCCCGACGGCGCCCTGGACCTGCTGGACCGGCTCGGGGACCCGGCGCGCACCGTGCCCCCCGGGACCCTCGCCACCGTGCACGCCCGGCTGGCCGCCGTCCTCGACGGGGTGGACGTCGAGCCGCCGGCGCGGGTGCGGGTCGCGACGGGACGGGTGGTGGAGCGGGCGGTCGTGCTGGACGCGCCGCACCTGCTCCCGCTGCTGGACCTGCCGGTGGTGCCGGCCGGGGGTGCGCCGGGGGCGGTGGCCGACCTGCTGGACCTCCCGCTGGCCGGTGAGGTGGTGCGGGGCGCCGTCACCAGCGCCCCGGTGCGCCGGCTCCGCTGGGCGGAGCTGCCCGGTGCCGCGCTGGCCGCCGCCCGGCTGGGCCGGGCCGGGCTGACGGGGGAGGTGGCCGTGCACGCGCCGCTGACGGTGGCCGGGCGGCCGGTCGCGTGGTGGCCGGGGGAGGACGCCGACCACGTCGACGGCACGCCGGAGGCGCTCGGGCGGGCGCTGGCCTGGCGGGCGGGCGCCTGGTCGCTGCGGCAGGCGCTGGCCGAGGCGTTCGCGTTCCCCGACCGCGCCGACGACCTGACGGCCGAGGACGCGGTCGGGGACTGATCCGCGGCAGTCAGTGCCAGCGCGGCGAGGCCATGGCCGCGGGCGCGTGGCCGTGCGGGGAGGGCCGGCCGCCGGGACCGCCGCCGGCCCGCCCGTGCGGCACCGAGGCGGTCGAGGTCCAGCACCGGAACAGCGAGCTCCACTGCGGGCCGGTGAGGTCGGCCGGGCGGGCGGTCGGGGGCAGGGACTCCTGGTGCAGCCAGCGGATCCCCGCGGTACCCGGCAGCAGGGCGCGCAGCTGCGCCCCGAGCGGGGCCGACGGGCGGGCGAGGACGGCGGCGGCGAGCCGGTCGAACGCCGGGTGGTCGGCGTCGGGCAGCGCGCCGCGCGCCTCGGCGGCGGGGGGTGGGAGGACAGGACGTGACACGGGGTGCCTCCAGGGGAGGTCGGCACGGGTGCCGGCGGGCGTGCGGGCAGCACGGGACCCGGCCGGACAGGGGGAGGGAGCGGCGCCCGGGACGGGCGCGGACGGCGGGCGGCGGCACGGGCCGCGCCGCGGCAGGTCGGCTCGGGGGAGGGCGGGCGCTCGGGAGGGAGCGCAGCCGCGATCAGTTCCGCATGCCGGTCACCGTAGGGACGCCGGGGCGTGCGGTCGAACGGATTACCGGGTGGGGCTCAGCGCCCGGCGGCGTCGCTGCCCGGGGCGTCGGCCTTGCGCGCCTGCCGGGCCTGGTGGGCCTCCCAGCGGGCCCGGTCCCGGGCGCGGGCGCCGGCGTTGCGCTCCCACTTCTCCTTGCGACGACGGGCCCGGGCGTGCTCCCGCTCCTCGAAGGTCGCGTGCGACTCCCAGTTGCTGGCCGCGACCCCCACGCCCACGGCCGTGACCGCCATGATCGCGACGGCCGCGGCGACGATCGGGTCCAGCAGCACGAACGCGCCGACCGCGACGGCCGCACCCGCGACGACGGCGACCAGCAGCAGCGGGGACGGACGTCGGGACGGCGGACGGGACTCGGTCACGCCCGCCAGTATCCGCCGGGGCGGGGAAGCCGACGGGGGAGCCTCGTCACACGGCTCGGCGGGTCCCCGGTCCGGGGGGGGGGGGGGGGGGGGGGGGGGGGGGGGGGGGGGGGGGGGGGGGGGGGGGGGGGGGGGGGGGGGGGGGGGGGGGGGGGGGGGGGGGGGGGGGGGGGGGGGGTGGGGGGGG
>NZ_JBJHAM010000028.1:0-42013 GCF_054051035.1 Blastococcus sp. SYSU DS0619 | reverse complement strand
TCCAACTCTACGCCGGTTTCCAGCAGCCCGTCTAGCGGGGGCTGGTCCGGCGGCCCTTCCGGGCCGCGCGGCGCAAAGAGAAAGTTACACGCCCCCCGCGGCCCCGTGCAACCCGCCCCTCCGTGACGGCCGACACTCCCCAGCCACACCCCCGAAACCTGCTGGTCATCCGGGCGACGGGGCGGTCAGGCGCCCCGGCGGACGCCGGCGATGGCGCGCCGCCCGCGCCGCAGGACCAGCCACCCGCCGGCCAGCCACGCATCCGCCGGGGGCACGGCCTCCGCGTCGGTCACCCGCTCGTTGTTGAGGTAGGCGCCGCCCTCCTTCACCGTGCGCCGGGCCTCGGAGAGGCTGGCGACCAGGCCGGTCTGCTGCAGCAGCTGCGCGACGGTGGGCACGTCGCCGTCCACCGTGATGGCCCCGGCCTCCTCGAGCGCGGCCGTCAGGGTCGCGGCGTCGAGCGAGGCGAGGTCCTCCCGGCCGAACAACGCCCGGCCGGCCGCCTCCGCCTGGCGCAGCTGGTCGGGGCCGTGCACGAGCAGGGTCAGCTCCTCGGCGAGCGCACGCTGCGCGGTCCGGGCGGCCGGGCGCTCCAGGCTCTCGGCCACCAGCGCCTCGAGCTCCTCGGCCGGGCGCTCGGAGTAGAGGGGCAGCCACATGCGGGCGTCGGCGTCATCGGCGTTCAGCCAGAACTGGAAGAAGGCGTACGGGGACGTGAGCGCCGGGTCGAGCCAGACGGCGCCGCCCTCGGACTTCCCGAACTTGGTGCCGTCGGACTTCGTCACCAGCGGGGTGGACAGCGCGTGGACGGTTGCGCCCTCGGTGCGGCGCACGAGGTCGATCCCCGCCGTCAGGTTGCCCCACTGGTCGGACCCGCCGGTCTGCAGCGTCACCCCGTGCCGGCGGTGCAGCTCGCGGAAGTCGTTGGCCTGCAGGATCTGGTAGCTGAACTCCGTGTAGCTGATGCCGGCCTCGGAGTTCAGCCTCGCGGAGACCGCCTCCTTGGCCAGCATCTTGCCGACCCGGAAGTGCTTCCCGAGCTCGCGGAGGAAGTCGATCGCCGAGACGGGCGCCGTCCAGTCCAGGTTGTTCACGTAGACCGGGCTCTTGAGGCCCGCGCTCTGGGCCGGCACGTCCAGGAACGGCGCGACCTGCTCGCGGATGCGCTGGACCCAGGTGGCGACGGTGTCGCGGTCGTTGAGCTGGCGCTCGGACGACGGCCGTGGGTCCCCGATCAGGCCGGTGGCGCCGCCGACGAGGACGACGGGCTGGTGACCGGCCCGCTGGAGCGCGCGCAGGACCATGAACTGGAGCAGGTGCCCGACGTGCAGGCTCTGCGCGGTCGGGTCGAAGCCCGCGTAGTACGCGACCGGCCCCTCGGCGAGATGGGCGCGCAGCGCGGCCTCGTCGGTGCTCTGGGCGATCAGCCCGCGGCGGTGCAGCTCGTCGATCACTCCGGGCTCGGTTGAGGGGGTCACGGGAGCCCATCCTGCCCGGCGCTCCTGCGCCGCGGCTTCCCGCCCGCCCGGAACACGCTCACCGACGGGGCGCCGGTCTCCCAGAACCGCCACGGCAGCTCTACGGCCTTGCTGATGCCGACCCGCGGACCGGCCGACACGGCGGACGGGGGGCCGCCGTGGTGCAGCCGGACGGGGCCGGCGGCGTCGAGCAGGTCCCTCCCTCGGTCCTCGGGGCCGATGCCCAGCGCCTGGGTGAGCCGGGCCGGCCCCCGCGCCAGGTCCCTGGCGACCCGGGCGGCGGGACGGCGCGACCGCGCCAGCTCCTCCCCCACGACCACCTCGCCGGCCCGCATGAGCACCGCCGAGCCACGGCCTTCCGGCCCGACGACGACGTTGGCGCACCAGTGCACGCCGTAGCTGAAGTACACGTAGAGCCGGCCGGGCGGGCCGAACATGATCTCGGCGCGCGGGGTCGGCCCCGCGTGGGCGTGCGAGGCAGGGTCCTCCCCCTGCCCGGAGTAGGCCTCGACCTCGGTGAGCCGGAGCGCGACCCGGCCCTCCGGCCGGTCGGTCACCACCCAGCACCCGAGGAGAGCCGGGGCCACGACGTCGACCGGCCCGAGCAGCTCGTCGGCGCGGACGAGCGGCCCGGGCCCCGGGGCGTCGGACGACGGCACGATCAGAGGACCGGCGCCACCGGCGAAGACGACGCCCAGCGGCCGTGCGCGGCCGCCAGGTCCGTGAGCGAGGCGATCTGCTCGGCGACCCGCTCCGGCGCGGTCCCCCCGCGGGTGCTGCGCGCGGCCAGCGCGCCGCGCACGGAGAGCACCGAGCGCACGTCCGGCGTCAGCCGCTCGTCGATGCCGGCCAGCTGGTCGTCGTCGAGCTGGTCGAGCTCCAGCCCGGCCTCCTCGCAGAAGGCGACCATCGCGCCGCTGATCTCGTGCGCCGAGCGGAAGGGCACGCCCTGCCGGACCAGCCACTCGGCGACGTCGGTCGCGAGCGCGAAGCCCTGCGGCGCGGCGGCCTCGAGCACCTCGGGGCGGAGGGTGAGCGTCGCGATCATCCCGGTGACGGCGGGGAGCAGGAGGAGCAGCTGCTCCATGGAGTCGAAGACCGGCTCCTTGTCCTCCTGCAGGTCACGGTCGTAGGCCAGCGGCAGGCCCTTGAGCATGGTGAGCAGGCCGGTCAGGTTGCCGACGAACCGGCCGGACTTGCCACGCGCGAGCTCGGCGATGTCGGGGTTCTTCTTCTGCGGCATGATCGACGACCCGGTCGCCCAGGCGTCGTCGAGACGCGCCCAGCCGAACTCCGTCGAGGTCCAGAGCACGACCTCCTCCCCCAGCCGGGAGAGGTGGACGCCGAGCAGGGCGGCGACGAAGCAGAACTCCGCCGCGAAGTCGCGGTCGCTGACCCCGTCGATGGAGTTGTCCGAGGCCCGGTCGAAGCCGAGCTCGGCGGCGACCGCGTCGGGGTCCAGCGGCAGCGACGAGCCGGCCAGCGCACCGGAACCGTAGGGGCTCACCGCGGCCCGCTTGTCCCAGTCGACCAGCCGGTCGACGTCGCGGGCGATCGAGTGGGCGTGTGCCAGCAGCTGGTGGGCGATGAGCACCGGCTGGGCGTGCTGCAGGTGGGTCATCCCCGGCGCCGGGACGTCCTGGTACCGCTCGGCCAGGCCCACCAGGGCGAACTCGAGCGAGGAGAGCTCGCCGACCAGCGCCCGCACGTGGTGGCGCAGGTAGAGCCGCAGGTCGGTGGCGATCTGGTCGTTGCGGCTGCGGCCGGCGCGCAGCTTGCCGCCCAGCGCGCCGAGCTTCTCGGTGAGACCGCGCTCCAGGGCCTCGTGCACGTCCTCGTCGGAGTCGATCGCGGTGAAGGTGCCGGCGGCGACCTCCGCGGAGAGCTCGCGCAGGGCCCCGATCATCTGGTCGAGCTCGTCGTCGGCCAGCAGGCCGGCGCGGTGCAGGACGCGGGCGTGGGCCCGCGAGCCGGCCAGGTCGAAGGGCGCCAGCTGCCAGTCGAAGTGGGTGGACTTGCTCAGCGCGGCCATCGCCGGCGACGGGCCGCCGCCGAAGCGTCCGCCCCAGAGCCGGGTCTGCGATCCAGGTGCGCTGCTGCTCACGTGCCGGGTTCCTCTTCCAGGTCGGCGCTCAGTTCGGGGTAGACGGCGGGGGTGCGCTGCGCGAGCGCCCGCAGCCGGTCGGCCAGGGCCGGCCCGCCGTCGGGGTCGCGGGAGACGACCAGCAGAGTGTCGTCCCCCGCGATCGTGCCCAGGACATCGGGGAGGCCCACCTTGTCCAGCGCCGAGGCCAGGAACTGCGCGGCGCCGGGCGGTGTGCGCAGGACGGCGAGGTTCGCGCTGCCCTCGGCGCTGGTGAGCAGGTCGGCCAGCAGCCGGGTCAGCCGCGCGGGCGCCGTCTGGGCGGGGCGCAGCGGGGCGTTCTCCGGCGGCAGCACGTAGGACGCCGGGGCGCCGTCGGAGCCGCGCATCTTGACCGCGCCGAGCTCCTCCAGGTCCCGGGAGAGGGTGGCCTGGGTGACCTCGATGCCCGACTCCGCCAGCAGCGCGGCCAGCTGGGTCTGCGAGGTCACCGGCTGGGCCTCGATCAGCTGGCGGATGCGGGCCTGCCGGGCCGACCGCGTGAGCGCCTGGGTCATACCGACCGCGGCCCAGGACGTCGGCGGCGCACCGGGTGGCCGGCCGTCACGAGTTCTTCTCCAGCAGCCAGACGAGCAGGGCCTTCTGGGCGTGCAGCCGGTTCTCCGCCTCGTCCCAGACCGCGCTCTGCGGGCCGTCGATCACCTCGGCGGCGATCTCCTTGCCGCGGTAGGCCGGCAGGCAGTGCAGCACGACGGCGTCGTCGGCGGCCCGCCCGAGCGCGGCCTCGTCGACGGCGTAGGGCAGGAAGGGGGCGACGCGGGTGTCGTACTCCCCCTCCTGGCCCATGGAGACCCAGGTGTCGGTGACCAGCACGTCGGCGCCGTCCGCGGCGGCATCGGCGTCGGCGGTCCAGCCCACCGAGCCGCCGGTGGCCGCCGCGATCGTCGCGGCCCGCTCCAGCACGGCCGGGTCGGGCCGGTAGGACTCCGGCGACCCGATCCGCACGTGCATCCCGGCCGTGGCGCCGCCGAGCAGGTAGGAGTGCGCCATGTTGTTGGCGCCGTCGCCCAGGTAGGTCATCGACCGCCCGGCCAGCGAGCCCTTGTGCTCGATCACCGTCTGCAGGTCCGCGAGGATCTGGCACGGGTGGTAGGTGTCGGTGAGGGCGTTGACCACCGGCACCCGGCTGACCGATGCCATCGCCTCGATCCGGTCCTGGCCGAAGGTGCGCCACACGATGGCGGCGGCCTGCCGGTCGAGCACCCGGGCGGTGTCCTCGATCGGCTCGCCGCGGCCCAGCTGGCTGCTGCCGGCGTCGATGACCAGCGGGTAGCCGCCGAGCTCGGCCACCCCCACGGAGAAGGACACCCGGGTGCGGGTCGAGGGCTTGTCGAAGAGCACCGCCACCGCCTGCGGCGTGCCGTTCGGGGTGCGCAGCGGGGTCGGTGCGTCGGCCGTGTGCCGGCTCGCCTTGAGCGAGGCGGCCAGCGCCAGCACCTCCGCCTGTTCCTCGGGCGTGAGGTCGTCGTCCTTGAGGAAGTGCCGGGTCACTGGTCGTTCTCCTGGAGAGCCGTGTCGAGGGCGGCGGGCAGGGCCGCGACGAAGGCGTCGACCTGCGCGTCGGTGAGGACGAGGGGCGGGGCGAGGCGCAGGACGCCGGGCGCGACGGCGTTGGTGAGGAAACCGGCGGCCCGCAGGGTGGTCTCCAGCTGCGCGGCGACGTCGGCGGTGAGGACGACGCCGAGCAGCGCACCCCTCCCCCGGACGCCGCTGATCCCGGCGTGGCCGAGCCCCTCGATGCCGGTGGTGAACCGGTGCTCGAGCTCCTTGGCCCGCTCCAGCAGCCCCTCGTCGCGGATGGTGTCCAGCACCGCCAGCGCGGCGGCGGCGGCGATCGGGTTCCCGCCGAAGGTGGAGCCGTGCGAGCCCGCCGTCAGCAGGTCCGCGGCCTCGCCGAAGGCGAGCATCGCGCCGATCGGCAGACCGCCGCCGAGCGCCTTGGCCAGCGTGATGACGTCGGGGCGCAGCCCGTCGGCCTGGTGCGCGAACCAGTGGCCGGTCCGGCCGATGCCGGTCTGCACCTCGTCGACGGCGAACAGCGCGCCGGCGCCCGACGCCGCGGACGCCGCGGCGGCGAGATAGCCGGCCGGCGCCGGCAGCACGCCCCCCTCACCCAGCATCGGCTCGAGCAGGACCATGGCGGTGTCCGCGGAGACGGCGCCGGTCAGCGCGGCCTCGTCCCCGTAGGGCACGTACTGGACGCCTCCGGGCAGCGGCGCGAACGCGGCGGCCTTGGACGGCTGTCCGGTGAGCGCCAGCGCGCCCATCGTCCGGCCGTGGAAGGCGCCCTCGGCCGTGATCACCCCTGGGCGGCCGGTGAGCCGGCTGAGCTTGAACGCCGCCTCGTTGGCCTCGGCGCCGGAGTTGCAGAAGAAGACCCGCCCGGGCCGGCCGGCGAGCTCGAGCAGCCGCTCGGCCAGCAGGACGCCCGGCTCGTGCATCGCCAGGTTCGAGACGTGGCCCAGCTTCGCCGCCTGGGTGGTGATCGCCTCGACCACCTTGGGGTGGGCGTGGCCGAGGATCGTCGTCGCGATGCCGCCGAGCAGGTCGGTGTACTCGCGCCCGTCGAGGTCGGTGACGGTCGCCCCGGAACCGGAGTCGAGCGCGACCGGCGGCGCCTTGTAGTTGTTCATCATCACGGCCGACCAGCGGCGGGCCAGCTCCTCGGTGTGCGTCGTCATGCTGTGCCCTCCTTCTGGTCCTTCGCCGGGACGACCATCGTCCCGGTGCCTTCGGTGGTGAACGTCTCCAGGAGCAGGGCGTGCGGCGTCCGGCCGTCGACGACGGTCGCCCGCTTCACCCCGCCCTCGACCGCCCGCAGGCAGGCGGCCATCTTCGGGATCATCCCGGCGTCCAGCGTGGGCAGGATCTCGGCCAGTTCCCGGGCGTCGATCTGCTGGACCAGCGAGTCGCGGTCGGGCCAGTCGGCGTAGAGGCCCTCCACGTCGGTGAGCACCACGAGCTTGACCGCGCCCAGCGCCGCGGCCAGCGCCGCCGCCGCGGTGTCCGCGTTGACGTTGTGCACGACGCCGCCGGCGTCGGGGGCGACGCTGGCCACGACCGGGATGTGGCCGGCGTCGAGCAGCGCGGTGACCGGGGTGGCGTCGACCGCGACGATGTCCCCGACCAGCCCGATGTCCACCGGCTCGCCCTCCACGACCGCGGTGGTCCGCTGCGCGGTGAACAGGCCGCCGTCCTCGCCGGAGAGGTGCACCGCCAGCGGGCCGTGCTGGTTGATCAGCCCGACGATGTCGGGGCCCACCTGGCCGGTGAGCACCATGCGGACGACGTCGATCGTCTCGGGGGTGGTCACCCGCAGGCCGCCGCGGAACTCGCTGGCGATGCCGAGCTTGGCGAGCATGGCGCTGATCTGCGGACCGCCGCCGTGGACGACGACCGGCAGGATGCCGCAGGTCCGCAGGAAGACCATGTCCTCGGCGAAGGCCCGGCGGCACTCGTCGTCGACCATCGCGTGGCCGCCGTACTTGATGACGACGACGTTGCCGTGGAACTCCTTGAGCCACGGCAGCGCACCGGTGAGCACGGCGACCTTGGCGGCGTCGCCCTCGGGGTCCTTGCGCCGCATGACCCGGCGGGTGCCGACGGTCCTCGGCCGCGGTGGGGGGACGGGCTCGTCGATCCGGACGTCGGGGGGCGTCGGGTCCTGGGGGGCGGGGTCCTGGGGTTCGGGGTGCTGGTGCTCGCTCATGTGGAGTAGGCCGAGTTCTCGTGGACGTAGGCGATCGACAGGTCGTTGGTCCAGATGGTCGCCGTCTCGTCGCCGGCCCGGAGGTCGACGTCGATGGTGATCTCCCGGCCGGTCAGGTCGACGCCCTCGCGCGGGTCGCCGATCGCGCCGCCGCGGCACACGGTGACCCCGTTGATGGTCACGTCCACCTGGTCGGGCTCGAACGCTGCGTCGGTGGTGCCGATGGCCGCGAGCACCCGGCCCCAGTTCGGGTCGTTGCCGAACAGCGCCGTCTTGAGCAGGTTGTTGCGGGCGCAGGCCCGGCCAGCGGTGAGCGCGTCCTCGACGCTGGCTGCGTTGCGGACGGTGATCGCGATGTCCTTGGTGGAGCCCTCGGCGTCGGCGAGCAGCTGCATGGCGAGGTCCGTCGCCGCGGCGGTGAGCGCCTCGGTGAACTCCTCCACGCTCGGTGTGACGCCGCTCGCCCCGCTCGACATGACCAGGACCGTGTCGTTGGTGGACAGGCACCCGTCGGAGTCGACCCGCTCGAAGGACAGGCTCGTCGCCTGCTTCAGCGCGGACGAGAGCACCGAGGCCGGGACGACGGCGTCGGTGGTGAGGACGACGAGCATCGTGGCCAGCGACGGGGCGAGCATGCCGGCGCCCTTGGCCATCCCGCCGATGCTCCAGCCGTCCCGCTCCTGCACGGTCGTCTTCGGGACGCTGTCGGTGGTCATGATGGCGCGGGCGGCGTCGGCCCCGCCGTCCTCGCTCAGGGCCTGCGCCGCGGCGCTGACCCCGGCGGTCAGCCGGTCCATGGGCAGCCGCGTGCCGATCAGGCCGGTGCTGGCCACGGCCACGTCGATCGCGCCGAGGCCCAGCTCGACGGCCGCGTGCTCGGCGGTGGCGTGGGTGTCCTGGAAGCCCTCGGGACCGGTGCAGGCGTTGGCCCCGCCGGAGTTGAGGACGACCGCGCGCGCCCGCTCGCCGGCCAGCACCTGGCGACTCCACAGCACCGGCGCGGCCGGGAAGCGGTTGGTGGTGAAGACGGCCGCGGCGGCGTCGTCCGGACCGTGGTTGAGGACGACGGCGACGTCGGGGTCGCCGGAGGACTTGAGCCCGGCGGCGACGCCGGCGGCGGAGAAGCCGTTCGGGGCGGTGACGGTCACGGTGCTACTCCAACCAGGGGAAGTCCGGTGGTCTCGGGCAGGCCCAGGGCGAGGTTGGCGCACTGGATCGCCGCTCCCCCGGTGCCCTTGGTGAGGTTGTCGACGGCGGCGACGACGACCAGCCGGTTCGCGTCGGCGTCGACCGCCACCTGCAGCGCGACGGTGTTCGCCCCCAGCACCTGCGCCGTGGTCGGCCACTGGCCCTCGGGCAGCAGGTGGACGAACGGCTCGTCGGCGTAGGCCGTCGCGTAGGCGGCGCGGGCGGCGTCGGCGTCGACCCCCGGCCGCAGCGTCGCCGAGCAGGTGGCGAGGATGCCCCGGCTCATCGGCACCAGGGTCGGGGTGAAGCTGACGGTCACCGGGGCGCCCGCCGCCTGCGACAGCCCCTGGATCATCTCGGGCGTGTGCCGGTGCGCTCCCCCGACGCCGTAGGCGCTCGCCGCGCCCATGACCTCGCTGCCGAGCAGGTGCGGCTTCGGCGCCTTGCCGGCCCCGCTGGTGCCGCTGGCGGCGACCACCACGACGTCGGGCTCCACCAGCCCGGCGGCCAGCGCCGGCGCGAGCGCGAGGGTGACCGACGTCGGGTAGCACCCGGGGACGGCGATCCGCGTGGCGCCGGACAGCTGCTCCCGCTGGCCGGGCAGCTCGGGCAGGCCGTAGGGCCAGGTGCCGGAGTGCACGCCGCCGTACCAGCGGGCCCAGGCGGCGGGGTCGTTCAGCCGGTGGTCGGCGCCGCAGTCGATGACCAGGGTCTCGGCCGGCAGCTGGTCGGCGATCGCGGCCGACTCGCCGTGCGGCAGGGCCAGGACGACGACGTCGTAGCCGGCGAGGGCCGCCGCGTCGCTGGGCTGGACGGTCAGCTCGGCGAACGGGAGCAGGTGGGGCTGCAGCTCGCCCAGGCGTCGGCCGGCGCTCGAGTTGGCGTGCACCCCGGCCAGCCGGAGATTCGGGTGCCCGGCCAGCAGCCGGCACACCTCGCCTCCCGCGTACCCGGTGGCGCCGGTGACCCCGACCGTCCACGTCTGCGCTGCGCTCACGATGCATGACCATACACGGCCATGCATGACCGTTCACTCGGATATCGGTGTCGCGCTTCGGAGGCCGGTACCTGTCGTCTGGGACGAGGCGGACGACACCCGCTGCGCTCAGCGACGCACCAGGGCCCGCGCTGCCACGAACCAGGTGCCGGCCATCAGCACCTCGCCGCCGAGCTCCGCAGCCAGCTGTTCCGGCGCCAGGTACCGCTTGTAGACCCGGTGGCGCGACCCGTCGTTGAGCTCCCGTTCCTGCCACTCCTCGGCCGGGACGCCGGGCCGGAGCGCCGAGTCGACCACGACGAGCTCGGCGGCCACGCGCCCCGCTTCGGCGAGGAAGGCCGTCCGTTCGTCCGGCGGGAGGTGGCCGTAGAAGTGCCCGGTGAACAGCCGGTCGAAAGCAGCGTCGGGAAAGGGCGACGCCAGCGCGTCGCCGACGAGCGCCGTGCCGCCCGCGAGGCGCGACCGCGTCAGCGCCGCCATGGCCGGGCTCCGGTCCAGCCCGACCACCGGACCCCGCAGGTGTCGCGTGAGGAACCCGCTGCCGCAGGCGATGTCCAGCGTGCGTGCGGGCGGGAGCCGCTGGACCAGGTGCAGGAGGTCCGCGACCTCGCCGTCCCACCCCGGACGGTCGCGGGCGGCGAAACCCCCCTGCCCGAGGTACCACTCGTCGTACTCGGGTGCCCGCTTCTCGTAGTAGTCGGAGGTGGCGGCGTCTCGGGCGAAGACCGGCTCCGGGGTCATGTCAGACATGCTTCCCGGGGGAGCCGGGCGAAGGCGACGGCGGTGAGGAGCGCCAGCACGGCCGTCGCCGCCCACGCGACCACCGGCGTCCCGGTGGTGGCGCTCGGGACGCCCGTGGTGGCTGCCGCCACCAGCAGCACGAGCGCGGTGCCGATCGCCGTCCCGAGCTGGGCGCTGGTGTTGATGACGCCGGACGAGGTCGCCCTGCGTGCCTCCGGGACGTCGGTGCCCAGCGACGTCGTCGCCACGGCGACCAGGCCGAGCCCGACCCCGGCGAGCGCCATGCCGGCCCCGACGAGGACCGGGGCGGCCGGCGATATCAGGGGCACGGCGATGCCGACCCCGATGAGGGCCAGCCCCGCCGCGGTCACCCCCTCCCGGGGCCGTCGCACGATCAGCCGGGCGGCGACGGCCGAGCCGGCGATCACGGAGACGCTCAGCGGCAGCAGCGTGGCCGCCGCCTCCAGCGGGGTGCGCCCCAGCGTGGACTGGAGGTAGAGCGTGATCAGGGTGGCGACACCACTGGTGGTGGCCGTGTTGACGAAGGATCCGGTGGTACCGCGCAGCACCTGCGGCCGGCGCAGCAACGGCACCGGCAGGAGCGGCGCGGCCGTCCGGCGGTCCACCGCCGCGAACGCACCGCCGACGACGACGGCGGCGCCGGCGGCGAGCGCTCCGGGCAACCGGGAGCCGTCCTCGCCGAGGAGCGTCGTGCCGACCACGAGGAGCATGACGGCGGCGGTGAGCAGGACCGACCCCGCGGCGTTGAGCGGCGTCCGGTCGGCGGGGCGGGCGTCGCGCGGGACGAGCGCGGCGATGGCTGCGGCCTGGGCGGCCGCCATGACCAGCAGCCCCCAGAAGATGACCCGCCAACTGGTCACCGCGGAGACGACGCCGCCCACGACGAAACCCGCCGCCCCCGCGGCCGCGCCGGCGGCGCTCCAGGCGGCCACCGCGCGCGCCCGGGCCCGGTCCCCGTCGGCGACCGTGGTCAGGATCTTCAGGGCGGAGGGAACGGCCGCGGCGGCGGCCGCTCCCTGGACGCAGCGGCCGGCGGTGAGCGCCAGCACGGAGGTCGCCGCAGCGGCCAGCAGCGAGCCGGCCGCGAAGAGCGCGAGGCTTCCCAGGATCGCGCGCCGGTGGCCGAGCCGGTCGCCGAGGCGGGCGCCGAACATCAGCAGGCCGCCGAAGAACATCGCGTAGCCGGTGGCCACCAGCGTGCTGTCGGCCGCGCTGCCGCCGACGTCGGCCAGCATCGGCGGCAGCGCGGTGACCACCACGGTGACGCCGAGCACGTCGACGAACTGGACCAGGCAGAGTGCGGCGACGACGCCGCCCAGCCGGCTGCTGGTGGGGGCGCTGCGAGGCTGCGGGCTCACGGCGGGGCAGTGTGCCGGACACCACCGACAACCCGCCCGGGTGAACGCGGTGACTGCGCACCTCGCGCGCTGGGCAGTGGCCGCAGGTGACCTCGTTCGACCGGATCGTCATCGTCTTCAACCCGCAGAGCACCGGTAACGCTCCCGAGTCGGCCGAGGAGCTCCGGAGCGAACTGGCGGACCGGCTCGCGGCCGTGCCGCTGGAGCTCTCCCCCACCCAACACGCCGGCCACGCCCGGGACCTCGCGCGGGAGGCCGCCGGCTCGGGCAGCCCCCTCATCGTCTCGGTGAGCGGGGACGGCGGCTACAACGAGGTGGTCAACGGGGTCATGGACGCCGGCAACGACCGGGCGGTCTGCGCGGTGCGCGCCGCGGGCAACGCCAACGACCACCGGCGGACGACGCGCGAGCGGCCGCTGGCGGACGCGGTCGTGGCCGGCGACGTGCGGCGGATCGACCTGCTCCGGCTGACCGTCGGCAACGGCCCCGACGCCTGGGTCCGCTACGCGCACTCCTACATCGGCGTCGGCCTGACACCCGTCGTCGCCGTCGATCTCGAGAAGGGCGGCAAGGGGTCGTGGCGCGAGATCGTGTCCGTGGTCCGGGGGTTCTCCCGCTTCCGGCCCTTCCCCATCCGGCTCGAGGACGGCCGCCGCCGCCGGATCGACAGCCTGGTGTTCGCCAACATCGCCCAGATGGCCAAGTACGCCAAGCTCAGCGACGACGGCACCCCGGACGACGGCCGCTTCGAGGTGATCACCGAGCGGCGGACCGGCAAGCTCCGCGTGCTCTCCATGGCGATCCGGGCAGCCACTCGCGGCCTCGGCCGGCAGCCCAGCGCCACCCACTACGCCTTCACGACGCTGGCGCCCATGCCGCTGCAGCTGGACGGCGAGCTGGTGGAGCTGGACGCGGACACGCTGGTGACCGTCGACATCGCGCCAGGAGCACTGGCCACGATCTTCTGATCGGCTCAGCGCTTCCGATCGGGCCGGCGGCGATGCGGTCGGCGGCGATGCGGCCGGCGAGGCTGGGACCGGAGGACGAACCGGGCTCAGGTACGCAGCGGCCGGGCGCGGTCCGGCCCGCGGTCCACCCACGAGACCGTCGCGGCGACCAGCAGGAGCAGCGACGGCAGCAGGAAGCTCCCACCGAGCCCCAGGCCGGTGATCAGCGACCACGTCACCGACACGGCCCCGAGAAGGGCGACCACCGCGGAGGCCGCCCGGGTCGTGCTCCCGCTCTCCACCCACAGGGCGAGGGCTGCGCAGATCAGCGGGATGCCGAACAGCACGAGGGCGAACGCGCCGCTGTCCTCCCACGCCGCCCGGCCGTACCAGGTCGCGAGGACGACGAGAGCCACGAGGGAGACGACGATCAGCCCGCGGGGCACGGGCGAGCGGGTCACCATGCTGGACTCCTCCTCGCTCGGCACCACCACCGCACCGTGGCACGGCGGCCCCGCGGGGTCAACGACGCCGGACCGCTCCCGCCGCAGCCGGGGCTTCAGCCGAGCGGGTCGCCGTCGCCGTAGGGGCGCAGCCGAAGCTGCCGGGCGGCGTCCCCCGGCGAGGTGGCGCGGAGGACGTCCAGGTCGTCCTTGCCGGCGCGGACGAAGCGGCCCGACCACTGGTCGAGCTCGCCGGCCGCGATCGCCGCGACGATCTCCACCACCTGCTCGGGCGGCGTCCAGTCGCTGAAGCCCTGCCACATGTGCATGGAGCGGGTCATCGGGGTGTCCACCACGCCGGGGGCGACGTCGAAGGCCCGCACGTCCGAACCCTCCAGCGCGGTCGCCAGGCTCTCGGTGAGCCGCATGAGCCCGGTCTTGGCCACCGAGTAGGCGGAGTAGTCGGGGTTGGCGCGGGTGCTCATGCCGCTGGCGATGTTGACCACCCGGCCGCGGTTGCGCAGCACCATCCACGGCACCACCGAGCGGATGGTCAGCTGCGCGCCCCGGACGTGGCTGGACACGACGTCCCACCACTGGTCGGGGTCGGCCTCCCAGACCGGGACCTCGAACTCGTCGATCAGCCCGGCGTTGTTGACCAGCAGCTCGACGGGTCCGAGCTCCTCGCGGACCCGCCCCACCGCGTCCTCCACCGACGCCCGGTCGGTGACGTCGGCGGCCACCGCCAGCGTGCGGGCCCCGGTCGCGTCGGCGACCTCGGCCATCGCCGTCCGCAGCCGGTCCTCGGTCCGGGCCAGGCCGGCCACGGCCATCCCCCGGGCGGCCAGCCCTTCGACCAGGTGCCGGCCGATGCCGGTCGACGCCCCGGTGACGAGAGCGACGCCCTCCAGCTCAGGCACGGAGGGTCGCGCCGGTCGCCGCGGCGGCGGCCGCCACGGCCGCGTCGCGCACCGCGGTGGCCTCCTCGCCGGTCAGGGTCCGGTCCGGCGCGCGCAGCGTGAGGGCGTAGGCCAGCGAGCGGGCGCCCGCCGGCACCGGTGCGCCGGTGTAGACGTCGAACAGCCGCACCGACTCCAGCAGCTCACCGGCACCTTCGCGGAGAGCGGCGTCGACGTCGGCGGACGGGACGTCGTCCCGCACCACGAGCGCGAGGTCGAGGAGCACCGGCGGGAAGGCGGAGATCGACGGGGCCTGCGGCACGGCCGGCGTGGGCAGCGCGTCGGCGTCGAGCTCCATCACGGCGGTGCGGGCGGGCAGGCCGAGCACCTCGCAGACCTTGGGGTGCAGCTCGCCCGCGTACCCGATCACCCGGTCGCCGATCAGCAGCGCGGCGCACCGGCCGGGGTGCCACGGGGCCCGCTCGGCCTGCTCGACGGTGAGCTCGGCCCCGGCGGCCGCGGCCACCACGCGGGCGGCCTGCACCGCGTCGGCCCACTCCGCCGGGCGGCCCGGCCCCCACCAGCCACGGGGCTCGCGCTGCCCGGTGAGCGCCACGGCCACGTGCCATGGCTGCGGCGGCACCGCACCCAGCAGCGCGGCGAGGGTGGCGTCGTCGGGGCGGCGGTCGACGCCCGGCAGCGGGGCGGAGGCGCGCTCCCCGCCGGGGAACACCGTCCCGTGCTCGAAGAGCGCGACGTCGCGCCGGCCACGGGCCAGGTTGCGCGCGAGGGAGGCGAGCAGGCCGGGCAGCAGCGTCGTGCGCAGCAGCGGCGCCTCGTCCGAGAGCGGGTTGCGCACGGTGTGCACCCGGCGGCGCTCGTCGTCCCCGGGGAGACCGAGCGCGTCGAGCTGCGCGGTGCCCAGGAACGGGAAGGCGGGGGCCTCGACGTAGCCGGCGTCGGCCAGGGCGCGGCCGATGCTGCGCCGCCGGCGCTGCCGCTCGGTGAGCCCGCGGCCGGGCGGGGCGGTCGGCAGGATCGAGGGGATCTCGTCGAAGCCGCGGAAGCGCACGACCTCCTCGACGAGGTCCGCGGGCTCGCGCAGGTCACCGCGCCACGAGGGCGGGGTCACCGACAGGGCGTCGCCGTCGCCGTCCACCTCGGCGCCGATGGCCGTCAGCACCTCGAGCACCTGGGCGCGGGTGTACGGCACGCCGGCGATCCGGCCGGGCAGCCCGGCGTCCAGGCCGACGACCGGCCGCGGGCCCCGGGTGTCGACGTCGACCGGCGCACCGGTCACCCGCGCACCGCCGTGCTCGACGAGCAGGGCGGCGGCGCGGGCGAGCGCGACCACCGTGACGTCGGGGTCGGTGCCGCGCTCGAAGCGCTTGCCGGCCTCGCTGGGCAGCCGGTGGCGGCGGACGCCGCGGGAGATGCCGTTCGGCTCCCAGTGCGCGGCCTCCAGCAGCACCGCGCTCGTGGCGTCGCCGATCTCGGTCGACGCCCCGCCCATGACCCCGGCGAGCCCGATCGGGCCCGACCCGTCGGTGATGAGCAGGTCGTCGTCGGTCAGTGCGCGGTCGACGTCGTCCAGGGTGGTCAGCCGCTCCCCCGCCGTCGCCCGGCGGACGGTGATCGGCCCGGTGACGGTGGCGCGGTCGAAGGCGTGCATCGGCTGGCCGAGCTCGAGCATCACGTAGTTGGTGACGTCGACGGCCAGCGAGATGCTGCGCACGCCGCACTGGGCCAGCCGCCGACGCAGCGACCACGGGCTGGGCGCGGTGGGGTCGAGCTCCTCCAGCGCCAGCATGGAGAACCGATCGCACCGGTCGGCGTCGGCGACGGTGACGTCCCACGCGGGCGCCCCGGACCACTCCGGCAGCGGCAGGTCGGCCGGGTCCCGCCAGGAGACGCCGAGCACGCCGGCCAGGTCGCGGGCGATCCCGCGCATCGACATGGCGTAGCCGCGGTCCGGCGTCACCTCCAGGTCGAAGACGACGTCGTCCAGGCCCAGCACCTCGGCGGCCGGGGTGCCCGGCACGTAACCGCCCTGCCCCAGCACCAGGATGCCGGCGTGGTCCTCGCCGATGCCCAGCTCGCGGACCGAGCAAATCATCCCGTCGGAGACGTGGTCGTAGGTCTTCCGCGCGGCGATGGCGAAGTCGCCGGGCAGCACCGCACCGGGCAGCGCGGCGACGACGAGGTCGCCGACGGCGAAGTTGCGGGCACCGCAGACGATCCCCCGCGGCTCCGCCTCACCCACCTCGACCTGGCAGTAGCGGATCGGCTTCTTGAAGCCGGTGAGCTCCTCGATCTCCAGCACCCGGCCGACGACGAGCGGGCCGGTCGTGACCGGCGGGCGGACGACGTCCTCCACCTCGAAGCCGAGCCGGACGAAGGCGGCGTCCAGCTCCTCGACGGTGATGCCCGCCGGGAGTTCGACGAGCTCGGACAGCCAGCTGACGGGGACCTTCACTGCTCAACTCCGAAAACCGTGGTGAACCGGACGTCGGCCTCGGCGATGTCGTGCATGTCCGAGACCGCGGAGCGGAACTGCAGCGCCCGCTCGATGCCCATGCCGAAGGCGAAGCCCGAGTAGACGTCGGGGTCGATGCCGCAGGCGCGCAGCACCCGCGGGTTCACCATCCCGCAGCCGCCCCACTCGACCCACTGCGGGCCGTCGCGGTGCTCGGGGAACCAGACGTCGAACTCCGCCGACGGCTCGGTGAAGGGGAAGAAGTGCGGCCGCCACCGGGTGCGGGCGTCCGGGCCGAACAGCTGGCGGGCCAGGTGGTCCAGGGTGCCGCGCAGGTGGGCCATGGTCAGGCCGCGGTCCACGGCGAGGCCCTCGACCTGGTGGAAGACCGGCAGGTGCGTCGCGTCCAGCTCGTCGGTCCGGTACACCCGGCCCGGCGCGACGACGTAGATCGGCGGCTGCCGGTCGAGCATCGTTCGCGCCTGCACCGGGCTGGTGTGCGTGCGCAGCACCAGCCCGGAGTCCTCGGGCGCGACGAAGAAGGTGTCCGACATCCACCGGGCGGGGTGGTCCGGGCCGAAGTTCAGCGCGTCGAAGTTCAGCCACTCCGCCTCGAGCTCCGGGCCCTCGGCGACCTCGTACCCCATGCCCACGAAGGTGTCGGCGATCCGGTCCATGAGCGTGGTCAGCGGGTGCCGGGCGCCCCGCGGTGCGCGGTCCCAGGGCAGGGTCACGTCGACCCGCTCCTCGGCCAGCACACGGGCGTCGCGCTCGGCCTCCAGCGCCACCTTGCGGGCCTCGTAGGCCTCGGTGACCGCGATCCGGGCCGCGTTCACCCGCTTGCCGGCGTCGGACCGGGCCGCCGGCGGCAGCGCGCCCAGCTCCCGGCGGGCCAGCAGCACCGGCGCCCGATCGCCCAGGTGCGCCGGGCGGACGGCGGCCAGGGCCGTCAGGTCGCCGGCGGCCCCGAACGCCTCGAGCGCGGCACGGACGGCCTCGTCGAGGGCCTCGGGCGAGAGCGCGGCGACCTGCTTGGGGTCGTAGGGATCGTTGGCGCCAGACACGGGAGGCCATTCTGCCCGGCGACCGCCCCGGCGCGCGCCCGGGTTCGGGTGCGAGGATCGCTCGGCGTCGCCGACCTCCGCATCCTGGCTCACCGCACCGGGTCCTGGCTCAGGGTCGACGCCGAGCCAGGACCCCTGTTGATCAGGTGACCTGATCAACAGCGAGCAACCGGAGGTACGGGTGGCGGTCGTGCTGGCGCTGGCATCGGCGGTCGTCTACGGCGCCTCGGACTTCCTCGGCGGGCTGGCCAGCCGCCGGGCGTCCGTCTTCGGCGTCGTCGCGCTCTCCCAGCTGGCCGGGCTCGCCGCGCTCCTGGTCCTGCTGCCCTGGCTCGGCGGGCCGGCGACGTCGGCGGACCTGGCGTGGGGCGCGGCGGCGGGGCTCGCGGGCGCCGCCGGGCTGCTGGTCTTCTTCCGCGCGCTCGCCGGCGGGGTGATGAGCGTGATCGCGCCGGTCACCGCGGTCACCGCGGCCGCCGTCCCGGTGCTGGTCGGGATGCTCGGCGGGGAGCGGATCGGCCCGTGGGCGCTGGCGGGCATCGTCCTCGCACTGATCGCCGTCGTCCTGGTGTCGGCCGAGGCCGGGCTCGCCGCCCTGCGCGCCGCCCGCCCGGCGAGCCTGTTCCCGGCGCTGGTCGCCGGGGCGGCCTTCGGGCTGTTCTTCGTGCTCCTGGACCGCACCTCCCAGGACGCCGGGCTCACCCCCCTGGTGACCGCCCGACTGGCCTCCGTGGCGCTGGTGACCGCCGTCGCGCTGAGCACGCGGCAGTCGCTGCGGGCGGGGCGGGCGGCGCTGCCGCTGGTGGTGGTCTCCGGCGTCGGCGACATGACCGCCAACGGCCTGTTCCTGCTCGCCACCCAGGAGGGCGGCCGGCTGGCCATCACCGGGGTGCTCGCCTCGCTGTACCCGGTCAGCACCGTCCTGCTCGCCCAGGTCGTGCTGCGCGAGCGCCTGGTGCCGGCCCAGCTGGCCGGTCTGCTCGCCGCGGCGGCCGCCGTGGTGCTCATCACGATGCCGGGCTGACTCCCCCTCTGGGGTGAGCGCGGCCGGCTCGGCTCCGGCCCGGCGCCCCTCCGGCCGATGCCTGGTCCGTGGACTCAGCGCTCCCCGAGATCGACGCTGCCCTCTCCGCGGCTCTCCGCCCCGGTGGGGTGCGCAGCGTGTTCCAGCCCATCGTCGAGCTCGACACCGGCTCCGTGGTGGCCTACGAGGCGCTCGCGCGCGGCCCCGAGGGCCCGCTGAAGCGCCCGGCCCTGCTCTTCGCCGCCGCCCGCGGGGCCGGGCTGCTCGCCGAGCTCGACGCCGCCTGCCGCGTGGCCGCGTTCAGCGGTGCGGTGCAGCACGGCCTGCCGGCGCCGCTGGCGCTGTTCGTCAACGTCGAGCCCGAGGTGCTCGACACCGCGCCGATGGACGAGCTGCTGGCCATCGCCGAGACCGCTCCGGGCGGGTTGCGGGTGGTCCTGGAGATCACCGAGCGGGCGCTCGCCACCCGGCCGGCCGAGCTGCTGCGCACGGTGGCGCGCGTGCGCGAGCTGGGCTGGGGCATCGCCCTGGACGACGTCGGGGCCGACGCGATGTCGCTGGCGTTCATGCCGATGCTGCGCCCCGACGTGGTGAAGCTCGACCTGCGGCTGGTGCAGGAGCGCCCCGGCCCGGCCATCGCGCAGATCATGAACGCGGTCAACGCCTACGCCCAGGCGACCGGCGCCGCAGTGCTCGCCGAGGGCATCGAGGACGACACGCACCTGGCCATGGCCCGGGCGCTCGGCGCCACCCTCGGGCAGGGCTGGCTGTTCGGCCGTCCCGCGCCGGAGCCGACCTGCGACCGCCCCCTGGGGTCGCTGCCGCCGCCCGTCGAGGACGGCGGGGCCGACGTCGATCCCGGCTCGCCGTTCGCCTGCCTCCCCGAGGGGACGGCGCTGCGCAGAGCACCCAAGGCGCTGCTGATCGAGCTGAGCAAGCAGCTGGAGCGGGAGGCGCTGCGGCTGGGCGAGACCTGCGTGGTGACCGCGACGTTCCAGGAGGCCCGCCACTTCACGCCGTCGACGACGCAGCGCTACCGCGACCTGGTCGAGCGCACCGGCTTCGTCTGCGCGCTCGGCGAGGGGCTGCCCGCCGAGCCCCTCCCCGGCCTGCGCGGCACCGACCTGGCCGCGGACGACCCCGTGCGCGGCGAGTGGGACGTCGTCGTCCTGGCCCCGCACTTCAGCGTCGCGCTGCTGGCCCACGACCTGGGCACCACCGGACCGGACCTGCAGCGCGAGTTCGAGTACGCCCTGACCTACGACCGCGACGTCGCCGTCCGGGCGGCCCGCAGCCTGCTCGGCCGGGTCGCGCCGCGCACCGGCGCCCCGGTGCGGCGGGCGTTCGCCGCGGCCCCGGCCCCGGAGGTCACCGCCGCGGCGGCCGCAGTGCCCGAGCTGCTCGGCGACGCCGGCCTCGTCCGGCGGGCCCTCGAGGCGACGCCGAGCGGGGTCTGCCTGGTCGACGTCCGCCTGCCCGACCAGCCGCTGGTCTACGTCAACCCCGCCTTCGAGCGCCTGGCCGGGCTGACCCGGGAGGAGCTGCTGGGACGCAACTGCCGCTTCCTCCAGGGCTCCGACACCGACCCCGGCGCGCTGGCCCGGATCCGGGCCGCCGTCGCCGCGGGCGAGGAGTGCCGCGAGGTGCTGCTCAACCACCGCGGGCCCGAGCGCACCCCCTGGTACAACGAGCTGCACCTGGCGCCGGTCACCGACGCCACCGGCGCGGTCGTGCAGTACATCGGCGTGCAGGTCGACGTCACCGAGCGGGTGGCGGCGCAGCGGGCGCTGGAGCAGGAGCGGGACCGGGCGCGCGGCTACCTCGCCCGGATCGAGGAGCTGACGGTCACCGATCCGCTCACCGGCCTGGCCACCCGCCAGCACCTGCAGGAGCAGGCGGAGACGGCGCTGTGGAACGCCCGCGCGGCCGGCGACGCCGTGGCGCTGGTCGTGGTGGCCGTCGACGACCTCGCCGCGGTCGAGGACCGGTACGGCTGCGCCGCCGCGGAGGAGCTGGTGACCGCCACGGCGCAGCGGCTCCGCGCGCGGCTGCGGCGCGGCGACCTGGTCGCGCGCTGGAGCCACGACTCGTTCGTGGTGGTGCTGCCCGGCCTCGCGACCGGCAGCGCCGCCCGGGAGGCCGACCGGGTGCGGGCCGAGCTCGCCGACGCCGCCCGCGGCCCCGCCCTCGTGGGCGGCGTGCCGGTGTCCGCCGGCGCGCGCACCGGGGCGAGCTGCTTCCCGGCCGACGCCGACGACGTCACGGGGCTGCTGGCCGTGGCCGACCGGGCCGCCGGCCGGCTGCCCGCCGCCCGCTGACCCGGGCGGCGGTCGTCCGCCCGGTCAGCTCCGCGGCGGGAGCAGGGTGCCCAGGCCGCCGTCGGCCAGGTCGGTGAGCTGGTCGACCAGGTCGGCGGCGGAGACGGTGCGCGCCCCCGACCACCAGTGCGTGGCCAGCTGGACCATGCCGACGACGCCGTAGGCCCACGTCATCGCGCCCTCGGCGGGGCGCCCGGCGTCGGTGAGCCGCTGGCGCAGCAGACCGCCCAGGGCGCCGGCGACGGCGTGCTCGGTGGCCGCCACCAGGTCGGCACGGCCCGCGCGACCCGCCTGCGCGTAGGCGAAGCGGTAGAGCGCCGGCTCGTCCTCGATCAGGGACACGAACGCGGCGATGACCGTCCGCAGCTGCTGCCGGTCGTCGCCCCGGCCGGCGGCCAGCTCGCCGAGCAGGCGGGGCAGCAGGATCGCCTGGGAGATGCGCTCCAGGACGGCGTCGATCAGCTCGTCCTTGTCGCTGAAGTACCGGTAGATCACCGTCTTGGAGACCCCCGCGCTGCGGGCGACGTCGTCGACGGAGAAGTCGGGACCGGCGAGGCGGACCGCCTCGACGGCGGCCCCGACGAGGTCCTCCCGCCGGGCGCGACGGTGCTCGGTCCAGCGGGACCGGCGCCCGTCCGTCGCGGGCGCCGCCGGCGCATCGGCGACCCGTTGCCTGTGTTCCACGGTGATAGCCACCTTCTTCCAGATCCCCGACGCCTCCACGGCATCTCTCGAATACTGCTCGATCCCGGGCGTCCGCATCCCCTCCGCGCACCGCCGGATCCGGCGAGTGCCGCGCGCCGTCCGCGGTGACGACCCGGCCGGCGGCACGGGGCGCCGGCTCAGCCCTGGGCGAGCTGGGTGGTGTAGAGGCAGATCGCGGCGGCCGCGGCGAGGTTGAGGCTCTCCGCCCGTCCCCGCATCGGGATCCGCACCCGCGCGTCGGCGAGCGCCGCCAGCTCGGCCGGCACCCCCCGGGCCTCGTTGCCGAACAGCCACAGCACCGGCCCGGCGAGCCGGCCCTCGGCGACCAGATCGGGCAGCTGCGCCGCTCCCCCGCCGTCGGCGGCGAGCACGGTCACCCCGACCGCGCGCACCGCGGGCAGCAGCTCCGCCAGCGGCGCCCCGCGGACGACGTCGACGTGGAAGAGGCTGCCGGCGCTGGCACGGACGGCCTTGCCGCCGTAGGGGTCGGCCGAGCCCGCGCCGAAGACGACCGCCCCGGCGCCGCAGGCGTCCGCCGTCCGCAGCACGGTGCCGGCGTTGCCCGGATCGGCGAGCTCGGCGAGGGCGACGGAGAGCCGGGGTGGCGCCGTCGTCAGCGTGTCGGCGGGGACGTCCCGCAGCGTGCAGACGGCGACCAGGCCCTGGGGGGTCACGGTCTCCGACAGCCCGGCCGCGGCCTTCTCGGTGACCGGCCGCACCGGCACCCGCGTCTCGGCCAGCAGGTCGCGGTGCGCGGCCGCGGCCGCCTCGGTGGCGAAGACCTCGCGGACGCCGTCGGGGTGGGCCAGCGCCTCGACCACGGCCTGGCGCCCCTCGGCGAGGAAGAGCCCGGCCGCCTCCCGCCCGGCGCGCCGGGTGAGCTTGCGCGCGGCGGCGATGCGGGCGGAGCGCTCGGTGAGCGGCTCGGTCATGCGTTCCCCCTTCTGCCCGGAACAGACGCCGACGCCGCCGGCGCCGGCCCGCGAGGGCCGGTCACCGACGGCGTCGGGACGTCGGTACCGCCGGGATCAGGCGGCGGCGTCGTTCGCCGGGGCGGCGGCGACCGCGGCGCGCGCGGTCTCCACCAGGGCGGCGAAGGCGGCCGGCTCGTTCACGGCGAGCTCGGCGAGGACGCGACGGTCCAGCTCGATGCCGGCCAGCTTGAGCCCCTGCATGAACCGGTTGTAGGTCATGTCGTTCAGGCGGGCCGCGGCGTTGATGCGGGTGATCCACAGCTTGCGGAAGTCACCCTTGCGCGCCTTGCGGTCGCGGTAGGAGTACGTCGCCGAGTGGAGCAGCTGCTCCTTGGCCTTGCGGTACAGCCGGGACCGCTGGCCGCGGTAGCCGGCCGCGGCCTCCAGGGTCGTCCGGCGCTTCTTCTGGGCGTTGACCGCCCGCTTCACGCGTGCCACGTGAGTGCTCCTGTCTTCCTAAAGGTCAGTGGAGGGGACGCTCAGATGCCCAGGAGCTTCTTGAGGTTCTTGGCGTCGGCCGGGGAGACGACCTGGTCCTGGTCGAGCCGCCGCTTGCGGGTGCCGGACTTGTGCTCGAACTTGTGCTGGTTGTTCGCCTGCTCGCGCATGAGCTTCCCGGTGCCCGTGACGCGCACCCGCTTGGCGGTGCCCTTGTGGGTCTTCTGCTTCGGCATGTCCCTCGCCTGTCCTGGTCGTCTTCATCTGGGTCGTCCGGCAGCACGGAGCTGCCGTACGCACCCGCTGGTCTCGGTGGTGCGGTCCTGCGGAACGGGGGGTCAGGCGCTGGGCGCCTGCTCCGCCTCCTGGCCCTTCTCGCCGGCCTTGGCCTCCCGGCCCTTGGCGGACTGCGCCGCCTGCTGGAGTGCCTGGGCGTTCCGGTGCGGGGCGATCACCATGACCATGTTCCGGCCGTCCTGCTTCGGGTTGGACTCGACGACGCCCAGCTCGGACACGTCGGCAGCCAGCCGCTGCAGCAGGCGGTAGCCCATCTCCGGGCGCGACTGCTCGCGGCCACGGAACATCACGGTGATCTTGACCTTGTCGCCGCCCTTGAGGAAGCGCTCGACGTGGCCCTTCTTGGTCTCGTAGTCGTGCGGGTCGATCTTCAGGCGCAGCCGCATCTCCTTGATGACGGTGAGCGCCTGGTTCCGCCGGGCCTCGCGGGCCTTCTGGGCGGACTCGTACTTGAACTTCCCGTAGTCCATGAGCTTGGCGACGGGCGGCCGGGCCATGGGAGCGACCTCGACCAGGTCGAGTTCGGAGTCCTGTGCCAGGCGCAGCGCCTCGCCGATCGACACGATGCCGACCTGCTCGCCCTCGGGTCCGACCAGGCGGACCTCGGGGACACGGATGCGGTCGTTGATGCGGGGCTCGGTGATGGCCTCTCCTTACGCTGCTGCGTGGGAGGAGTCGCTGGCCCACCCGGGCGCCGACGCAGCGAAGGCCCCGCGAGCGACTGCTCACGGGGCCCACTCGGCCGGTGCGCACGACCCTGCGGGTACGTGCGTACGCGATCACCGGCCTGTGGCCGGCTCTCGCGATCCGGGACCTGGGCGCCTGGACGGCGTCAGGTGGGAGCGGGCTCCTCTTGGATCAACGGCCCGGGGCGGGGCCGCTGGTGGTTCGCGCGCCTCGATGTAGCGGGGAGGCACGCCCACGATACAGCGTCCCTGCCGGGAGGAACATTCCCACCCCCACGGACGGGCGGATCGGCAGGGAACCGCGCCCGTTCGGTCCGTCCGCTCAGTCGTCGTAGAGCAGGGGCGGCCGGACCGGGTCCTTCGCCCGGGCGGAGGTGTGCAGGGCGCGCAGCCCTTCGACCGCCCGGACGGCGGCCTCCCCGTCGACGGCCTGGAGCGCGTGCAGGGAGACCTCGTCACCGTTCTCCAGCAGCAGCGACCCCCAGGCGGAGGTGCGCTCGAAGCGCACCGCCCGCACCGCCGTCCACGGCAGCCGGTGGTGGACCACCACGTTCACCGCGTGGATGCCGTCGGCGTCGGCGTCGAGCCGCGACCGGCCGAGGAACAGCAGCCCGGCGCCAAGGACCAGGCCGAGGCCGACCATCGCCACCTGGTCCACCACGCCGTAGTCGATCACCGTGTTGGTGGTCGAGGGCAGCGACAGGGCGACCAGCACCATCACCCCGACGACGACGGCGGCCAGGACGGCGAGGAGCAGCCGCATCCGGCGGGGCACGACGGAGACGGTGGACACGTCGGGCTGAGGACCGCTCACACCCCCATGGTGGCAGCACCGCCGCCGGAGGCGGCTGGCAGAGTGCGACGGCGTGGAGATCACCGGTACCGCGCAGCACGCGGCGTGGCAGGCGCGCACCCTGCCCCCGGTCGAGCAGCTGCAGGCCGATCTGTGGTCGGTGCCGGTCCCGATCCCCCACAACCCGCTGCGCTACGTGAGCGTGTACGCCTTCGCCCTCCACGGCGGCGGGCTGGGGCTGATCGACACCGGCTGGGAGAGCGACGCGGGCTGGCGCGCGCTCACCGACGGGCTGGCCTCCCTCGGCGCCTCGGTCGAGGACGTCCGGGGCGTGCTCGTCACCCACCTGCACTTCGACCACCTGGGCCTGGCCTCCCGGGTCCGGGAGGCCAGCGGCGCCTGGCTCGCCATGCACCCGGCCGACGCCGGCGCCGTCGAGCGGCTGACCCGCACCGAGGCGCGGGCCGCCGTGGCCGAGGAGGTGGAGTTCCTCGTCGGGCTCGGCGCCCCCCGCGAGGACGCGCAGGCCGACGTCGGTGCCGCCGAGGACCTCGCCGGCTTCATGCGCATGGCCGTCCCCGACCGGCTGCTCGAGGACGGCGACCACGCCGCCTTCCCCGGGTGGTCGCTGCGCGCGGTCCACACGCCCGGGCACACCCCCGGCCACCTGTGCTTCGCCGAGGAGCGCACCGGGCTGCTCTTCTCCGGCGACCACGTGCTGCCGCGGATCAGCCCGAACATCTCCAGCACCGCCAACGGTTCGGCCGATCCGCTGCGCGACTACCTGGACTCCCTCGCCGGGGTGCGCGACCTGGCGCCCACCGAGGTGCTGCCCGGGCACGAGTGGCGCTTCCGCGGGCTGGCCGACCGCGTCGACGCGCTGAGCGCGCACCACGAGACGCGGCTGGCCGAGCTGCTGGCCGCCATCGCGGCCCGCCCCGGCTCCACCCCGTGGGACCTGGCCGCGCACCTGACCTGGTCGCGTCCTTGGGAGCAGTACGAACGGCGGATGCGGATCTTCGCCGTGACCGAGACCGATGCCCACCTGCGGCTGCTGGCCAGCCGAGGGCTGGTGACCGGCAGCGGCGGAGCGGTGCCCACGTGGACGCTGCGGCCCCGCTGACCGTCGCCGACCTGGCCGGCCGGCTGCTCGCCGCTCCCCCGCGGCTGGGCGGCACCCGGCTGGTGTGCGTGGACGGGCCTGCCGGGTCGGGCAAGACCACGCTGGCCGCCCGGCTCGCCGCCGTCCTCCCCGACCCGGCCACCGTGCACATGGACGACCTGTACGCCGGCTGGACGCTCACCGGCGCCGCGGCCCGGTTGGCCGCCGGCGTGCTCCGCCCGCTGGCCGAGGGGCGCCCGGGGGCCTACCACCGCTACGACTGGGCGGCGGGCCGCTTCGCCGCCCGCACCACCCCGGTGCCGGTGCCCGCCGTCCTGGTCGTGGAGGGGTGCGGCAGCGCCTGCCGCGCCACCGATCCCTGGGCGAGCCTGCGGATCTGGGTCGAGGCCGACCCGGCGGTGCGGCTGGCGCGGGGCCTCGCACGGGACGGCGATCAGCTGACCGGCGAGTGGCAGCGCTGGCAGCGGAGCGAGGCCGCCCACTTCGCCGCGGACGGCACCCGGGCGCGCGCCGACGTGGTGGTCGACGGCGAGACGTGAGCCGCGTCACCCCGGCCGGTGCGGCTCCGGCCCGGGACACACGTCGGTAACGCCCGGCCGGGAAGATGGGGGCCGGACCGCATCCGAGGGGGACACGTGACCGACATCGCCGGGGACCAGCCGGCCGGGCTCCCGCTGGCCGGCTACACCGTCGCGGTGACCGCCGCCCGCCGCAAGGAGGAGCTCGGCGCGCTGCTGGACCGGCGGGGCGCCCGCGTCGTGTACGCCCCCGCCATCCGGATCGTGCCGCTCTCCGACGACGCGGAGCTGGTGGCGGCCACCCGCCGGGTGCTCGAGGCGCCGGTCGACCTCGTCGTCGCCACCACCGGCGTCGGCTTCCGCGGCTGGCTGGAGGCGGCCGACGCCTGGGACCTCCCACTGGTGGAGCACCTGAGCGGAGCCCGGGTGCTGGCGCGCGGCCCGAAGGCGCGCGGCGCCATCCGGGGCGGCGGCCTCGTCGATGCGTGGTCGCCGGAGTCGGAGTCCTCCGCGGAGGTGCTCGAGCACCTGCTCTCCGGCGCGGAGGGCCCGCTGGCCGGCCGCCGGATCGCCGTCCAGCTGCACGGCGACCCGCTGCCGGACCTGGTCGCGGGGCTGCGGGACGCCGGCGCCGACGTGCTCACCGTCCCGGTCTACCGCTGGGTGCTGCCCGAGGACGTCGCGCCGGTGCGCCGCCTCATCGGCGCGATCACGAGCGGGGGCGTCGACGCGGTCACGTTCACCAGCGCACCGGCCGCCGCGAGCCTGCTCCAGGTGGCCGGCGAGCTGGGCCGGCGCGACGACGTGGTGGCGGCCTTCGCGACCCGGGTGCTCGCCGTCGCCGTCGGCCCGGTGACCGGCGGGCCGCTGGACGCGGCGGGCATCCCCTACGCCCGTCCGGAGCGCGCGCGGCTGGGTGCGCTGGCGCGCGAGGTGGTCGCCCGGCTGCCCGAGCGCGACCCGGTGCTGCAGGTGGGGCCGCACACCCTGCAGGTCCGCGGGCACGCCGCCGTCGTCGACGGGCAACTGGTGGAGCTGGCCCCGGGGCCGCTGGCCGTCCTCCGGGAACTGGCCCGCCGGCCCGGCCACGTGGTCCCGCGGCCGGACCTGGTGACGTCGCTGCCCGGTGGCGGTGACGGGCACGCGGTGGAGATGGCGGTGACCCGGCTGCGGGCCGCGCTCGGGACGCCGCTGGTGGAGACCGTGGTCAAGCGCGGCTACCGGCTCGCGGTCTAGCCCCGACCCACCGGACCCGAACCGTGCTCAGCCGAGGTCGAGCCGCATGAGCACGCGCGGGAAGCCGTTGAGCACCGAGTCCGTGTCGGCCGCGTGCACGAACCCCGCGCGCTCGAAGAGCCGCCGCGTGCCGACGTAGGCCATCGTGAGGTCGACCTTCCGGCCGTCGTTGTCGACCGGGTACCCCTCGACGACCGGCGCGCCGTGGGCACGGGCGAACTCGACCGCACCGTCGACCAGGGAGTGGCTGATGCCCGCCCCCCGGTACCCGGGCCGCACCCGGAGGCACCACAGCGACCAGACCGGCAGGTCGTCGATCCGCGGGATCTTCCGGTTGCGCGCGAAGGTGGTGTCGGCGCGGGGGTGGATCGCCGCCCAGCCCACCGGCTCGTCCCCGTCGTAGGCGAGCACGCCGGGCGGCAGGTCCTCGCGGAGCAGCTCCCGCACGCGCTCCCCCCGGGCCGGGCCGGCCAGCGCCTGGTTCTCCCTGGACGGGATGCGGTAGCTCAGGCACCAGCACACGTTCGCGTCCGGCCGCTTCGGGCCGACCAGCGTCGCCACGTCGTCGAACACGGTCGCGGGACGCACCTCGATCGCCATGCCGCCATCGTGGCAGCGCCCTCCGACGACTCCTGCCGTCCCGCCCCGGGAGGCCGGTCGTCGTCCCGGGCCTCACAGTGGCGGGACGGTGCGGTGAGCGGACTGTTCCCGAGAGGTCATGCGCGCGCGGCGCCGGGGAAACGGCCCGTTCCTAGCGTCGCGCCATGACCTCCACCCCGACCGTCCGCCCCGACGGCGACCTGGCCGCACCCGTCGTCGCTCCGCCGTCGGGAACCGGGCCGGTGGCCCGGCTGGGCTCCCGCTGGATCGACGACTTCAACCCCGAGGACCCGGCGTTCTGGGCCTCGCCGCAGGGACGGCCGGTGGCCCGGAGGAACCTGGCGTGGTCGGTGCTGGCCGAGAACATCGGCTTCAGCGTGTGGCAGATGTTCAGCATCGCCACCGCCGTCCTGGCCTCGATCGGCTACGGCTTCACCAGCGACCAGCTGTTCTGGCTGGTGGCGACCGCCGGCCTGGTGGGCGCCATCATGCGGGTGCCCTACACGTTCATGCCGGCCCTCGTCGGCGGCCGGAACTGGACCGTCGTCAGCGCCGCCCTGCTGCTGGTGCCGGTGACCCTGCTGACCGTGGCGGCGACGACGGACCAGCCGTACTGGTTCTGGGTGCTGACCGCGATCACCTGCGGGTTCGGCGGCGGCAACTTCGCCTCCTCGATGGCGAACATCTCGTTCTTCTACCCCGACAAGGAGAAGGGCTTCGCGCTCGGGCTCAACGCCGCCGGGGGCAACATCGGGGTCGCGATCATCCAGCTGGTCGGCCCGCTCGCGGTCACGGCGGGCGCCATCGCCGTCGTCGGCGGCAGCTCGGGGACGACGGAGGCGGGCGACGCCCGCTACGTGCAGAACGTCGCGCTGATCTGGCTGCCGTTCATCGCCCTGGCGATCGCCGGCGCGTGGTTCGGCATGAACAACCTGTCGGGGGCGCGGGCCAACATCGCCGACCAGGCCGCGATCGCGCGCCGGAAGCAGACCTGGGTGATGTCCTTCCTCTACATCGGCGCGTTCGGCTCCTTCATCGGGTTCTCCGGCGCCTTCCCCCTGGTGCTGGCCAACGAGTTCGCCGCCGACACCTACCGCTACGCCTTCCTCGGTCCGCTGGTCGGCTCGCTGTCCCGGCCGTTCGGCGGGTGGCTGGCCGACCGCGTGGGCGGCGCGAAGATCACCGTCGTCACCTTCGTCGGGCAGGCGGTGGCCATCGGCACCGCCATCGCCTTCCTGCGGGTCGGCAGCTTCGGCGGCTTCCTCGCCAGCTTCCTGGTGCTGTTCGCGATCGTCGGCATGACCAACGGCTCGACCTACCGGATGATCCCGATCATCTACCGGGCCGAGGCCGCCGCCGACCACCCGGGTGACACCCCGGCGGCGGTCCTGTACCGGGCCCGGCGGGACACCGCCGCGGCCGTCGGGATCATCTCCGCGGTCGGGGCCCTGGGCGCGGTCTTCATCCCGCGGATCGTCTCGGAGTCCTACGGCGCCACCGGCGGAGTCGAGACGGCGCTGCTGTCCTTCTGCGGCTTCTACATCGCCTGCGTGGCGGTGACCTGGTTCGTCTACCTGCGCCGCGGCACGCTGATGCAGCGGGCCGGCGTCTGACCACCTTCCCGACCCGCCGGGACCGGCCCCTCGGGGTCGGTCCCGGCGGCGTGCCGTGGCCCTCGGGGGTGAGACCGCCACGTCCCGGGGTGCACGCGAGGCGCCGGAGCGACGAGGATCACCGCGTGACCGCAGCCGAGCAGACGAGCACCGGGCGCGCGCTGATCGAGGCGGGCGGCCCGGTCGCCGGATCGATGAGCACCGCCGCCGCCACCGTGGTGTTCGAGCCGGCGACGGCGCGGGTGCAGGTGGACGACCGGTTCGCCGCCGCGCTGCGCACCGCGGCCGGGGAGGCGTCCGGCATCGCCGTCGAGCGGGAGCGGGTGCGGGCGGGTGCGGCGCTGGCCTTCGCCGTCGAGTACGCCGCCACGCTGCACCGCGCCGGCCGGCCGGTGCGCTCCGACGGCTTCTTCTCCGACCGGCCGGGCAGCCGGCCGGTGGCCGACGAACTCGTGGAAGCGGTGGTGGCCGCCGCCCGGCGGTCTCCCGACGAGCGCCGGGTCCGCCACCTGGGCTACCTGCTGGCCGAGGTCAGCGTCTCCCCCGACCTCGACGCCGAGCTGGTCGGCCGCGCGCTGCGCCTGGCCGGCGAGCTGCGCTGGCGCCAGCTGGCGCTGCTGGCCGCCGTCGGCCGCCGGGACCGCGTTCCGCTGCCGATGGCGCCGCTGGAGGACGAGCCGCGGGGCTGGACGGCCTGGGGCGCCCGCGAGGACGTCGCCGACCTGCAGCGCACCGGCCTCCTCGACCCGCCGCCGGCGCTGCCGCGCCCGGGCGGCTCGGCGCTCCCCCGGCTGCGGATGGCCGACCTGCGGCTCACCCGCCGCGGCGTGCTGGTGCACCGGCTGCTGGTGCTCGAGCTGCTGCGCGACGACGCCGTCACCGCGGCCCTGGCCGACCTGGGCCTGCCCCGCAGCTGACCACCGCCGCGATCGTTACCGAGCCGTGACCTGCCGCGGTGGTCGATCTCGCCCTCCCGACGCGTCTTACGTGCAGAGGGACGGGAAGGGGAACCAGCGGTGCGCAGCAGCCACGACGAACGGCCGGAGAGCGCGTCGCTGATCGCCGCCCGGCAACTGGCCGAGGAGGCGCACCGCCGCCGGCGCCCCGGCCGCCGCCGTCTGCGCCCGCTCGTGCGGCCCCTCCCCACGGACGACGACTGGGGGCACACCTCCCGCACCGCGGACGCCGAGCGACGTCCGGCCTAGGTTCGTCGCCGGGCGACCAGCACGGTGTCCGGCACCGGGTTGCCCGTCCGCTCCGCCGCCCCGCGATCGCGCTGCCGGGTCCCGGTGACGACGTCCTGCCACTCCCCCGGCTTCAGCACGGCTGCGACGTCCTCCGCCGTGTAGAGCACGCCGGGGTCGTGCGCGTGGTGCTGCCCGTGCCCCCAGTGGTCGCCCATCAGGTGCCCGACCACCAGCAGGGTCCCGCCCGGCGCGACCGCGGCGGCCAGCCGGCGGAACAGGGTCTCGCGGTCGGTCCAGGTCGAGTGCAGGTAGTGGGCCGTCACCAGGTCGAAGCGGCCCTCCGGCGGCGCCCACACGTCCAGGTCCTCGTGCCGCCAGTCGATCCGGTCGCCGAGCCCGCGGGCCCGGGCGAGGGCGGCGCCGCGCTCCACGGCGACCGGCGAGAAGTCGACCGCGGTGACCCGCCAGCCCCGCTCGGCGAGCCAGAGGGCGTCGCCGCCCTCGCCGGAGCCGGCGTCCAGCGCGGTGCCGGGCCGCAGTCCGCTCGCCACCACGACCAGCTGCCCGTTCGGACGGCCGCTCCACACCGCCGGGGCCGAGCGGTACAGCTCGTCGTAGGACTCCCGGTCCACGGCACTCATGCCGCCACGCTCCGCGCCTCGGACACCGCGCGCGCGGTGTCCTCCTCGATGAGGTCCGCATTGATCATCGCGCCGGCCCGGAGCCCCTGCGCCGCCGCGACCATCACCTGGGCGCTCAGGTCACCGGCGTTCCCGGCCACCCACACGCCCGGGACGTCGGTGCGCCCGGTCGGGTCGGCGGGCAGGTAGGTGCCCATGACGGCGCCGTGCATCTCCATCGGCACCGGCACTGCCCCGAGGTCCGCGAGGAGTTCGCCGTTGGCGACGAACCGCGGGGCCACGACCACCGCGTCCCGGGCTACCAGCTCGCCGTCGGCCAGCCGGACGTCGGCGCCGCGCTCGAGGCCGGCCACCTCGCCGCGCACGATCCGGACGCCGCGGGCCGCCAGCTTCTCCAGGTCCTCCCCGACCGGCTCGGCGCCGGTGTGCACGAAGAGGACGACGTCCTCGGTCCACTGCCGCCACAGGAGGGCGGCGTAGGCGCCCAGCGGGCCGGTGCTCACGATGCCGACGGCGCGACCGCGCACCTCCCAGCCGTGGCAGTACGGGCAGTGCAGCACCGTGCTCCCCCACCGCTCGGCCGCGCCGGGGACGTCGGGCAGATCGTCGGTGAGGCCGGCCGCGAGCAGCACGCGCCGTGCGCGCACGTCCCCGCCGCCGTCCAGGGCCAGGAGGAAGCCGTCGTCCTCCCGGCGGACGGACACCACCCGCCCGGGCACCACCGTGCCGCCGTAGGACTCCACCTCGCCCCGACCGATGGCGTACAGCTCGGCCGGTGGGGTGCCCTCCCGGCCGAGGTAGTTGTGCACGTGCCCGGCCGGGGCGTTGCGCGGCTCCCCCGCGTCCACCACCAGCACGCTGCGCCGGGCGCGGGCCAGGGTGAGCGCACCGCTCAGCCCTGCCGCGCCGCCACCGATGACCACCACGTCGTATCGCTCGTCCATGCCGTCCACTGTCACCGCGGGCGACGACGATGGCAACGATGCTTGCCGGTATGGCAAACTCTCCCACGTGACCGACGACCACGTCCTGCAGAACGTCGGCCCGCGGCTCCGTGCTCTCCGCACCGAGCGCGGAGCCACGCTCACGGAGGTCGCCGACGCGACGGGCATCTCGGTCAGCACCCTGTCCCGGCTCGAGTCGGGCGGGCGCCGCCCCACCCTGGAGCTGCTGCTGCCGCTGGCCCGCACCTACGGCGTGGCCCTCGACGACCTCGTCGACGCCGAGGCACCGGCCGACCCCCGCGTCCACGGGCACCCGGTCGAGCGCGACGGGATGACCCTGGTGCCGCTGACCCGGCAGGCCGGCGGGCTGCAGGCCTACAAGCAGCTCTTCCCCCCGCGCTGGCAGGTCGGCAACACCGACCAGAAGGTGCACGACGGCTACGAGTGGCTCTACGTGCTCTCCGGCCGCATCCGGCTGCTGCTGGGCGCACGCGACTTCGTGCTCGGCCCGGGCGAGGTGGTCGAGTTCGACACCCGGGTGCCGCACGCGTTCTCCAACCCGTTCCCCGAGCCCGCGGAGGGGCTGATCCTCTTCGGCCCGCAGGGCGAGCGCATGCACGTCCGCGCCCGCCCCGCTCCTCAGGCCGACCGGGCGTAGGCGGCGGGCGTCGTCGCCAGCATCCGGCGGAAGTGCCGGGTCAGGTGCGCCTGGTCGTAGAAGCCCGCGGCCGTCGCCACCTCCGCGGCCGGCATCCCGTCGAGCAGCAGCCGGCGGGCGCGATCCACCCGACGGCCGGTCAGGTAGCGGTGCGGGGGGAGGCCGACCCGAGAAGTGAAGGCGCGCACCAGGTGCGTCGGGGTGACACCGAAGCGCTGAGCGGCCCCGGTCAGGTCGACGCCCTCCACCACCCGGGCGTCCAGCAGCTCCCGCAGCCTGTCGGCGACGCGGGCGTCGCGCACGGCGGCGACGGGCGCCACGGCCCGGTCCAGGTGCTGGCCCAGCCGCTCGAGGACGAACGCCAGCCGGCTCTCCGCCTCGAGCTGCTCCGAGTGCGGCGCCAGCGCCGCATGCAGCCGGGAGATCCGGTCGCGCAGCACGTCGTCGGCGAAGGCCGGGGAGTCCACCGCGGGGCCGACCCGGTCGACGCCGAGGGTGCCCAACTCCAGGTACAGCACCCGCTTGCGGAAGCCGCCGGGGAACTGCGACCGGCCGTCGTGCGGCACGCCGGGCGGCAGCAGGGTGACCGCCGCCGGGGAGGCGCCGTGGGCGTGCCGGTCGAGGTCGTAGCGCACCGCGCCGTCGTCGACGAGGAGCAGCGTCCAGGCGTCGTGGGTGTGTGCCGGGTAGGCGTGATCGGCGAAGCGGGCGTGCAGCACCTCGGTCAGCCCCGGCACCCGCGGGCGCCAGGCGACGACGTCGGCCGGGCCGGTCACGTCAGGAACGTACAAGACCGGGAGGCGCCGGCGGCCGGACGCTGACCACCGTGACGACCGCGCAGACGCTCCCCGTTCCCGAGACCTCCGAGCCCGGCCCGCCGTGGCCGACGAAGATCGTCGTCCTGCTGCGCGAGGGGCTGCTCCCGTGGCAGGAGCTCAACGTGACCGCCTTCCTCGCCGGCGCGGTCGCCGCCGCGATCCCGGAGCTGATCGGCTGCCCCTACGAGGACGCCGACGGCACCCGGTACCTGGCCACGATCCGGCAGCCGGTGCGGGTGATGACCGGCCCGGCCGACGTCCTGGCGCGGGCCCGCGAGCGGGCGGTGCAGCGGGGCCTGCCGACGTCGGTGTTCACCGCCGACCTGTTCGCCACCGGCGGCGACGTCGAGAACCGTGCCGCCGTGCGGGCGGTCCGCGCAGCCGACCTCGACCTGGTCGGGCTGGCGCTGCACGGGCCGAAGAACGCCGTCGACAAGGTGGTGAAGGGCGCCCGCATGCACCCCTAGACGGTGACGACCAGAGCGCCGTCCTCCTCCCGCACGGGGTAGACCCGGATCGGGGCGGCGCCGCTGGTCGAGGCGCCGTCGTTCCACCGGTAGGCGAACAGGTGCAGGGGGCAGACCAGGACGTCGACGTCGGTCTGCCCGTCGGCGAGCGGCCCCCCGGCGTGCGGGCAGGCCGCCTGCGTGGCATGCAGCGAGCCGTCGCGCAGCCGGAACACCGCGACCTGCACACCCCCTGCGACGAAGGCCCGGCCCTCCCCCGGCGGGACGTCCTCGATCCGGCCGACCACGTGCGGGGTCCCCCCGCCCGGCGCGGCGGTGCCGGGCTGCGTCTCCGTCGCGGGGGTGCCCAGGTCGGTGCCCGGCGTCGTGGGCCGGGCGGCCTCGAGGTGCGGCGCGCTCATCGGACCGGCACCTGCGGCAGGGCGATCAGCGGCAGCGCGGAGCGGAACTGGCCGGGTGTGGCCGGCTCGCCCGCGTCCTGGCCCCACGGGTCGGTGTAGGCGTCGATGGACTGCTGCATGCCGGCGTCGAGGTCGGCGCAGATGCCCTCGCTGTCCTCCAGCAGCACCGCCTTGATCTTCTCCAGCCCGATGCGCGGCACGAAGTCGTAGGTGCGCTCCAGCCAGTTGGCGTTCTCCCGGTAGTACTGCATGAACCGCCCGGCCAGCGTCATCACCTCGTCCGGGGAGCCGACGGTGGCCAGCAGGTCGCCCTTGCGGATGGTGGCCCCGGCGGCCCCGCCGACGTAGACCTCCCACTTGCCGTTGCCCACGGCCACGACGCCGACGTCCTTCACGTAGGCCTCGGCGCAGTTGCGCGGGCAGCCGACGACGGCGAGCTTCATCTTCGCCGGGCTCTCGATGCCCTGGAAGCGGGTCTCCAGGTCGATGCCGAGCTGGGTGGAGTCGCCCAGGCCGAAGCGGCAGAAGTCGCTGCCCACGCAGGTCTTCACCGTGCGGAAGCTCTTGCCGTAGGCGTACCCCGACGGCATGCCGAGGTCGGCCCACATGGCCGGCAGGTCCTCCTTGCGGACGCCGAGCAGGTCGATCCGCTGGCCGCCGGTCACCTTGACCATCGGCACCTCGTACTTCTCGGCGACGTCGGCGATCTTCCGGAGCTGCGCGGGCGTGGTCACCCCGCCCTTCATCTGCGGGACGACGGAGAAGGTGCCGTCGCGCTGGATGTTGGCGTGCACCCGGTCGTTGATGAACTCGCCGTCCTTCTCCGGGACGAAGTCGTGCCCCCAGACCATCTTCAGCAGCGAGGTCAGCCCCATCTTGGACTTCGCGTCGTCCTTGCCGTCGGGGGCGAGGGTCGCGAAGACCGCGGACACGCTGCGCAGGTCGTGCTCGCGGATGGCCCGGATCAGCTCCGGCTTCGGCATCGGGATGCCGGGCACGTACCAGGACGCCGCGGGGTCCTCGGTGAGGTCGCCGTCGGCGGCCCACTCGACGATCTGCTTCACCAGCGACTTGCAGGACCCGCAGCCCTTGCCGGCGCGGGTGCGGTCCATGACCTCGCCGACGTTCGAGCAGCCCCCGGAGACCGCGCCGCAGATGTCGCCCTTGGTGACCCCGTTGCAGTTGCAGACCTGGCTGTCGGCGGGCATCTCGGCGACGCCGACCTCCTCGACGCCGTCCGAGAGGTCGACCAGCAGCCGGATGCGCTCCTCGGGCAGCGGCGCGCCGCGGTCGAAGGCCTGGGTGAGGAAGGCGACCTTGCGGGTGTCGCCGAGCAGGGTGGCGCCGACCAGCTTGTCGTCGCGGATCACCACCGACAGGTGCACCCCGCGCCGGGGCTCGGAGATGACCAGGAACTCGTCGTCCTCGCGCTCGGGGGTGTTCACGCCCATGACGGCGACGTCGACCCCGGCGACCTTGAGCTTCGTCGCCGTCCGGCTGCCGTGGTACTCGGCGTCGGGGTCGGTGCCGGTCAGGACGTCGGCGAGCACCTTGGCGTGCTCCCACGCCGGGGCGACCAGCCCGTAGACCTGGTCGCGGTGCTGCGCGCACTCGCCGATGGCGTACACGTCGGGGTCGTCGGTGCGCAGCTGGTCGTCGACGACGATCCCCCGCTGCACCTCCAGCCCCGACCGGACGGCGAGGTCGCTGTGCGGCCGCACCCCGGCGGCCACGACGAGCAGGTCGCAGTCCAGCCGCCGGCCGTCCTTCAGCAGGACGCCCTCGACGTGCTCGGTGCCCAGCACCTCGGTGGCCAGGACGTCGAGGTGCACGCCGATGCCGAGGGACTCGACGCTCTTCTTGAGGATCGCGCCGGCCTCCGCGTCGAGCTGGGCGTTCATCAGCCACGGCATCGCGTGCACGAGCTCCACCTGCAGCCCGTGCCCCTGCAGCGCCCGGGCCGCCTCCAGGCCGAGCAGCCCCCCGCCCATGACCACGGCGCGCCGGCAGCGGCCGGTCGCCGCGAGCATCGCCCGGGTCTCGTCGATGGTGCGGAAGCCGTAGACGCCGGGCAGCAGCTCGCCGTCGTCGGTACGGACGCCGGTCATCGGCGGGATGAACGAGTAGCTGCCGGTGGCCAGGACCAGGTGGTCGTAGCCGGTCACGCTGCCGTCGGCGGCGTGCACCTGCTTGGCCGCGGTGTCGATCCGCTCGATCCGCACGCCGGCGCGCAGGTCGACGCCGTTGTCGGCGTACCACTCGTGGGAGTTGAGGACGATCTCGTCCTCGTGCGACTCCCCGGCCAGCACCGGCGAGAGCATGATCCGGTTGTAGTTGCCGTGCGGCTCGTCGCCGAAGACGGTGATCCGGAACTGCTCCCCGCCGCCGCGCTCGAGCACCTCCTCGACGAACCGCGCGCCGGCCATGCCGTTGCCCACGACGACCAGCCGGCCGCGGGTGTCCAGGTCGTCCTCGAGGTGCAGGGTCGTGGCGCCGGTCAGCCGGCCGCCCAGGATCGCCGTCATCAGACCTCCACCAGTCCCAGGTCGACCACGATCTCGCCGGTGACGCCCTCGGGCGCCGCCGCGTGGAGCTCCACGACCGAGCCGCCCACCAGGTCCTCGACCACGCGCAGCGGCACGTGCGTGTCGGCCTTGGCGCCGATCGGGAACCACCGCATCGGCTCGCCGTCGTGCACCAGCAGCACGTAGACCAGCTCGCCGGTGGCGTTCCCGCCGCGGAAGTAGAGCGCCTGCGCCGTCCGGCCGGCGGGGACGGTGTAGCGCAGCGCCGGGTCGACCGGGCCGGGCTTGGCCAGCCCCTCGCCGGTGATCGGGAAGACGCCCTGCAGGAAGCGGGGTGTGCTCTTCACGGGTGTTCTCCTCGGGGTGGACGTCGTGCGGGACGGCGGGTGCGGCACGGGGGCCGCGGTCGGGCGGTGCGCGGGCGAGCGGGGTTGGGTGGCGGCGGCCGGTGGCGGGATGCGTTCCTCGGGCCCGCCGACCCGGGTGACGGCGACGGCGCAGACCTTGAAGGCGGGCATCCGGCTGACCGGGTCGAGGGCGTCGGCGTCGGTGAGCGCGTTGGCGCTCGCCCCACCGCCCCAGTGGAACGGGACGAAGACGGTGTCCGGCCGGATCGTGTCGGTGACCGAGGCGTGGAAGCGCGCCCGTCCGCGGCGGGTGGCGAGCTCGACGACGTCGGTGTCACCCACGCCCAGCGCTCGCGCCAGATCCGGGTGCAGCTCCGCCCGCGGGGTCGGCGCCATCAGCTGGAGGCTGCGCGTGCGGCGGGTCTGCGTGCCCGACTGGTACTGGGCCAGCACCCGGCCGGTGGTGAGCACGTAGGGGTACTCGGCGTCGGGCCGCTCGTGCGCGTCGACGTGCTCCACGCGGAGGAACCGGGCCCGGCCGTCGGGGGTGGCGAAGCGGTCGAGGAACAGCCGGGGTGTTCCGGGGTGCGCGTCGGAGGGGCAGGGCCAGAAGACGCCCTGCTCCTCGTCCACCCGCCGGTAGCTGATGCCCGAGTAGTCCGCCGTCCCGCCGGCGCTGGCCCGGCGCAGCTCGTCGAACACCGTCTCCGGGTCGCCGCTGAACCGCTCCCCCGCACCCAGCCGGCCGGCGAGCTCGGCGAGCAGCTGCAGGTCGTCCCGGACGCCGTCCGGCGGGTCCAGCGCCCGGCGGCGGCGGATCACCCGGCCCTCGAGGTTGGTCGTCGTGCCGGCCTCCTCCGCCCACATGGCGCTGGGCAGGACGACGTCGGCGAGCTCGGCGGTCTCGGAGAGGAAGAAGTCGCTGACGGCGAGGAAGTCGAGGTCGCCCAGCCGGCTGATCACCCGCCGCGCATCGGGCGCGGAGACCGCGACGTTGGAGGCCAGGACCAGCAGCGTCCGCACCCCGCCGTCGGTGCCGAGGGCGTCGAGCAGCTCGAAGGCGCTCTTCCCCGGCAGCGGCAGGTCGTCGGGGTCGACGCCCCAGACCGCGGCCACGTGGGCGCGGGCGGCGGGGTCGGCCAGCGAGCGGTAGCCCGGGAGCTGGTCGGCCTTCTGGCCGTGCTCCCGGCCGCCCTGGCCGTTGCCCTGGCCGGTGACGGTGCCCCAGCCGCTGCCCCGCCGGCCGGGCAGGCCGAGGGCGAGGGCGAGGTTGATCCAGGCCTGGGCGGTGTCGGTGCCGCTGCGGTGCTGCTCGGCCCCCCGGGCGGTGAGGATCATCGCCTTCTCCGCGCGGGCCAGGGCGAAGACGGTGCGCCGCTGGTCGGGCACCGGCACCCCGGTCAACCGCTCGACCCGGTCGGGCCAGTAGGCGGCGACCCCGTCGCGCACCGCGTCGAACCCGGTGGTGCGCGCGGCCACGTACTCCTCGTCGACCAGCCCCTCGGCCAGCGCGATGTGCAGCAGCCCGTTGGCCAGCGCCAGGTCGGTGCCCGGCAGCGCCTGCAGGTGCAGGGCGGCGGCGCGGGCGGTGGCGGTGCGCCGCGGGTCGACGACGATGTGCTGCGCGCCGCGCTCGCGGCCGGCGTCGAACCACTGCATCGCCGGCGGCATGGTGTCGGCCGGGTTGCTGCCCACCAGGACGACGACGTCGGCCTCGGCGATGTCGCTGAGCGGGAAGGGCAGGCCGCGGTCCAGGCCGAAGGCGCGGTTGGCCGCGCCGGCCGCCGAGCTCATGCAGAACCGGCCGTTGTAGTCGATGGCGCTGGTGCGCAGCGCGACCCGGGCGAACTTGCCGAACTGGTAGGCCTGCTCGTTGGTCAGCGATCCGCCGCCGAAGCAGCCGACGGCGTCCCGGCCGTGCCGGCGCTGGGTGCGCTCGATCGCGGCGACGACCCGGTCGAGCGCCTCGTCCCAGCTGCTCTCGACCAGGGGGCTGGTGCGGTCGCCGGGGACGGCGCGCACCAGCGGCCGCAGCAGCCGTTCCGGGTGGTCGAGCAGCTCGGCCGACGACCAGCCCTTGGAGCACAGCCCGCCGCGGTTGGTCGGGAAGTCCAGCGGCACCAGCGTGGCGGGGCGGGCGCCGGCGGTGACCGCCATGCCGCACTGCAGGGAGCAGTACGGGCAGTGCGTGTTCGTCGTGCGGGAGGCGCGCACGCCCGCGACGGCGGATGCGGGCGACACGGTGGCGGACACGGGAACCAGCCTCGGGGGCGGGCGTTTCCCTTCGTGGACCCCGGCGTCAACGCTGCGTTCCGTCGGTCTCACAGGAGGGTGCCGGTCCCTGTGCGGTGCCCCGGCGAGCATGATCACCGGCAGATCGCGCCGACCGAGGGAGAGCACGATGACCGAGCCGGACCCGACCGCCGACCCCGACAGCCCCGAGGGCCGCGGTGGCGCGGCCGCGGCGGTGCCGGCCGCCCCGCCCGGTGCCGGGCGGAGCGGGCTCGACCGGCGCCGCATCCTGGGCGCCGCCATCGAGTACATCGACGCCCACGGGCTGAACGCGCTGACCATGCGCCGGCTCGGCGCGCACCTCGGCGTGGAGGCGATGGCGCTGTACCGCTACGTGCCCGGCCGCGAGCAGCTGCTCGACGGTGTCGTGGAGTCGGTCATCGACGAGCTCTACGGCGATCCCGACGTCCACCTGGCCGCGTCGCACGGCTGGCAGGACTACCTGCAGCGGCTGGCGCACGGCGTGCGGCGGATCGCGCTGGCCCACCCCGAGGTCTTCCCCCTGGTCGCCACCCGGCCGCCCGCGGCGCCGTGGGTCCGCCCACCGCTGCGCAGCCTGCGCTGGGTCGAGTCCTTCCTCGACGCGCTCATCGACAGCGGGTTCACCGAGGAGGCCGCGGTCGCCGCGTACCGGGCGTACTCGAGCTTCTTGCTGGGCCACCTGCTGCTCGAGGTGTCGCAGAAGGGCGTGAAGATCAGCCCGCTGGACCAGCCCGAGGGCGTGCCCGACGCGGCGGCGAGCACCGACCTCGGCGACTACCCCACGGTCGTCCGGCTGGAGCCGCTGCTCTCGCTCGACGAGTCGGCCGCCGAGTTCGAGGAGGCGCTGGAGAACCTGCTCGGCCGGCTGGAGATCGTGCTGACGGAGTCGCGCACCCCGCGGCGCGGGGACCCGCGGGACTGAGCCGGCCGGAGGCCCTGCCGGGGCGATTGTTTACGCCGTAAATGCGCGGGCATCGTGGTGAGGGCCTCGTCGGCGAGCACACCCCGCGACGAGGCCTCCTTTCCCCGCTTCGAGTCCCCAGGAGTTCTGCGCATGATCACCGAGCACCAGCTGAGCGACGTCATCGGCAGCACCGCCGTCGGCCCCGACGGCAAGCTGGGCACCGTCGGCGAGGTCTACCTCGACGACGAGACCGGCCGCCCCGAGTGGGCCACCGTCCGCACCGGGATGTTCGGCACCAAGGAGACCTTCGTCCCCCTGGCCGACGCCGACATCTCCGGCGAGGAGCTGCGCGTGCCCTACGCCAAGGACAAGATCAAGAACGCTCCGCACATCGACACCGACGGGCACCTCTCCCCCGCGGAGGAGACCGAGCTCTACCGGTACTACGGCCTCACCGCCGGCGGCACCGGCACCGACGTCACCGACACGACGCGCACCACGACCACCGACACGACCCGCGGGGCCGTCGGCCACGACACCTCCGGGCCCACGACCGACGACGCGATGACCCGCTCCGAGGAGCAGCTGCACGTCGGCACCCAGCGGGTGGAGACCGGCCGCGCCCGGCTCCGCAAGTACATCGTCTCGGAGAACGTCTCGCAGACGGTCCCGGTGTCGCACGAGGAGATCCGCATCGAGCGCGAGCCGATCACCGACGCCAACATCGGCGACGCCCTCGACGGCCCGGCCATCTCCGAGGAGGAGCACGAGGTCGTGCTCCACGGCGAGCGCCCGGTCGTGGAGAAGGAGGCCGTGCCGGTCGAGCGCGTCCGCCTGGACACCCACACCGTCACCGAGCAGGAGACGGTCACCGAGCAGGTCCGCAAGGAGCAGGTGGAGCTGGACACCGACGGCACGAACGGCACCGGCACCCGCCGCTGACCCCGGCCGCAGCAGTCGGGGGGGGGGGGGGGGGGGGGCGGCCCGCCCCCCCCCCCCCCCCCCCCCCCCCCCCCCCCCCCCCCCCCCCCCCCCCCCCCCCCCCCCCCCCCCCCCCC
>NZ_JBJHAM010000027.1:0-42233 GCF_054051035.1 Blastococcus sp. SYSU DS0619 | reverse complement strand
TGGGTTCGGGTGTTCCGGGGGGGGGGGGGGCGCCGCGGGGGGGCCGGGGCGCGAATAAAAAAGATCATAAAAAACCCCGGCGGGGGGCGGCGGGGGGGGCGCCCCCCCCCCCCCGGCCTTGGGTTCTCCGGACCGAAGCGTCCGGACGAGCCTGCGGGTCAGCAGACCCACCTGAACTTTCACAACCGATCGGCAGGAGCGAAAACAGGCGATGGCGGGACAGAAGATCCGCATCCGGCTGAAGGCCTACGACCACGAGGCCATCGACGCATCGGCGCGGCGCATCGTGGAGACGGTGACGAAGACCGGAGCGCGCGTCGTCGGCCCGGTGCCGCTGCCGACGGAGAAGAACGTGTACGCGGTGATCCGGTCTCCGCACAAGTACAAGGACTCGTTCGAGCACTTCGAGATGCGGACGCACAAGCGGCTCATCGACATCCTCGACCCGACGCCGAAGACGGTCGACGCGCTCATGCGCATCGACCTCCCGGCCTCGGTCGACGTCAACATTCAGTAAGGGCAGTCAGCAGACATGGCGAGCACATTTCGCGGTCTCCTCGGCGAGAAGCTGGGGATGACCCAGGTTTTCGACGAGAACAACCGTCTCGTGCCGGTGACCGTCGTCAAGGCGGGCCCGTGTGTGGTGACCCAGGTGCGCACCCCCGAGGTCGACGGCTATTCGGCCGTCCAGCTCGGGTTCGGTGAGATCGACCCGCGCAAGGTGAACCGTCCCGAGGGCGGGCACTTCACCAAGGCGGGCGTGACGCCGCGGCGGCACCTGGTGGAACTCCGCACCTCGGACGCCGGCAACTACACGGTCGGCCAGGAGCTGACCACCGACGTGTTCGACGGCGTGGCCAAGGTCGACGTCATCGGCACCAGCAAGGGCAAGGGCACCGCCGGCGTCATGAAGCGTCACGGCTTCAAGGGCCTCGGCGCGTCGCACGGCACCCAGCGCAAGCACCGTTCGCCCGGTTCCATCGGTGGCGCGTCCACCCCCGGCCGCGTGTTCAAGGGCCTGAAGATGGCCGGTCGCATGGGCGCGGTGAAGACGACCACGCTCTCGCTGGTCGTGCACAAGGTCGACGCGGAGCGCGGGCTCATCCTGATCAAGGGTGCTGTCCCCGGTCCCAAGGGTGGCCTGCTCCTCGTCCGCTCCGCGGTCAAGGGCGGCCCCGTGGGGAGTGACGAGAAGTGAGCCAGTCCATCGAGACGCGGACCGACCGCCAGGTCGACGTCCGCACCCCGGCGGGGGAGACCTCCGGCAGCGTCACGCTGCCCGGTGAGCTCTTCGACGCCAGCGCGAACGTCTCGCTCATGCACCAGGTGGTCGTGGCCCAACTGGCCGCGGCCCGCCAGGGCACGCACGCGACCAAGACGCGCGGCAAGGTCAGCGGTGGTGGCGCCAAGCCGTACCGCCAGAAGGGCACCGGCCGCGCGCGCCAGGGCTCGACCCGGGCGCCGCAGTTCGCCGGCGGTGGCACCGTGCACGGCCCGCAGCCGCGCAGCTACGAGCAGAAGACCCCGAAGAAGATGAAGGCCGCCGCCCTGCGCGGTGCCCTCTCCGACCGGGCCCGCGAGGGCCGGGTGCACGTGGTCTCCGCGTTCGTCGACGGTGACGCCCCCAAGACGCGGGCGGCGCTGGCCACCCTGCGCGCCGTCACCCAGGCCCAGCGCGTGCTCATCGTGCTGGACCGGGACGACGTCCTGAACTGGGTGAGCCTGCGCAACGTGCCCGAGGTGCACCTGATCGAGGCCGGCCAGCTCAACACGTACGACGTGCTGGTCGCCGACGAGGTCATCTTCACCGAGGCCGCGCTCGCCGAGTTCGTGGCCGGGCCGGTCAAGGGCAAGCGCTCGGGCACCGACCTGCCGGACCTCGCCACCTCCGAGATCCCCGGTGGCATCCCGTCCATCGCCCCCGCCGCCGGTGAGGGCACCGTCGAAGAGACCACCGAGGAGAAGGCATGAGCGTCCGCGACCCCCGGGACGTCCTGCTCGCCCCGGTCATCTCCGAGAAGAGCTACGGCCTCCTGGACGGCAACCAGTACACGTTCATCGTGCGACCGGACGCCAACAAGACGCAGATCAAGATCGCGGTCGAGCAGATCTTCAAGGTGAAGGTCCTCGGCGTGAACACGATCAACCGCCAGGGCAAGCGCAAGCGCAGCCGCGGCGCGCAGATGGGCAAGCGCAAGGACACCAAGCGCGCCATCGTCAGCGTGGCCGCCGGCGACCGCATCGAGATCTTCGGGGGCCCGGGAGTCTGAGGCGGCCGGGCTTCCCGCCCGCCCCTCGCACCCGGATCCACGGACCAGAGATAGAAGACAGGGACTGAGTCAGCAATGGCTATCCGCAAGTACAAGCCGACGACGCCGGGCCGACGCGGCTCCAGCGTCGCCGACTTCGCCGAGGTCACCCGCGACCACCCCGAGAAGTCGCTGGTCCGGCCGCTGCACGGTCGTGGCGGGCGCAACGTGCACGGGAAGGTCACCGCTCGTCACCAGGGCGGCGGTCACAAGCGTGCCTACCGGGTGATCGACTTCCGCCGGGCCGACAAGGACGGCGTGCCGGCCAAGGTCGCGCACATCGAGTACGACCCGAACCGCACGTCGCGGATCGCGCTCCTGCACTTCGCCGACGGCGAGAAGCGGTACATCATCGCTCCCGCCCGGCTGAAGCAGGGCGACCCCGTCGAGTGCGGTCCCGCCGCCGACATCAAGCCCGGCAACAACCTGCCGCTGCGGAACATCCCCGTGGGCACGGTGGTTCATGCCATCGAGCTCCGTCCCGGTGGCGGCGCGAAGATCGCCCGGTCGGCGGGTACCAGCGTCCAGCTGGTCGCCCGTGAGGGCCGGTTCGCCCAGCTGCGCATGCCGTCGGGCGAGATCCGCAACGTCGACGTGCGCTGCCGCGCGACCGTCGGCGAGGTGGGCAACGCCGAGCAGTCGAACATCAACTGGGGCAAGGCCGGCCGGATGCGGTGGAAGGGCAAGCGCCCGACCGTCCGCGGTGTCGCGATGAACCCGGTCGACCACCCGCACGGTGGTGGTGAAGGCAAGACCTCCGGTGGTCGCCACCCGGTGAACCCGAACGGCAAGCCGGAGGGCCGGACGCGCAAGCGGAAGGCCAGTGACGCCATGATCGTGCGCCGCCGGCGCACCAACAAGAAGCGCTGAGCGGGTAAAGGAGTCCGATAGACATGCCACGCAGCCTGAAGAAGGGCCCGTTCGTCGACGACCACCTGCTCGCCAAGGTGGACGCCCAGAACGAAAAGGGCACCAAGAACGTGATCCGTACCTGGTCGCGCCGCTCGACGATCATCCCGGACATGCTGGGCCACACCCTCGCGGTGCACGACGGCCGCAAGCACGTCCCGGTGTTCGTCACCGAGGCGATGGTCGGGCACAAGCTCGGGGAGTTCGCGCCGACGCGCACCTTCCGCGGGCACATCAAGGACGACCGCCGTTCGCGGCGGGGCTGACCAGGTAGAGAGAGATTCAGATGACTTCCCAGTTGGGACAGGAGGCACCGGTCGCCCGGGCAACGGCCCGGTTCGTCCGCGTGACCCCCATGAAGGCCCGCCGGGTGGTGGACCTGATCCGCTACCTGCCGACGGACGAGGCCCTGGCCCTGCTGCGGTTCGCACCGCAGTCGGCCAGTGAGCCGGTCGCCAAGGTCGTCGCGAGCGCGGTGGCCAATGCCGAGCACAACCTGCAGCTGGACCCGGCTGCACTCGTGGTCAGCGCCGCCTACGTCGACGAGGGCCCCACGCTGAAGCGGATCCGTCCGCGTGCGCAGGGCCGGGCGTTCCGCATCAACAAGCGGACCAGCCACATCACCATCGAGGTGAGCGAGGTGGCCACCAGCGCCGTCCTCGCGCAGAAGTCGCGCAAGGCGCGCCGGGACACCGGCCAGTCCGGCCCGGCGACCCAGCAGTCCACCAGCAACACGAGGGGAGGGACCCGCTAGTGGGTCAGAAGGTCAACCCGCACGGGTTCCGACTCGGGATCACCACCGACTACAAGTCCCGGTGGTACGCGGACAAGCTGTACAAGGACTACGTCAAGGAAGACGTCGCGATCCGCAAGCTCATGTCCAAGGGCATGGAGCGGGCCGGCATCTCCAAGGTGGAGATCGAGCGCACCCGTGACCGGGTCCGCGTCGACATCCACACCGCCCGTCCGGGCATCGTCATCGGCCGCCGCGGCGCCGAGGCGGACCGCATCCGCGGCGAGCTGGAGAAGCTCACCGGCAAGCAGGTGCAGCTGAACATCCTCGAGGTCAAGAACCCCGAGTCCGACGCGCAGCTGGTCGCCCAGGGCGTGGCCGAGCAGCTCTCCAGCCGGGTCAGCTTCCGTCGTGCCATGCGCAAGGCCATGCAGTCCGCGCAGCGGAGCCCGCAGGTCAAGGGCATCCGGGTGCAGTGCTCGGGCCGCCTCGGCGGCACGGAGATGAGCCGCTCGGAGTTCTACCGCGAGGGCCGCGTGCCCCTGCACACGCTCCGGGCGAACATCGACTACGGCATCTACGAGGCCCGGACGACCTTCGGTCGCATCGGCGTCAAGGTGTGGATCTACAAGGGCGACGTCAGCGGCTCGCGCGCCGAGCGGGAGGCCCTCGAGGCCCTCGCCCAGCGTCAGCAGCGGCGTGAGCGCGCGCAGCGGCCGCAGCGCCGTTCGGGCTCCTCGGGCACCACCGCCGGTGGCACCGAGGCCGGGCGCGCCGCCGTCGAGTCCTCGACCGGGCCGGTCGCCGACACCACGCCGGCCGCCGAGAGCACCGTGGCGCAGACCTCCGGCGAGGTCGCGTCCGAGCAGACCGTCGCCCAGGCCGCGGGTCCCGAGGCCACTGCGGCCGCCGAGACCACGGCTGCCGACAACACGGCGACCGAGAACACGGAGAGCTGAGCCATGCTCATCCCACGGCGCGTCAAGCACCGCAAGCAGCACCACCCGAGCCGATCCGGCCGGGCCAAGGGTGGCACCGAGATCAACTTCGGCGAGTTCGCCATCCAGGCCCTAGAGCCGGCCTACGTGACGAACCGGCAGATCGAGTCGGCGCGTATCGCGATGACCCGGCACATCAAGCGTGGCGGAAAGGTGTGGATCTCGATCTACCCCGACCGTCCGCTGACCAAGAAGCCCGCCGAGACCCGCATGGGTTCCGGTAAGGGTTCGCCCGAGTGGTGGGTGGCCAACGTCAAGCCCGGCCGCGTGCTGTTCGAGCTGTCCGGTGTCGCCGAGCCCGTGGCCCGCGAGGCCATGCGCCGCGCGATCCACAAGCTGCCGATGAAGTGCCGCTTCATCACGCGTGAAGGAGAAGTGTGATGGCCGCTGGTCTGACCGCTCCCGAGCTGCGCGAGCTCTCTGCTGACGAGCTCGCCTCGCGGCTGCGCGAGTCCAAGGAAGAACTGTTCAACCTGCGGTTCCAGGTGGCCACCGGCCAGCTGGACAACAACCGGCGACTGCAGACCGTCCGCCGCGACATCGCCCGGATCTACACGATCATGCGCGAGCGCGAGCTGGGTCTCTCGGTCGCCCCGAACGAGGGTGTGGCATGAGCGATCCCCAGACGGTGAGCACCGGGTCGTCCGGTCCCGGCCTGGCCGGCCGCGGCTACCGCAAGGTCCGTGAGGGCCTGGTCGTCAGCGACAAGATGGAGAAGACCATCGTCGTCGAGGTCGAGGACCGCGTGAAGCACGGCCTGTACGGCAAGGTCATCCGCCGGACGAGCAAGCTGAAGGCGCACGACGAGCAGGGGGTCGCCGGCATCGGTGACCGCGTGCAGATCATGGAGACCCGGCCCACGTCGGCCACCAAGCGGTGGCGGCTGGTCGAGGTCATCGAGAAGGCCAAGTAAGCCAGCACCAGGCGGCCCTCCGGGGTCGCTGCAGGTAGGAGTACCCTGAACGACTGGCGCGCACCTCATCGCTCTCGAGGTGGTCGCGCGCCGCATCCCGGTACCCGTGCCTCGGACGCACCGGCGGCTGTCCAGCCGCCGGTGCGTCCGCACGCGGGTGCCGGACAGCCGGTTCACCGTTCCGGCCCGGCTGTCACCACAAGTATTGGGGAGTAGGACGTGATCCAGCAGGAGTCGCGGCTGCGAGTCGCCGACAACACCGGTGCGAAGGAGATCCTCTGCATCCGGGTTCTCGGTGGCTCCGGGCGACGCTACGCGGGCATCGGTGACGTCATCGTCGGCACCGTGAAGGACGCGCTGCCGGGCGCCGGCGTCAAGAAGGGCGACGTCGTCAAGGCCGTCATCGTCCGCACGGTGAAGGAGCGTCGTCGTCCCGACGGCTCCTACATCCGCTTCGACGAGAACGCCGCGGTCATCATCCGCGACAGCGGCGACCCGCGCGGCACGCGCATCTTCGGGCCGGTCGGCCGGGAGCTCCGCGACAAGCGCTTCATGCGGATCATCTCGCTCGCCCCGGAGGTGTTGTGATCATGGCTCAGGCAGCCAGCGGGAAGACCCCGTCGATGAAGGTCAAGAAGGGCGACACCGTCCTCGTGCTGTCCGGCAAGGACAAGGGCGCGAAGGGCCGCGTCATCGCCGCCTACCCCAAGCTCCAGAAGGTTCTGGTCGAGGGCGTCGGCCGGGTGAAGAAGCACACCCGCATCAGCTCCACGCAGCGCGGCGCCCAGCAGGGCGGGATCGTCACGCAGGAGGCGCCCATCCACGTGAGCAACGTGATGGTGATCGACTCCGAGGACAAGCCGACCCGGGTCGGCTACCGCAAGGACGAGGAAGGCCGCAACATCCGGGTCTCGCGGCGCACCGGTAAGGACCTCTGATCATGAGCGCACCCACCCGTGAGCTGCCCCGCATGCTCGCCAACTACCGCGAGAACATCGCGCCGGCCCTGCAGGGCGAGTTCGGCTACGAGAACGTCATGCAGATCCCGCGCCTGACGAAGATCGTCGTCAACATGGGCGTCGGCGAGGCCACCCGCGACGCCAAGCTGATGGACGGCGCGGTCCGCGACCTCACCGCCATCACCGGCCAGAAGCCGGCCGTCGTCCGCGCCCGCAAGTCCATCGCCCAGTTCAAGCTGCGCGAGGGCATGCCGATCGGCGCGAAGGTCACCCTGCGCGGCGACCGCATGTGGGAGTTCCTCGACCGGCTGCTGTCGCTGGCGCTTCCCCGTATCCGTGACTTCCGCGGCCTGAACGCCAAGCAGTTCGACGGCCACGGCAACTACACGTTCGGGCTGAACGAGCAGTCGATGTTCCGTGAGATCGACGTCGACAAGATCGACCGGCAGCGCGGCATGGACATCACGCTGGTCACCACCGCCACCACCGACGAGGAGGGTCGCGAGCTGCTCCGCCAGCTCGGTTTCCCCTTCGCCGGTCAGCCCGTCGTCACGACCGTCCGCTGAGTCGGGCAGGAGAGAAGCTATGGCCAAGAAGGCGCTGATCAACAAGGCGGCCCGCAAGCCCAAGTTCGCGGTCCGCGGGTACACCCGCTGCCAGCGGTGCGGTCGCCCGCACTCGGTCTTCCGCAAGTTCGGCCTGTGCCGGATCTGCCTGCGGGAGATGGCCCACGCCGGGGAGCTCCCGGGCGTGCGCAAGTCCAGCTGGTAACGCCCAGCACCGGCCCCCCGAGGCCGTCTCATCCACGCACCACCGATCGCCGAGAGGCCCACGCGCCAAGTCCGGGACGACCCGGCGCATGAGGAACCGCGGCGAGAGAGGCACCACCACGCCATGACCATGACCGACCCGATCGCAGACATGCTGACGCGGCTGCGGAACGCCAATCAGGCGTACCACGACGCCGCTGTCATGCCGTCGTCGAAGCTCAAGACGCACATCGCCGAGATCCTCCAGCAGGAGGGCTACATCGCCGGCTGGCGCGTCGACGACACCGACAAGGACGGGAACCCGTTCAAGCAGCTGGTGATCGACCTGAAGTACGGCCCCAACCGCGAGCGCAGCATCGCCGGGGTCCGTCGGGTCTCGAAGCCCGGTCTGCGGGTGTACGCGAAGTCCACCGCACTGCCCAAGGTGCTCGGCGGTCTCGGCGTGGCGATCATCTCCACCTCGACCGGGCTGCTGACCGACAAGCAGGCGAACAAGAAGGGCGTGGGTGGGGAAGTCCTCGCCTACGTCTGGTAAGAGGAGCGAGCAGAGATGTCACGGATCGGACGACTCCCGATCGCGGTGCCCGGTGGTGTCGACGTCGCCATCGACGGTCAGACGGTCAGCGTGAAGGGACCCAAGGGCGAGCTTCGCCACACGGTCGCCGCGCCGATCACCGTCGAGCGCGACGAGGACGGCACGCTGCGGGTGCAGCGCCCCAACGACGAGCGGCAGAACCGCGCCCTGCACGGGCTCTCGCGGACTCTGATCGCCAACATGATCACCGGCGTCACCGAGGGGTACACCAAGACCCTCGAGATCGTCGGTGTCGGATACCGCGTCCAGGCGCGCGGCTCGGACCTCGAGTTCGCCCTGGGCTACAGCCACCCCGTGCCGGTCAAGGCCCCCGAGGGGATCGCCTTCGCCGTCGAGTCCCCGACCCGCCTCCGGGTCACGGGGATCGACAAGCAGCTGGTCGGCGAGGTCGCAGCCAAGATCCGCAAGATCCGCAAGCCCGACCCGTACAAGGGCAAGGGCGTGCGGTATCAGGGCGAGGTCGTCAAGCGCAAGGTCGGGAAGACGGGTAAGTGATGGCTCAGGCAGAGAAGGCCGCCCGGGTGCACAAGCCCGTCGGCACCGACATCAGCACGGCGCGCCGCGTTTCGCGGCTGCGTCGCCACAACCGGCTGCGCAAGCGGGTCGCGGGCACGGCGGAACGTCCGCGCCTGGCCGTCAAGCGCAGCGCGCGCCACATCCACGTGCAGGTCATCGACGACACCGTCGGCCGCACCGTGGTCAGCGCCTCCACGATGGACGCCAGCCTGCGCGGGTCCGAGGGCGACAAGTCCGCCCTCGCCCGCCAGGTCGGTGCCCTGGTGGCCGAGCGCGCGAAGGCCGCCGGTATCTCGGCGGTCGTCTTCGACCGCGGGGGCAACCGCTACGCCGGGCGCATCGCCGCGCTGGCCGACGGTGCCCGCGAGGGTGGGCTGGACTTCTGATGACCACCCACCCCACCAGCACCAGCGAGCAGATCGAGAGGGACGTCTGATGCCAGGACCACAGCGACGCGGCGGCGGCGCCGGCGGCGGTAACGACCGCCGCGACCGTCGTGACGGCGGGCGGGGCCCCGGAGGCGCGCCCGCCGAGAAGAGCAACTACATCGAGCGCGTGGTCGCCATCAACCGCGTCTCCAAGGTCGTCAAGGGTGGTCGGCGCTTCAGCTTCACCGCCCTGGTGATCGTGGGCGACGGTGACGGCACCGTGGGCGTCGGCTACGGGAAGGCCAAGGAGGTGCCCGCGGCGATCGCCAAGGGCGTCGAGGAGGCCAAGAAGCACTTCTACAAGGTGCCCCGTATCGCCAGCACCATCCCGCACCCCGTGCAGGGTGAGGCGGCCGCCGGTGTCGTGCTGCTCAAGCCGGCCAGCCCCGGTACCGGTGTCATCGCCGGTGGTCCGGTGCGTGCCGTGCTGGAGTGCGCCGGCATCCACGACGTGCTCTCGAAGAGCCTCGGCTCGTCGAACCCGATCAACATCGTGCACGCCACCATGCAGGCGCTGAAGGACCTCGTCCGCCCCGAGGAGATCGCGGCCCGCCGCGGTCTGCCCCTCGAGGACGTCGCCCCGGCCGCCATGCTGCGCGCACGTGCGGGTCAGGGGGTCTGACATGTCGCAGCTGAAGGTCACCCAGGTCAAGTCGGCCATCGGCACCAAGCCCAACCAGCGCCAGACGCTGCGTTCGCTGGGCCTCAAGCGGATCAACGACTCGGTCGTCCAGGAGGACCGTCCCGAGATCCGCGGGATGGTCGCGACGGTGCCCCACCTGGTCACCGTCGAAGAGATCAGCTGACGCTGGTCCGACGAAGCGCTAGTAGGGACATCTCATGACTCTCAAGGTCCACCACCTGCGTCCGGCCCCCGGCGCCCACACCGCCAAGACCCGCGTGGGTCGCGGTGAGGGCTCCAAGGGCAAGACCGCCGGGCGCGGCACCAAGGGCACCGGCGCGCGGGGCACCGTCTCCGCGCGGTTCGAGGGTGGGCAGACCCCGCTGAACATGCGGCTGCCCAAGCTCTCGGGCTTCAAGCCGCCGAACAAGGTCGTGTTCCAGGTCGTCAACCTCGACCGGATCGCGTCGCTGTTCCCGCAGGGCGGGGCCGTCAACCCGGACACCCTGGCCGAGGCCGGCGCCGTGCGGCGCGGCCAGCCGGTCAAGGTGCTCGGCACCGGCGAGCTCGGCGGCGTCAAGGTCGACGTGCACGCGAACGCCTTCTCCGCCTCCGCGGCAGAGAAGATCGCCGCGGCCGGAGGCAGCACGACCCGCATCTGACGCCGGCGACCCCCGCGAGCGCGGACAACCGCGCCGCGGGGGTCGTCTGCTGCCCGGTCGCGTTCCGCGGCCGGGCTCGTTGCTAACCTCACTCGACCGATCAGGGGAGGGCACGTGCTGCAGGCGTTCGCCGCGGCGTTCCGGACGCCAGACCTCCGGCGCAAGCTGTTGTTCTCCCTGGCGATCATCGCCCTCTACCGGCTGGGCGCCGCGATCCCCGGACCGGGCGTCTCGGTGGAGGCGATCAACAGCTGCCTCGAGCAGGCCCAGGCGTCGGACCAGCGCGACATCTACTCGCTGGTCAACCTGTTCTCCGGCGGTGCGCTGCTCCGGCTGAGCGTCTTCGCGCTGGGGATCATGCCGTACATCACGGCGAGCATCATCGTGCAGCTGCTGGTCGTGGTCATCCCGCGCTTCGAGCAGCTGAAGAAGGAAGGGCAGTCGGGTCAGGCCAAGCTGACCCAGTACACCCGCTACCTGACCATCGCGCTCGCGGTCCTGCAGAGCACCGGCATCATCGCCCTCGCGCGCAGCGGCCAGCTCTTCCCCAACTGCTCCGAGCAGATCATCCCGTCGGAGTCGGTCTGGACGACGGTGATCCTGGTGATCACGCTGACCGCCGGCACGGCGCTGATCATGTGGCTCGGTGAGCTGCTCACCGAGAAGGGGATCGGCAACGGCATGTCCGTGCTGATCTTCACCTCGATCGCTGCCCGGATCCCCGCCGAGGGCGGGTCGATCCTGCAGACCCGCGGCGGCATCGTGTTCGCCGTCGTCTGCGCCTTCGCCGTGGTCATCATCGGCACGGTGGTCTACGTCGAGCAGGCGCAGCGCCGCATCCCGGTGCAGTACGCCAAGCGGATGGTCGGCCGCCGCATGTACGGCGGCACGTCCACCTACCTGCCGCTGAAGGTGAACCAGGCCGGCGTCATCCCGGTCATCTTCGCCTCGTCGCTGCTGTACCTGCCCCAGCTGATCACGCAGCTGCAGGGCACCGAGACCGGCGCGGTGCGCCAGTTCTTCGAGACCTACATCATCGACCAGAGCAGTCCGGTCCACGTCGCCGTCTACTTCGCGATGATCATCTTCTTCACGTACTTCTACGTGTCGATCACGTTCAACCCGGAAGAGCGGGCCGACGACATGAAGCGCTACGGCGGCTTCATCCCGGGCATCCGGCCCGGCCGGCCCACCGCCGAGTACCTGCAGTACGTCCTGTCCCGGATCACGCTTCCGGGGTCGATCTACCTGGGTCTGGTCGCCGTCCTGCCGAACCTCTTCCTGTCGATCACGCAGGAGGGGCAGAACCAGAACTTCCCGTTCGGCGGTACCGCGGTCCTGATCATGGTCGGAGTGGGGTTGGAGACGGTGAAGCAGATCGAGACGCAACTGAACCAGCGCAACTACGAAGGGTTCCTGAAGTAGTGCGCATCGTCCTCCTGGGCCCTCCCGGAGCGGGCAAGGGCACCCAGGCGCAGATCATCGCCGACGAGCTCGGCGTCCCCGCGATCTCGACCGGTGACATCTTCCGGGCGAACGTCAGCGGGAAGACGGAGCTCGGCCAGCAGGTCAAGGCCTACCTCGACTCCGGCGAGCTCGTCCCAGACGAGATCACGGTGGCGATGGTGTCCGGCCGGCTGGCGGAGCCGGATGCGACCGGCGGCTTCCTGCTCGACGGCTTCCCGCGCAGCATCCCGCAGGCCGAGCAGCTCCGGGACTCCCTCGCGGCGGACGGTCAGTCCCTGGACCGGGTCCTCGAGCTGGTCGTCGACGAGGAGGAGCTGGTCCGGCGGCTCTCCGGCCGGCGCATGCTGGTCGACGGGCAGATGGTCCAGCGCGACGACGACAAGCCCGAGACGGTGCGGCACCGGTTGAAGGTCTACCGGGAACAGACCGCGCCGCTGTCCGGGTTCTACGAGGACGAGGGTCTGCTGGCCCGCATCGACGCGATCGGTGCGGTCGAGGAGGTCACCGCCCGGGCGCTCGCTGCGCTGGGTGTGGACCGCGCGCAGCCGAGCGCAGACTGAACACCGGGTACCGGAGGCGGAGCTGCACATGACAGGCGGGATCCTCGGCCGCCTCCCGCTGCTCGCCAAGTGGAGTGGACGCATGATCCAGATCAAGACCCCGCACGAGATCGAGCTGATGCGTGGCGCGGGCCTCGTCGTCGCCGGTGCCATCGCCGCCGTCCGGGCCGCGATCCGCCCCGGGGTGACCACCGGTGAGCTCGACGCGATCGCCGAGGACCACATCCGCAGCGCGGGCGCGGTCCCGTCGTTCCTCGGGTACCACGGGTTCACCGGCAGCATCTGCGCGTCCATCAACGACGAGATCGTGCACGGCATCCCGAACAAGAGCCGGGCGCTGGCCGAGGGCGACAACATCTCGATCGACTGCGGGGCGATCCTGCAGGGCTGGCACGGCGACTCCGCCGTGACGGTCACGGTGGGGGAGCCCTCCGCCGAGGACGCCGCGCTGCTCGCCGTCACCGAGCGGTCGATGTGGGCCGGGCTCGCCCGGGCCCTGGCCGGCGGCCGGCTGACCGACATCAGCTCCGCGGTGGAGCAGGCGATCCGGGACGAGGCACACCCGTACGGCATCGTCGACAACTACGGCGGGCACGGCATCGGCACGGAGATGCACCAGGACCCGCACGTGCTCAACTACGGGCGTCCCGGCCGCGGCCCGAAGCTCGTGCGGGGGTTGTGCCTGGCCATCGAGCCCATGGTCACCGTGGGCGACCCGGCGACGGTCGAGCTCGAGGACGGGTGGACCGTGGTGACGAAGGACGGCTCCCGGGCCGCCCACTTCGAGCACACGGTCGCCATCACCCCGGAGGGCCCGTGGGTCCTCACGGCCGAGGACGGCGGCGTCGCCGGTCTCGCCCCCTTCGGGATCACGCCCCGCACCTGACGGCCCCCCCGCCGCCCGTCCCGGGCGCCCCTGGAGCGCCGGGGGAGGCGTCATGACCGTGGTCACCCGGGACCGGGTTGGTGACGGGTGGGACACCGGGGTACGATCTTCTGTGGCGCTAGCGCCGTTCCGTCGTCGTGCTGTGGCCGCATGACCCGGAACGCCCTCTGCGAGAGCGTCAGCACCACCTGTTCTGCAATCTCCGAGCGCGTCCAGCCGGGCACCGGCGTGGGCGCACGAGGATCCAGTACCACCGAGTCGAGGAGCGCGTGTCGGGCATGGCGAAGAAGGACGGGGCCATCGAGGTCGAGGGTCGCGTCGTCGAGCCGCTGCCCAATGCGATGTTCCGGGTCGAGTTGCAGAACGGACACCGGGTGCTCGCCCACATCAGCGGCAAGATGCGGCAGCACTACATCCGCATCCTGCCCGAGGACCGCGTGGTCGTGGAGCTCTCGCCCTACGACCTGACCCGCGGTCGCATCGTCTACCGGTACAAGTAATCGCTCGGACCGCGCCAGCCCGACCGGCGGCGCGGGTCCGGCGCACGATCGACAGGAATGAGGGGCGGCACCGGTGAAGGTCCAGCCGTCGGTGAAGAAGATCTGCGACAAGTGCAAGGTGATCCGCCGGCACGGCCGGGTCATGGTCATCTGCGACAACGCCCGGCACAAGCAGCGCCAGGGCTGAGTCGAACAAACAGGGAGCACCTAGAACATGGCACGACTGGCCGGCGTCGACCTCCCCCGCGAGAAGCGGATGGAGGTCGCGCTCACCTACATCTATGGCATCGGCAAGACCCACGCCAAGGAGACCCTGGCCGCGACGGGCGTCAGCCCGGACCTGCGCGCCAAGGACCTCAGTGACGAGGACCTGCTGAAGCTGCGTGACTACATCGACGAGCACTTCCGCGTCGAGGGTGACCTGCGGCGCGAGGTCGCCGGCGACATCCGCCGGAAGATCGAGATCGGTTGCTACCAGGGCCTGCGGCACCGCCGCGGCCTCCCGGTGCACGGTCAGCGCACCAAGACCAACGCGCGCTCGAGCAAGGGCCCGCGCAAGACCATCGCGGGCAAGAAGAAGGCTCGCTGACCCACCACGTCGACGTGCGGTCACAGCGTCCCGTGAGGGCGGGAGTGACGGTGCGACACGTGTGCTGCCACCGAGCAGCACCCCCAGGCCACAGCAACTGAAGGAAACCGGAGAGACATGCCTCCCAGGGCTCGCACCGCGGCAGGTGCCAAGAAGGTCCGCCGCAAGGAGAAGAAGAACGTCGCCCACGGCGCCGCGCACATCAAGAGCACGTTCAACAACACGATCGTGTCGATCACCGACCCGAGCGGGAACGTGATCAGCTGGGCCTCCGCCGGCCACGTCGGCTTCAAGGGCTCGCGCAAGTCCACGCCGTTCGCGGCGCAGATGGCTGCCGAGAACGCCGCGCGCAAGGCGCAGGAGCACGGCATGCGCAAGGTCGACGTCTTCGTCAAGGGCCCTGGCTCCGGTCGTGAGACGGCCATCCGCTCCCTGCAGGCCACCGGCCTCGAGGTCGGGCAGATCCAGGACGTGACGCCGCAGCCGCACAACGGCTGCCGCCCCAAGAAGCGCCGCCGGGTCTGACCGGTCACTGACGAGACGAAACAGGAGTATTTGACGTGGCCCGTTACACCGGAGCCGATTGCCGCCTCTGCCGGCGCGAGAAGATGAAGCTGTTCCTCAAGGGCAGCAAGTGCGAGTCCGCGAAGTGCCCCATCGAGATCCGGCCCTACCCGCCGGGTGAGCACGGTCGTGGCCGCACCAAGGACAGCGAGTACCTGCTCCAGCTTCGCGAGAAGCAGAAGGCCCGCCGCATCTACGGCGTGCTGGAGAAGCAGTTCCGCGGCTACTACGAAGAGGCCAACCGCAAGACCGGCAAGACCGGCGAGGTCCTGCTGCAGATCCTCGAGTCGCGGCTGGACAACGTGGTCTACCGGGCCGGCTTCGCCGAGTCCCGCGACATGGCGCGCCAGCTGGTGCGCCACGGCCACATCCGGGTGAACGGCCGCAAGGTCGACATCCCGTCCTACCGGGTCACCGAGAACGACATCGTCGAGGTCGCGGAGAAGTCGCGCACGATGCTGCCGTTCGAGATCGCCCAGGCCCGCGCCGGCGAGCGCCCCGTGCCGCCGTGGCTGGAGGTCATCAGCAGCCAGCTGCGCGTCCTCGTGCACAACATCCCGGCCCGCCAGGTGATCGACACCCCGGTCCAGGAGCAGCTGATCGTCGAGCTGTACTCGAAGTAAGCACCACAGCACCACCGGCTCCGGCGGGCGGACAGATGCCCGCCGGAGCCAGCACCACCCCTCACGGCGTCATATGGCGGGTGCCGGAGGACCTGAAGGAGACACAATGCTCATCGCACAGCGCCCCACGCTGACCGAGGAGACCATCTCGGAGCAGCGCTCGCGGTTCATCATCGAGCCGCTCGAGCCGGGCTTCGGCTACACCCTCGGCAACTCCCTGCGGCGCACGCTGCTGTCGTCCATCCCCGGTGCGGCTGTCACCAGCATCCGCATCGAGGGCACCCTGCACGAGTTCACCACCGTGCCGGGAGTCAAGGAGGACGTCACCGAGATCATCCTGAACCTCAAGGGTCTCGTGGTCAGCTCCGACTCCGACGAGCCGGTGACCATGTACCTGCGCAAGCAGGGCCCCGGTGAGGTCACGGCGGCGGACATCGCCCCGCCGGCCGGCGTCGAGGTGCACAACCCCGAGCTGCACATCGCCACCCTGAACGGCAAGGGCCGACTCGAGATCGAGCTGGTCGTCGAGCGGGGCCGCGGCTACGTGCCTGCGCCGCAGAACAAGCAGCCCGGCCAGGAGATCGGCCGCATCCCCGTGGACTCGATCTACTCGCCGGTCCTCAAGGTCACCTACGCCGTCGAGGCGACCCGCGTCGAGCAGCGCACCGACTTCGACCGCCTCGTGGTCGACGTCGAGAGCAAGCCGTCGATCGCCCCGCGGGACGCCATCGCGTCCGCCGGGTCCACGCTGGTCGAGCTCTTCGGCCTGCTGCGCGAGCTGAACGTCGACGCCGAGGGCATCGAGGTCGGGCCCAGCCCGGCCGAGGCCGCCGACATCGCGAACTTCTCGATGCCGATCGAGGACATGGACCTCACCGTCCGGTCCTACAACTGCCTCAAGCGCGAGGGCGTGCACACCGTCGGTGAGCTCGTCACCCGCTCGGAGGCCGACCTGCTCGACATCCGGAACTTCGGCGCCAAGTCGATCGACGAGGTCAAGATGAAGCTGGCGGCCATGGGCCTCGCGCTCAAGGACAGCCCGCCCGGGTTCATCCCCACCTCGATCGAGAGCTACGACGAGGGCTACGAGACCGACGCCTACCAGGGCACGGGCGAGTTCGCCCCGGGCTACGAGCAGGCGCAGTACGACGAGGGCTCCTACCAGGAGACCGAGCAGCTCTGACCGGCGCGGGGGGGGGGGGGGGGGGGGGCCGCGCGGGGCGCCCCCCCCCGCCCCCCCCCCCCCCCCCCCCCCCCCCCCCCCCCCCCGGCCGTGCGGCACGCCACACTGGCGCCACGAGCAGTGCAGCACCACCGCAGTACGGACGACAGCAGCATCACGGATGCAGCCGGCAGCGAGCGCCCGGCCGCCTGAGGAAGGACCGACATGCCCACCCCCACCAAGGGCCCCCGTCTCGGCGGCTCCCCCGCGCACGAGCGGCTGATGCTGGCCAACCTGGCCACCTCGCTGTTCGAGCACGGGCGGATCACCACCACCGAGGCGAAGGCCAAGCGGCTCCGTCCGCTGGCCGAGAAGCTGGTGACCTTCGCCAAGCGCGGTGACCTGCACGCCCGTCGTCAGGTGATGACGACCATCCGTGACAAGGACGTCGTCCACACGCTGTTCGCCGAGATCGGTCCTCGCTTCGAGAACCGTCCCGGTGGCTACACCCGCATCACCAAGGTCGGTCCGCGCAAGGGCGACAACGCCCCCATGGCGGTCATCGAGCTGGTCGAGGCCCTGACCGTCGCCCAGCAGGCGGTCGGCGAGGCCGAGCGGGCCCGTGGCACGCAGTTCGCCGCCGGTGCCGGCGCCGCCTCCGCGGCCGGCGAGGTCACCGCCGACGCCGTCGAGCCGACGGACACCGTCGAGCCCGACGACTCCGCGGACTCGGCCGAGAGCGTCGACTCGGTCGACAGCGCGGACTCCGCCGACACCCCGGACGAGGTCGTCGCCGAGGCGCCGGCCACCGAGGACGAGGGCACGGACGCGCGATGAGCAACCCCGAGAACGTCGCCGGTGCGGGCGCTGCCGGCGTGTCCGCCGGCGGCGGCGACCAGGGCGCCACGTTCGAGGGTGAGACCACCGGCCCCGGCGGGGACACCTCCCCGGCCGTGACCGACGGCAGCGTCACCGACGAGGCGCAGGAGGTCGTCACCGACGTCTACAACCCCGACGGGGACCGGCAGGACGACGGCGACGTGACCCCCGAGCCCGAGCGGCAGAACGCCGCCGTGGTCGAGGACCCGGTCCTGTCGCCCGAGGTCGCCAGCGCGGCGGCTGCGGAGATCGAGGCCGCCGAGCTCGGTGACGCCGCGACGGCCAGCCAGCAGTACCAGGGCGGCGACGCCGCGCCCGACCCGAAGTGACCGGCCGCTGACCACGGATCAGCGCCAGGACGAGCCCGCCACCGACTCCGGTGGCGGGCTCGTCCGTCTCCGCCTGGCGGTCCAGTACGACGGCACGGGGTTCCACGGGTGGGCCCGCCAGCCCGGCCTGCGGACCGTGCAGGACGAGCTGGAGCGGGGGATGGCGACGGTGCTCCGGAGCGACGTCGACCTCACGGTCGCCGGCCGCACCGACGCCGGTGTGCACGCCACCGGCCAGGTGGTGCACGTCGACGTGGCGCGCGGCGTCTGGGAGCAGCAGCGGGAGAAGCTGGTCCGCCGGCTCCGGGGGGTGCTGCCACCGGACATCGCCGTCCCGCACGTCGAGGAGGCGCACCCGGACTTCGATGCCCGCTTCGGTGCGCTCGCCCGGCACTACGTGTACCGGTTGACCGACGCACCGGCCGGGCCCTCGCCGCTGCGCCGTGCCGACGTCGTCGCCTGGCCGCGCCGGCTGGACGCCGCGGCGATGGACCTCGCCGCCGGCCTGCTGCTGGGGCAGCACGACTTCGCCGCCTACTGCCGGCGCCGTGAGGGCGCGACGACGATCCGGACGCTGCTGCGGCTGACCGTGACCCGCCACCGGGAGGGCGACGGCTCCGAGACCGTGCGCGTCGATGCCTCCGCCGATGCCTTCTGCCACTCCATGGTCCGCAGCCTGGTCGGCGGGCTGATCGCGGTGGGGGAGGGCCGGCGGCCGCTCGACTGGCCGGCCGGCCTGCTCACCCGCACCGAGCGCGCGAGCGACGTGCCGGTCGCGCCGGCGCACGGACTGACGCTGGTCGCGGTGGACTACCCCGACGACACCGAGCTGGCCGCCCGAGCGACCGTCACCCGGGCCCGCCGGGCCTGACGCGCGTCACGGGACGGCGGCGACCGCCTCCGCCACCGGGGTCGGGCCGGCGACCAGCTCCACCACGGCGCCGTCCCGGGGCGAGTCCAGGAAGCCGAGCAGCACCGCGGCCACGTCGTCCCGGGGGATGTCGCCCCGGTCCACGTGCCGGTCGAGGGTGACCCGGCCGGTACCCGGATCGTCGGTGAGACTGCCCGGCCGCAGGACAGTCACCGCGAGCGCGGGGCGGGCGAGGAGGTCCTGCTCGGCGGCCAGCTTGGCGCGCAGGTAGGCGGCGAACACCTCGTCGACGCCGTCCGGCGTGGCGCCGTCGGCCACCAGGTCGGCGCCCATGGAGGAGACGAGCAGGTAGGTGCGCACCCCGGCCCGCTCGGCGGCGTCGGCCAGCAGGACCGCCGCGCCGCGGTCGACGGTGTCCTTGCGGGCGGCGCCGCTGCCGGGCCCCGCTCCGGCGGCGAAGACCACCGCGTCGGCGCCGGACAGGACCTCGGCCGCTTCGTCGACGGACGCCGTCTCGAGGTCGAGGACCACCGGCGTGACGCCGTCGTCCTCCAGGTCGGACCGGTGGTCGGGATTGCGGACGAGACCGAGGACGGTGTCGTCGCGGGCGGTGAGCAGACGGCCGAGGCGGCGGGCGACCTGCCCGTGGGCCCCGGCGAGGACGATGCGCATGACCCGGCCCTACCCGCGACCGCGGAGAGCTACCTCCCGGGCCCGGGCCAACTCCTCGGGGGTGTCGCAGTCCAGCCACGGCGGCACCTCGCCCGGCGCCGGCGACGGGCGGTACCGGTCCACCGCGAGGCCGGCCACCGCCCGGTGCAGCGCCGGCGGGGCGTCCGGGTCGCCGACCGCCGCGCGCAGGGCGGCGGTCCGCCACACACCGAGCAGGAGCTGGTCCCGGCCGGTGTCGTCTTCGACGAGGACGCCGTCCCGCTGCAGCCGGCGGCGCAGCTCGCCGACCAGCGCGCCGGTGACGAACGGCAGATCGCCGGCGAGCACCGCCACGACCTCGGCGTCCACGGCGGACAGCCCGGCCCGCAGCGCCGCGACGGGTCCACCGCCGGGTGGGTCCTCGCGGGTCAGGACGACGTCCCGCGGGACCTGCTGGGGAGGGCCGACCACCACGCGGCGAGCGGCGTCGCCCACGGCGTCCAGGGCGGCGGCGAGCATGGTCCGGTCGCCCACCCGCAGTTGCGGCTTGGCCTGGCCGCCCAGTCGCTGGGCCCGGCCCCCGGCCAGCACCACGGCCGCGTACGGCGGGAGCTCCTCCATGGCAGCACCGTAGGCGCCCGGGCGTGGGTACCGTCCACGTCGTGGGACGAGTCACCAGCCGCACCCCGGTGCTGCGCATCCGAGGTCAGCACCGCACGACCCGACCCGACGCCGTGGCGGCGGAGGAGCCGCTGGAGATCCGGCTGAACGGCACGCCGCTGGCCGTGACGATGCGGACGCCGGGCGACGACTTCGACCTGGTGCACGGGTTCCTCGCCACCGAGGGCGTGATCCACGGGTCCGACGACGTCGCCGGGCTGCGCTACTGCGACTCCGTGGACGCCGACGGCCGCAACACCTACAACGTCGTCGACGTCGACCTGGCACCCGGCGTGCCGATCCCGGACACCGGCCTGGAGCGGAACTTCTACACGTCCAGCTCCTGCGGGGTCTGCGGCAAGGCCAGCATCGACGCCATCCGCACCAAGACCGCCTTCGACGTCGCCGCCGACCCGGTGCGACTGCCGCTGGAGGTGCTGCTCGCGCTGCCGGACCGGCTGCGAGCCGCCCAGCAGGTCTTCGACAAGACCGGGGGGCTGCACGCGGCGGGGCTGTCCACGGCCGGCGGGGAGCTGGTGGCGGTGCGCGAGGACGTCGGCCGGCACAACGCCGTGGACAAGGTGATCGGCGACGGCGTCCGCGAGGGCCGGCTGCCCCTGGCCGGGCACGTGCTGATGGTGAGCGGCCGGGCGAGCTTCGAGCTGACCCAGAAGGCGGCGATGGCCGGCATCCCGGTGCTGGCCGCGGTGTCGGCGCCGTCGTCCCTGGCCGTGGAGCTGGCCCGCGAGGTCGGCATCACGCTGGTGGGCTTCCTCCGAGGCGACGGCTGCAACGTCTACACCCACCAGGAGCGGATCGAACTGAACTGAACCACGCCATCACATTGCGACGCTCCGCGTCGCACCGCGGCCAGGTGCCGTCCCCCGGCTGCGCTGAGCTGCATCGTCACACCCCGCTGGAAGGCCTCCGGCCCCCGCATCGGGCCGTGCCCCTCGCAGGGCGGCTCCCGTCATTCCCTCTCATGATCGCCGCCGCGGAGCTGGCTGACCACGTGCGGCAGCAGCGGCCCGAGGACGGCGAGGCCGTCCCTGACGCCGCCGGTGGACCCGGGCAGGTTCACGATCAGCGTGCGGGCCGCGGTACCGGCCACCCCCCGGGAGAGCACCGCCGTCGGCACCCCGTGGTCGGCCCCGTAGCGCCGGACGGCCTCGGCCAGACCCGGGGCTTCCCGCTCCAGCACCCGGCGGGTGGCCTCCGGGGTGACATCGGTGGGGGAGAGGCCGGTGCCGCCGGTGGTGACCACCACGTCGACGCCGAGGTCGACCGCCGCCCGGACGACCGCCTCCAGCTCGTCGACGTCGTCGGGGCGCACGTGCGGCCCCTCGACGGTGAAGCCGAGCTCGCGCAGCCCGGCGGCGAGCGCCTGGCCGCTGCGGTCCTCGTAGACGCCGGCGTAGGCGCGGTTCGAGGCGGTGAGCACCAGCGCCCGTGCGTCCGCGGGGAGCTCGCTCACCGGGTCCACTCCCCGCTCTTGCCGCCGCTCTTGCGCAGCAGCCGCACGTCGGTGATCGACGCCCGCGGGTCGACCGCCTTCACCATGTCGATCATGGTCAGCCCGGCGACGGTGACCGAGGTCAGCGCCTCCATCTCCACGCCGGTGCGGTCGGCGGTGCGCGCGGTGGCGGTGATCTCGACGGCGTCGTCGGTCACCTCGAGGTCGACGGTGACCCCGTGCAGCGCGATGGGGTGGCACAGCGGGACCAGGTCGGGGGTCCGCTTCGCGCCGGCGATGCCCGCGATCCGGGCGACCGCGACCGCGTCGCCCTTCGGCACCCCCGTCCCGCGCAGCAGGGCGACGACCTCGGGGCTGACCAGCACCCGGCCGGCGGCGGTGGCCTCCCGCGCGGTGACCGCCTTGGCGCTGACGTCGACCATGCGCGCGGCACCGTGCTCGTCGACGTGGGTGAGACGGCCTTCTGTCACTGGAGCGCTCCTTCGATGAGCACGACGTCGACCTCGGCGTCGGCGGGCAGTTCGGTGACGTCCTCGGGGACGACCACCAGGCAGTTGGCGCGGGCCAGGTGCGCCACCAGGTGCGACCCGGGGCCGCCGACCTGGGAGACGATCCCGCCGTCGTAGCGGCCGCGCAGGAACTGGCGCCGCCCGGCGGGGGAGCGCAGGGGGCCGGCGAGCCGGGCCGGCACCCGCAGCCGGTCGGGCGAGGTGTGCCCGAGGGCGCGGCGCAGCGCCGGCCGGACGAAGACCTCGAAGGAGACGAAGGCGCTCACCGGGTTCCCGGGGAGCGTGACCACCGGGACGCCGTCGACCGTGCCGGCCCCCTGCGGCCCGCCGGGCTGCATGGCGACCTTGACGAACTCCACGGTGCCCAGCGTGCGGAAGGCGTCCTTGACGACCTCGTAGGCGCCGGCGCTCACCCCACCGCTGGTGACCAGCAGGTCCGCCGTCGCCAGCTCGGCGCGCACGGTGGTCAGGAACTGGTCGACGTCGTCGGGGACGAAGTGCAGCCGCCGGGCGGTGCCGCCCGCCTCCTCGACCGCGGCCACCAGCAGGGTGGAGTTCGACTCGTAGATCTGCCCCGGGGCGAGCTCCTCCCCGGGGGCGACCAGCTCGCTGCCCGTCGAGAGCACCAGCACGCGGGGCCGCCGACGGACCGGCAGCTCGGTGACGCCCACGGCGGCGGCCAGCCCGAGCTGGGCGGCGCCGAGCGGAGCGCCGGGGGAGAGGGCGACGGTGCCGGCCGCGATGTCCTCGCCGGCGCGGCGCAGGTGGCTGCCGATGGGCGGGCAGTCCCGCAGCTCGACGACGTCGGTGCCGCCGTCGGTGAGCTCGACCGGGACGACGACGTCGGCGCCCGGGGGCAGGGGGGCACCGGTCATGATGCGGTGCACGGTGCCCGGCGCCAGCGGCACGACGTCGGTGCGCCCGGCCGGGATGTCCTCGGCCACCGGCAGCCGCACGGGCAGGCCGGTGCCGCCGACCTCGGCCCACCGGGCCGCGTAGCCGTCCATCGCGGAGTTGTCGAACCCCGGCAGCGCCACGGCGGCGACGACGTCGCGGGCCAGCACCCGGCCGTGGGCCGCCGCCAACGGCACCGTCTCCTCGGGGGAGGCCGGCAGCAGGGCGTCCACCACCGCCTGGTGTTCCTCGACCGTGCGCACGGGGCACATCCTGGCTGATTGCCGGCCGGACGGCGTCAGGGGAGACCGCAGGAGGGTGCGTGGCCGACGTCGTCGTGCTGGGGCAGGTGGGCCGCGACCTGGTGCTGCAGGTGCCCGGGCTGCCCGCCGCCGGCGGATCGGTGGCGGCCACGGGGCGCCGGGAGCTGCCCGGCGGCAAGGGCGCGAACCAGGCGGTGGCCCTGCGCCGACTCGGTGTCCCGGTGTCCCTCGTGGGGGTCGTGGGCGACGACGACGCGGGACGGGACGCCCTGGGGCAGGCGGCTGCCGACGGGATCGACGTCTCGGGTGTGGTCACCCGTGCGGGTGCCCGGACGGCGCTGCTGCTGGACCTGGTGGAGGACGGGGGACGACGGCGGCTCGTCGAGGACGTCCCGCGCGGCGTCCTGCTGACCCCTGCGGACGTGGCGGCGGCCGAGGGGCAGCTGGCGGCGTGCCGGGCGCTGAGCCTCCAGCTGCAGCAGCCCGGTGCCGCGGTGCGGGCGGCGCTGGACCGCATCCCCCGGACCACCGTGGTGGTGGCCGACGGGGCGCCGGAGGACGCGGCGACCAGGACCGCGGTCCTGGCGCGGGCCGACGTCCTGCGCGCGGACGCCGCGGAGGCGGAGCTGCTCGTGGACCGGGAGCTGCCGGGGGTGGACGCCGCCCGCGAGGCCGCCGCCGAGCTGCTCGCCGCCGGCCCGCGGCTGGTCGCGCTGTCCGTCGGGGAGGCCGGGGACCTGGTCGCCTGGCGGGCGGGCCCGGCGCTGGGCAGCGCGGCGACGGAGCGGGAGGCGGACCCGCGGTGGGCCGACGGCGAGGTCGTGGTCCCGCTGCTCGGGGAGGAGCCGGTGGACCCCACCGGTGCCGGTGACGTCTGGGCCGCCGCGCTGACCGCCACCCTGCTCGGGCGCGCCGGCCCGGAGGATGCCGCGTGGGTCGCCGCGGCGGCCGCGGCGGACACCGTCGCGCACGCCGGCGGGCGCCCGGACTTCGACCCGGCGGCCCTGGGCGAGGTGGTCCGGAGGCACCGTCGGTGACCGCCGGATATCGTCCGACCGTGGCTGAGATCGATCGGATGCTCGAGGCGAACGAGCAGTGGGCCGAACAGTTCCCCGGCAGCAAGCCGGTCGCGCCGGCGCGGAAGGTCGCCGTCGTGGCCTGCATGGACTCCCGCATGCCGCTGTTCGGCCTGCTCGGTCTCGCGGTCGGCGACGCGCACGTCATCCGCAACGCCGGCGGGGTCATCACCGAGGACACGATCCGCTCGCTGACCATCTCGCAGCACCTGCTCGGCACCCGGGAGATCGTGCTGGTGCACCACACCGACTGCGGGCTGCAGAAGAGCAACGACGTCGACTTCGCCGACCTGGTGGAGAAGGCGACGGGCCGGCGCCCCCCGTGGGCGGCGCGCACCTTCACCGATGTGGACGCGGACGTGCGCGAGTCGATGCGGCTGCTGCGGGACTCCCCGTACCTGCTCTCGCACGAGGTGCGGGGCACCGTGTACGACGTGGCGACCGGTCGCCTGCGCGAGATCGTCTGATCGCGGCGGGAGTCGCTCCGCGGCGCCCTGGTATCGTGACCGGCTGGCGCGCGCAAGCCGGCTGGTGCCCGCGCGTCGTTCCTGTCTCCCGTGCTCGGTGAGGCGATCCCACCAGCCATCCCGACGACGACGGAGGACACGAGCGCCGTGCGCACGTACACCCCCAAGCCCGGTCAGGTCGACCGGGCCTGGCTCGTCATCGACGCCACCGATGTGGTGCTCGGTCGACTGGCCAGCCAGACCGCGCAGCTCCTGCGCGGCAAGCACAAGCCCCAGTACGCCCCGCACGTGGACGTCGGCGACTTCGTCGTCATCGTCAACGCCGGCAAGGTCGCCCTGACCGGGTCCAAGCGGGACGACAAGGTCGCCTACCGCCACTCCGGACACCCGGGTGGCCTGAAGACCATCAACGTCGGCGACCAGCTGCGCACGCACCCCGACCGCGTCATCGAGCGCGCGATCAAGGGCATGCTCCCGCACAACAGCCTCGGTCGGCAGATGCTCAAGAAGCTCAAGGTCTACGCCGGCCCGGAGCACCCGCACGCCGCGCAGCAGCCCCAGACCTACGAGATCAAGCAGGTGGCCCAGTGACCAGCGCACTGACCGTGACCGACGCCGAGGGGCGTCCGGTCCAGACCGTCGGCCGGCGCAAGGAAGCGATCGTCCGCGTCCGGCTGCTCCCCGGCACCGGCCAGTTCAAGCTCAACGGCCGCACCCTGGAGGAGTACTTCCCCAACAAGGTGCACCAGCAGCTCATCCGTGAGCCGTTCGTGACCCTGGAGAAGGGCGAGCAGTACGACGTCGTCGGCCTGCTCAAGGGTGGCGGCGTCACGGGTCAGGCCGGCGCGCTGCGCCTGGCCATCGCCCGTGCCCTCATCGAGATCGAGGCCGAGGACCGTCCGGCCCTCAAGAAGGCCGGCTTCCTCACCCGCGACCCGCGGGTCAAGGAGCGCAAGAAGTACGGGCTCAAGAAGGCCCGCAAGGCGCCTCAGTACTCCAAGCGCTGACCGGCGGGGCTGCTGCGGCCATGGGGGGGAGACTCTTCGGGACCGACGGCGTCCGGGGTCGGGCCAACTCCGACCTCACGCCGGAGCTGGCCCTCTCGGTGGCCCGTGCCGCCGCAAGCGTGCTCGCCGATCGCGACGGGACCTCGCGTCCCGTCGCGGTCGTCGGGCGCGACCCCCGCGCCAGCGGGGAGATGCTCGAGGCCGCGGTCGTCGCGGGCCTCACGAGCGCAGGAGCCGAGGTGCTCCTCGCCGGGGTGGTCCCCACGCCGGCGCTGGCCTGGCTCACCGGTCGCAGCGACGCCGACCTCGGCGTCATGATCTCGGCCAGCCACAACCCGATGCCGGACAACGGCATCAAGCTCTTCAGCCGGGGCGGGCACAAGCTGCCCGACGCCGTCGAGGCCGCCATCGAGCTGGCGGTGACCTCCGGCTCCTCCGACGGGCACCGCCCCACCGGTGCCGAGATCGGCCGCGTCCGCGCACTCGACGGCGGTGGTGACGCCTATGTCGAGCACCTGCTCTCGACCGTGGACCGGCCGCTCGCCGGGCTCTCCGTGGTCGTCGACGCCGCGCACGGCGCCGCCGCCACCGCCGCGCCCGAGGTCTACCGCCGCGCCGGGGCCACCGTCCACGCGATCGGCTGCGACCCGGACGGCTGGAACATCAACGACGGCATCGGGTCCACGCACCTGGGCCCGCTGATCGAGGCCGTCCGCGAGCGCGGGGCCGACATCGGCATCGCCCACGACGGGGACGCCGACCGCTGCCTGGCCGTCACCGCCGCGGGTGAGGTCGTCGACGGCGACGCCATCCTGGCGGTCTGCGCCCTGGCCCTGCACGAGCGCGGGGCCCTCAAGTCCGACACCGTCGTCGCGACCGTCATGAGCAACCTCGGCTTCCACCACGCGATGCGCGACGCCGGCATCTCGGTGAGCACCACGGCCGTCGGCGACCGGTACGTGCTGGAGGCGCTGCGCACCGCCGACCTCAGCCTCGGCGGTGAGCAGAGCGGGCACCTGGTCTTCCTGGAGCACGCCACCACCGGCGACGGGCTGCTCACCGGACTGGCGCTGCTGTCCCGGATGGCCGCGACCGGCGCCTCGCTGGCGGAGCTGACCTCCGTGGTGCAGCGGCTGCCGCAGGTGCTGGTCAACGTCCCCGTGCACGACCGGCTGGCCGTGGCCGCGAGCGACGAGGTCGCCGCCGCCGTGAACGCGGTCGAGGCGGAGCTCGGCGACTCCGGCCGGGTGCTGCTGCGGCCGTCGGGCACCGAGCAGCTGGTCCGCGTGATGGTGGAGGCGCCCACGCAGGAGCAGGCCGACGCCGTCGCCGAGCGGCTCGCGGCCGTCGTCGCGGCGGTGCGCTGACCCGGTCGCCGGCCTCACCCGTCGGAGCGCCCTGACCGGCGCGCGAGCGCGATCGCGGAACGGCTCCCGGTACCCTCGGTCCAATGTGCGGCATCGTGGGATACGTCGGCCCTCAGGACGCTCTCGACGTCGTCCTCGAGGGGCTGCGCCGGCTGGAGTACCGCGGGTACGACTCCGCGGGCATCGCCGTCGTCGACGGCGGTGAGCTGAGCACGGCGAAGAAGGCCGGCAAGCTGGCGAACCTGGAGAAGGTGCTGGCCGACCAGCCGCTGCCGTCGGCCACCATCGGCATCGGGCACACCCGCTGGGCGACCCACGGCGGCCCGACCGACCGCAACGCCCACCCGCACGTGTCCGCCGACGGGTCGGTCGCGGTGATCCACAACGGGATCATCGAGAACTTCGCGGCGCTGCGGGCCGAGTGCGAGGCGGCCGGCGTCGAGTTCACGTCCGAGACCGACACCGAGGTGGTCGCCCACCTGCTCGCCGCGGTCTACGAGACGACCCCGGAGGGTCCCGGGCGGCTCGCCGAGGCGATGCGGGCCGTCTGCCAGCGCCTCGAGGGCGCGTTCACCCTCGTCGTCACGCACGTCGCCGAGCCCGACACCCTCGTCGCGGCCCGCCGCAGCAGCCCGCTGGTGGTCGGCGTCGGCGAGGGCGAGTACTTCCTGGGGTCCGACGTCGCCGCGTTCATCGGGCACACCAAGGAGGCCCGCGAGCTCGGCCAGGACCAGGTGGTCGAGATCGACCGCACCCGGGGGCTGACGGTCACCGGCTTCGACGGCACGCCGGCCGAGCCGACGGCCTACACGGTCGACTGGGACGCCGCCGCCGCCGAGAAGGGCGGCTACGACTGGTTCATGCTCAAGGAGATCGCCGAGCAGCCCCAGGCGATCGCCGACACCCTGCTGGGCCGGCTGGCCGAGGACGGCGAGCTGGTGCTCGACGAGGTGCGCCTGTCGGACCAGGAGCTCCGCGACATCGACAAGATCTTCGTGGTCTCCTGCGGCACCAGCTACCACGCGGGCCTGATCGCCAAGTACGCCATCGAGCACTGGACGCGGATCCCGGTCGAGGTCGAGGTGGCCAGCGAGTTCCGCTACCGCGACCCCGTGCTGGACCGCTCCACGCTGGTCATCGTCATCAGCCAGTCGGGCGAGACGATGGACACGCTCATGGCGCTGCGCCACGCCAAGGACCAGAAGGCCCGCGTGCTGGCCATCTGCAACGCCAACGGCTCGACCATCCCGCGCGAGTCCGACGCCGTCCTCTACACCCACGCCGGCCCCGAGATCGCGGTCGCGTCGACCAAGGCGTTCCTCGCCCAGATCGTCGCCTGCTACCTGGTGGGGCTGTTCCTGGCGCAGGTGCGCGGGGTGAAGTACGAGGACGAGGTCGCCGCGATCGTCGACGACCTGCGCCGCCTGCCCGAAGCCGTGGCCGAGGTGCTCACCGGCATGGAGGAGGTCCGCGCGCTGGGCCGCTCGCTGGCCGACGCCGGCACGATCCTGTTCCTGGGCCGCCACGTCGGCTTCCCGGTGGCGCTCGAGGGCGCGCTCAAGCTCAAGGAGCTGGCCTACATCCACGCCGAGGGCTTCGCCGCCGGCGAGCTCAAGCACGGGCCGATCGCCGTGATCGACCAGGGCACCCCGGTCATCGTCATCGTCCCCTCCCCGCGCAGCCGGAACTCGGTGCACGGCAAGGTCGTCTCCAACATCCAGGAGGTCCGGGCCCGCGGAGCGCGCACGATCGTCATCGCCGAGGAGGGCGACGACGACGTGGTGCCCTACGCCGACCACCTGATCCGGGTGCCCCGCACGCCCACGCTCATGGCCCCGGTGGTGACCACGGTGCCGCTCCAGGTGCTCGCCTGCGAGATCGCCGACACCCGCGGCTACGACGTCGACCAGCCGCGGAACCTGGCCAAGAGCGTCACCGTCGAATAGCGGCTCCGCCGCGGACGGGCCGCTCCGGCGCGGGCTTGGCAGACTGGGCCGGTGATCATCGGAGTGGGGATCGACGTCGTGCCGGTGGACCGCTTCGCGGAGTCGCTCACCCGCACCCCCGGGCTGCGCGACCGCCTGTTCACCCCCGACGAGCAGCGGACCCCGTCGGGCTCCCCGCGCACCGGCGAGTCGCTGGCCGCCCGCTTCGCCGCCAAGGAGGCGCTGGCCAAGGCCCTCGGCGCCCCCGGTGACCTGCACTGGCACGACGCGGAGGTGACCGTGGGCGAGCACGGCCGCCCGCACCTGTCGGTCCGGGGCTCGGTGGCCGGCCGGGCGGCGCAGCTCGGCGTCACCGCCTGGCACGTCTCGCTCAGCCACGACGGGGGCATCGCGTCGGCGGTCGTCGTCGCCGAGGGGCTGGGCCGGGTGACGGCGTGATCCCGCTGCACACCGCCGCCGAGGTCCGGGCGGCCGAGGCCCCGCTGCTGGCGTCCCTGCCCGACGGTGCGCTCATGCAGCGCGCGGCCGCCGGGCTGGCCACCGTCTGCCTGCGGCTGCTGGGCCGCTCGTACGGGGCCCGGGTCGCCCTGCTGGTCGGATCGGGTGACAACGGCGGGGACGCGTTGTTCGCCGGCGCCCGGCTGGCCGCCCGAGGGGCGCGGGTCACCGCCGTCCTGCTGGACGCCGGGCGGGCGCACGCCGCGGGCCTGTCCGCGCTCCGCGCCGCCGGCGGCCGCAGCCTGGCGCCCGACGCGGCCGGGCCGGTGCTCGACCGCGCGGACCTCGTCCTCGACGGGATCGTCGGCATCGGCGGAGCCGGCGGCCTGCGCCCGGCGGCCGCGACGCTGGTCGAGCGGGCGGCCGCGGGGCCCGCGCTGATGATCGCCGTCGACGTGCCGAGCGGGGTCGACGCCGACACCGGGGCCGTCGAGGGCGCGGCCTTCCCGGCCACGCACACCGTGACCTTCGGTGCGGTCAAGCCGGGGCTGGTCGTGGGGGAGGGGCGCGGCTCCGCGGGAGAGGTGCACCTGGTCGACATCGGGCTCGGCCCGCACCTGCCCCGCGCCTCGGCCGGCCGGTTCACCGACGCCGACGCGGCCGCCCGGCTGCCGCTCCCGGACGCCGACGACGACAAGTACTCCCAGGGCGTGGTCGGCATCGTCGCCGGCTCGGCCACCTACCCGGGCGCCGGCGTGCTGTGCACCGGAGCCGCCCTGCGCACCCGGCCCGGCCTCGTCCGCTACGCCGGAACCGCCGCCGACGGCGTCCGGGCCGCCTGGCCGGAGGCGCTCGTGACCGCGGGCCGCCCGGCCGACGCCGGCCGGGTGCAGGCCTGGGTGGTCGGCCCCGGCATGGGCACCGACGACGACGCGCGCAGCGTGCTGGCCGAGGTGCTCGGCACCGACCTGCCGGTGCTCCTCGACGCCGACGCGCTGACGATGCTGGCCCGCGAGCCGGAGCTCGTGCGGGGCCGGTCGGCACCCACCGTGCTGACGCCGCACGACCGGGAGTTCGCCCGCTTCGGCGCCGAGCCCGGCGCCGACCGGATCGGGGCCGTGCGCCGGCTGGCGGCCGACCTGGGTGCGGCCGTCCTCCTCAAGGGCGAGGCGACCGTGGTCGCCGACCCGGACGGCACCGCCTTCGTCAACGCCACCGGCACACCGTGGCTGGCCACGGCCGGCACCGGCGACGTGCTGTCCGGCATCGCCGGCGCGCTGCTGGCGACCGGCCTGCCGGCCGCGGAGGCGGCGGCCGTCGCCGCGCACGTGCACGGGCGGGCGGGTCAGCTCGCCGCGGCGCGGGGCCCGCTGATCGCCGGCGACCTCGTACGGCACCTGCCCGAGGCCGTCGACCGGGTGCGCGGTGCCCCGTCCGGCGGCCTGCCAGACTCGGGGCCGTGACGAACGGGACCGGTGCGGAGGTGGTCGTCGACCTCGACGCCATCGCGGCGAACACCGCGGTGCTGCGCGAGCGCGTGGGCCGCCCGCTCATGGCGGTGGTGAAGGCCGACGGCTACGGGCACGGGCTGGTCCCCGCGGCGCGGGCGACCCTGGCCGGCGGGGCGGACCAGCTGGGCGTCGCCGTCGTGGCCGAGGCGCTGGCGCTGCGGGCCGCCGGGGTCACGGCGCCGGTGCTCGCCTGGTTGCACGGGCCGGGCGCCGACTTCGCGGCGGCGCTGGCCGCCGACGTCGAGGTGTCGGTCAACGCCGCCTGGGGCCTCGCGGAGGTGGTGGCCGCCGCCCGGGCGACCGGCCGCACGGCCCGGCTGCACCTGTTCGTGGACACCGGGCTCTCCCGCGAGGGCGCGCCCGTGACCGAGTGGCCCGGCCTGGTGGACGCCGCGGCGCGCGCCCAGGCCGACGGCGACGTCGTCGTGGTGGGCCTCTGGAGCCACCTGGCCTACGCCGACGCCCCCACGCACCCCACCATCGGCGCGCAGGTGCGGGTGTTCGAGGAGGCGGTCGGAGTCGCCCGCGCGGCCGGGCTGACCGACGCGCGATGCCACCTGGCGAACTCCGCGGCCACCGTGGCGCTGCCGGGGACGTGGTTCGACATGGTGCGCCCGGGGATCGCCGTCTACGGGCTGGACCCGCTCGGCGGGAACGCCGCCGACCACGGCCTCCGGCCGGCGATGACGGTGCGGGCCCGGGTCGCGCTGACCAAGCGGGTGCCCGCCGGGGCCGGGGTCTCCTACGGGCACACCTACGCCACGGCGGCCGAGACGACCCTGGCCCTGGTGCCGGCGGGTTACGCCGACGGGGTGCCCCGGGCCGGCGGGAACCGGGCCCCGGTCCTCGCCGCCGGGCGGCAGCGGACGATCGCCGGGCGGGTGTGCATGGACCAGTTCGTCGTCGACGTAGGGGACGACGCCGTCGCACCCGGCGACGAGGTGGTGCTCTGGGGCCCCGGGGACCAGGGGGAGCCGACCGCCCAGCAGTGGGCGGACGCCGTCGACACGATCCACTACGAGCTGGTCACCCGGATCGGGGGCCGGTTCGCCCGCCGGTACGTCGGCTCGGCGGGGGCGGTCTGATGCCGCGCACCCGCCCGCCCGCGGGCCGGCACCCCAGGGCGCGCACCGCCGGTCTGCTCGGCGCCGTCGTCGGGCTCGCGGCGGCGGGCACCGCCGCCGGCGTGGCCGTCAGCCGCATCGCCGCGCGCCGGGTGCGCGCCGCCGAGCTCGGCCCGGCCGCGGAGCTGCGGCGCGAGCTGACCGAGGGGCAGCTCCGGCAGGTCGATCCGCTGGGCGTCGAGGCCCGGCCGCCCGACCGCACCGCGCTGGTCCGGACCGACGACGGCGTGCAGCTGACCGTGGAGGAGATCGGGCCGCGGAACGCCCCGCTCACCGTCGTCTTCGTGCACGGGTACACCCTGTCGATGGCGTCGTGGGCGTTCCAGCGGCGCACGCTCGCCGCGGAGCTGGCCACCGGGAACGGGCACCGCCCCCGGGCGCGCCTGGTCTTCTACGACCAGCGCGGCCACGGCTCCTCCGGCCGTGGCCCGGCGGAGCACTCCACCATCGAGCAGCTGGCCGCCGACCTCGCGGCGGTCCTGGATGCCCGCGTCCCGCGGGGGCCGGTCGTCCTCGTCGGGCACTCCATGGGCGGGATGACCGTCATGGGCCTGGCCGCGACGCGGCCGGAGCTGTTCGGCACCCGGGTGCAGGGCGCCGCGCTGGTCTCCACCTCCAGCGGCGGCCTGGCCGAGCTCAGCTTCGGCCTGCCCGAGATGGTCACCCGCCTCCGGGCCGCGGTGCTGCCGGTCGCCGCCTGGACGATGCGGCGCCGGCCCGCCTTCGCCGAGCGCACCCGCCGGGTGGCTGCGGAGCTGGTGTCCGCGGCGACGAAGGCGCTGTCGTTCGGCTCCGCGGACGTCGACCCCGCGCTGGTCCGCTACGTCGACGCGATGATCGCCGGTACCCCCGTCGACGTCATCGCGGAGTTCTACCCCGCGCTGGCCGGCCTCGACGAGACCGGCCGGCTGGAACCGCTGCGCCGGGTGCCCACGCTGGTGCTGACCGGCGACCGGGACCGGATGATCCCCAAGGAGCACAGCGATCTCATCGTGGAGCGGCTGGCGCAGACGGGGGAGAACGCCGTCGACTACGTCGTCGTCCCCGGTGCCGGGCACATGGTGCCGCTGGAGGAGCCGGACGAGGTGAGCCGCGCGCTCACCGCGCTGCTGCGGCGCGTGGCCGCGGGCCGCACCGTGGGTTCCACGGGCTGACCTGCGGTCAGAGGCCGCCGCCGTCGATCCCGCTCCCCTCGACGAGGGCGTAGCCACCGGCCCCGCCCACGGCCCCGCGGGCCCGGTAGGCGGCCAGCTTCGGGTCGCTGTGGTCGACGCCGCGGCCCCGGCGGCCGCGGGCCGGCGCGAGCGCCGACTGCGTCCGTTCGAAGATCTCCGCGCACAGCCGGCGGTCGGGCATCGCCGCCCGGCCGTGCAGCGCGACGCTGGCGGCGCTGCCCCCGTCCGCGGCCGGGTCGGGCGGGGTGTCCGCCGCCCACCGCCGCAGCAGCCGGCGTCCCGCCGCCGTGGGCGCGTCGGCCCCCGCCCGGAACGGGACGCGGCGCGCCAGGCCATGCTGCCGGAGGCGACGGCTCACCTCGAGCAGCCGCTCGTCGCCGTCGAGCCGCCAGCGGATGGTGTCGACCGACCGGTGCCCGCGGGTGCCGACGGCGTCGAGCACGGCGGCCTCGACGGGGTGGCGGCGCAGCGGATCGGTAGCCGCCAGCTCACCGGGGGCGTGGATGCGGATCCGCCCCGACTCGACCAGCGCCACGAGCGCGGTGTCGACCAGCCGCGGCAGGCCGCCGGCGAGTGCGGCGATGTCGTAGACGTCGAGATCGGCGGTGCCGTCGGCCGTGCGCATGGTCGCCTGCCCTTCACGGGTGCCGGGGACGCGGGGCTGCACGGTCCCACGCGGAGACGGGCACGGGAAGCCTCCCCGGCGCCCGCGGTTAGGGTGCGCGGGTGGCCGCTCCCCGTCCGCCCCGGTTCGACGCCGGCGCCGCCGAGGTGGCGCGCACCGCGGCGGCCGCCCCGGACTGGGCGGCGCTCGCCGCGGCCGCGCGGCCCTGCACCGCCTGCCCGGAGCTGGCCGCGACCCGGCAGCACGTCGTCGTGGGCGACGTCCCGGCGACCGGCCGCCCGCGCTTCGTGCTGATCGGCGAGGCGCCCGGGGCCACCGAGGACGAGACCGGCCGGCCGTTCGTCGGCCGCTCCGGGGCGCTGCTGGACCAGCTGCTCACCGAGGCGGGGCTCGACCGCGCCGAGGCGGCCGTGCTGAACGTGGTCAAGTGCCGCCCCCCGGCGAACCGGACGCCGAGGTCGGCCGAGGTGCAGCGCTGCGGCGGCTGGCTGCGGCGGCAGCTGGAGCTGCTCGACGCCCGGGTCGTCGTCGCGCTGGGCCTGTCCTCGGCCAAGTGGTTCCTCGGCCCGCGCACCGTGCTGGCCGGCGTCCGCGGCCGCCCGCACGACGTCGACGGCCGGGCGGTCTGGGCCACGTACCACCCGTCGGCCGCCATCCGGTTCGGCCCGAACGGCGCCCCCCGCGCCGGGCTGCTGGCCGACCTCACCGCCGTCGCCGGTTCGCTGGAGGCCCCCGCGTGAAGCTCGTGCACGAACTGCCCACGCCGGCCGACACCCACGCCCTGGGCGAGGCGCTGGCCGGTCTGGCCCGCCCCGGCGACCTGCTGGTGCTCGTCGGTCCCCTGGGTGCGGGCAAGACCGCCCTCACCCAGGGGATCGGCGCCGGGCTGGGCGTCCGGGAGCCGGTCACCTCACCGACGTTCGTCATCGCCCGCGTGCACCGGGACGGCCGGATCCCCCTGGTGCACGTCGACGCCTACCGGCTGGGCGGGCACGCCGACGTCGACGACCTCGACCTCGACGCCTCCACCGAGGAGTCGGTGACCGTGGTCGAGTGGGGGCAGGGGCTCGTCGAGCAGCTGGCCGACGAGCACCTCGAGGTGCGGCTGGAGCGCCGCGAGGACGACGTCCGGACGGCGCTGCTCGTGCCGCACGGCCCCGGCTGGTGGGCCCGGCTCGACGCGGTCTGAGCCGCCCGGGTCAGCCGGCCGCCGACGACTCCGGGACGTCGGTGTAGCGGTCGGTCAGCACCTCCAGCAGGTGCCCGCTGGGGCCCCGGAAGTACATCCGGCGGCCGGTGCCGTCGAGGTTGACCGCACCCACCTCGCCGGGCCGGCGGCCGGGGGGATCCGCCTGGTACGGCGTCCCGTCGGCGTCGAAGCGGGCGCGGATGGCGTCGAAGCGCTCGTCGGTGACCAGGAACGCGTAGTGCTGCGGCTCGACCGGCGCCGGCGCGGCGGCAACGTTGAGCACGAGCTGGTCGTCGAGCTGGACGGACTGGAAGAAGCCGTTCTCCCAGGGCGCGCGCAGGTCGAGCAGGTCGACCAGCCAGGAGACGGCGGCGTCGCGGTCCTCGACGAGGACGATCAGGTGGTGCAGGACGGTGGTGCTGGGCACGGGGTGCCTCCAGGGAACGGTGCTGCGTGAGCGAGGGGTCCGGCGCCTGGGGCGCGGACGAGGGAGGGCCGGGCGGAGGCCGCGGCAGGGGAGCACGTCGTCGGGGGAGGTGCTCGGGTGGGCGGCCCTCTCGGCCGCCCGGGGGTCACCGGAGAGCCGGGACCCTGACTCGCTCGTGGCTCGAGGCCGACCCGGCAGTCACGTCGGCGAACCTAGCGTCCGGCGGTGCTGCGGGCAACGCCGTCGCCGCTAGCCTTCCGCGCGTGGACGTGCGGGTGGAGCTGGTCGAGCTGGGCCCGGCCGCCCTGCGCGCCCTCGCCGACGGCGACCTCGCCGCCGCCGAGGCGGCGGCACCGGTCCCGCTGAGCCCGTACCTCGCCGGCGCCGAGTGCCGCTGGGTCTGGGGCATCCGGGCCGAGCAGGTGGGGGCCGATCCGGCCAGCGCCCGCTGGATCACCCGCGTGGTGCGCGACCCGGACCGGCAGCTGACCGTCGGCCGCGCCGGCTTCCACGGACCGCCGGACGCATCCGGCATGGTGGAGGTCGGCTACTCGATCGATCCGGAACACCGGCGGCAGGGGTACGCCCGGGCGGCCCTGCGGGCGCTCCTGGCCCGGGCGGCGGCCGAGCCGGCGGTCACGAGGGTGCGCGCGGCGGTCGCGCCGTCGAACGTCGCCTCCCGCGACCTGGTGCTCGGCGAGGGCTTCGTCGCCGTCGGGGAGCAGATCGACGAGGAGGACGGACTGGAGATCGTCTACGAGGTGGCGGCGGGCACTCGCCTACGCTGATCGGTCGTGCTGGTCCTCGCGCTCGACACCGCCACCCCGACGCTCGTCGCCGGGCTGGCCCGCTGGTCGGCCGACGGCGGTGCCACGGTGCTCGCCGAGCGGGCCGTGCCCTCGGGGACGAAGCACGCCGAGCTGCTCACGCCCGCGATCCAGGGGGTGCTCGCCGACGCCGGCGTCGGGCTCGACCAGGTCGAGGCCGTGGTCACCGGCCTCGGTCCCGGGCCGTTCACCGGGCTGCGGGTCGGGGTCGTGACCGCCGCCGCGCTCGCCGACGCCCGTGGCCTCCCGGTGGTCGGGGTCTGCTCGCTGGACGCCGTCGGCTCCGGCGCCCGCACCGTGGTCACCGACGCCCGCCGCAAGGAGGTCTACTGGGCCGCCTACGACGCCGGCGGGGCGCGCACCGAGGGGCCGGCGGTCGTCCGGCCCGAGGAGCTCGGCCGACCCGGGCCGTTCGTCGGTGACCCGGCGTTCGCCGGGCGGCTGGGCGCCGACGTCCTCCCGGCCGACGTGACCACCGAGGGGCTGCTGCGCGCCGCCGGTCCGCAGCTGGCCGACCCGTCGTCCGCCTCCCCGCTGACGCCGCTGTACCTGCGCCGCCCCGACGCGGTGCCGCCGACGTCGATCAAGGCCGTGACGCAGTGACCCGGCTCCGCCCGATGCGGCTGGCCGACCTGCCGGCGGTGATGGCGCTCGAGGAGGAGCTCTTCGCCCCCGACACCTGGACGGCGGCGATGTACCGCGAGGAGCTCGCGCAGACCGGGACCCGCCACTACCTCGTGGCCGACGACGACGGCGCCGTCGTGGGCTACGCCGGGCTGATCGCCTACGACGACGAGGCGCACGTCGCCACGATCGGGGTCACGGGCGCCCGGCAGGGCGAGGGCCTCGGGGCCCTGCTGCTCGATGCGCTGCTGGCCGAGGCCGACCGGCGGCGCAGCCCGGTCGTCCTGCTGGAGGTGCGCGCCGACAACGAGGTCGCCCAGGGGCTCTACCGGCGGCGCGGGTTCGCCGAGATCGGCCGGCGCCCGAAGTACTACCAACCGAGCGGGACCGACGCCGTGGTGATGAAGAGGGAGCGACCCCATGCCTGACGAACCGATCGTGCTGGGCTTCGAGACCTCGTGCGACGAGACCGGTGTGGGCATCGTCCGCGGGCACACCCTGCTCGCCGATGCGCTGGCCACCTCGATGGCCGAGCACGAGCGCTTCGGCGGCGTCGTCCCGGAGATCGCCTCCCGGGCGCACCTGGAGGCGATGGTGCCCACCGTGCACCGCGCGCTCGCCGACGCCGGCATCCGTGCCTCCGACGTCGACGCGGTGGCGGTGACGAGCGGGCCCGGGCTCACCGGCGCGCTGCTGGTCGGCGTCGCCGCGGCGAAGGCGTACGCCCTCGCCCTGGGCAAGCCGCTCTACGGGGTCAACCACCTGGCCGCGCACGTCGCCGTCGACGAGCTGCAGCACGGTCCGCTGGCCGAGCCCTCGATCGCGATGCTCGTCTCCGGTGGGCACAGCTCGCTGCTGCTCGTGCCCGACCTCGCGCAGGAGGTGCAGCCGCTGGGCCGGACCATCGACGACGCCGCGGGGGAGGCGTTCGACAAGGTCGCCCGGGTGCTCGGGCTGCCGTTCCCCGGCGGCCCGCCGATCGACCGGGCCGCCCTCGACGGCGACCCGTCGGCGATCGCGTTCCCGCGGGGTCTCACCGGCGCCCGCGACCCGGCCTACGACTTCTCGTTCTCGGGCCTGAAGACCGCCGTCGCCCGGTGGGTGGAGGCCCGGCAGCGCGCCGGCGAGCCGGTGCCGCTGGCCGACGTCGCCGCGTCCTTCCAGGAGGCCGTCGCCGACGTCCTCACCGCCAAGGCGGTGCGGGCGTGCCGGGACCACGGCGTCGACCACCTGGTGCTCGGCGGGGGGGTGGCGGCCAACTCGCGGCTGCGCGCGCTGGCCGAGGAGCGGTGCGCCGCGGCCGGCATCGTGCTGCGGGTGCCGAGCCCGAAGCTGTGCACCGACAACGGCGCGATGGTGGCCGCGCTGGGTTCCCGGCTCGTGGCCGCCGGGGTGGCGCCGTCGGCTCCCGACCTGGGCGCGGACAGCTCCCTGCCGATCGAGGTCGTCAGCCGCTGACGGCGTCCCGGGGTCAGGCGCTGACGTCGCAGACCAGGGCGGTGGGATTCCCGGCGACCCGGGTGACGACGACGGTCGCCGTCCCGGCGGCATCGGTGCGCAGCTGCCGGGCGAGCGTCTCCGGCTCGATCGCCGAGCCCCGCTTCTTCACCACGACCCGGCCCACCCCGCGCTCGCGCAGCAGCGCCTTCAGCTTCTTGAGGTTGAACGGCAGCACCTCGTCGACCCGGTAGGAGCTGACCCAGGGGGAGTCCGCCGGACCGTCGGAGGTCAGGTAGGCGATCGTCGGGTCGACCAGGTTCGCGCCGAGGTCGGCGGCCACGAGGGAGACCAGGCCCGAGCGGATCACCGCCGGGTCGGGCTCGTGCAGCCAGCTGCGCACCGGGCCGGCCGGGGCGGGGCCGGGGTCGGCGTCCGCGGTCAGCTCGGAGACGGCGCCGTCGCGCACCAGGGTCGCCCGCCGCCAGGTGGTCGAGACCGCGGGTCCCCACAGCAGCGCCTCGACGATCGAGCCGCCGACCGAGACCCACTCGGCCTCGACGCCCTCGGGCACCCGGTCGTGGTCGAGTCCCGGCGCCACCTTCACCACCGACGTCGGGACCTTCCCGAGCAGCGCGGTGACCGTCGACCACGGGGGCGACCAGCGGTCGGGGTCGAGCTGCCGCCGCCCGCCGGAGCGGCGGGCGGGGTCGAGGACGGCGGCGCCGCAGCCGGCCACCTCGCCACCGCGCGCCGCCGCCACCAGCTCGACGGCGTCGCCGGCGACCACCCAGACGTCGTCGGCGATCCCGAGCGCCTCGACGTTGGCGGCGGTCAGCTCGCGGGCGACCGGGTCGCGGTCGACGGCGAGCACACGGGCACCGGCGCGGGCCAGCGCGATGGTGTCGGTGCCGGCCGCGCAGCCGAGGTCGGCGACGGAGTCGGCGCCTCCGGCGAGCAGGCGGGCCGCGCGGCGGGCGGCCAGCTCCGGGCGGCCGGCCTGCTCGAGGGTGTCGGCGGTGAACAGCAGCCGGTCGGCGTCGGCCCCGAACGTCGCCCGGGCCTTCTGCCGCTGGCGCGCGATGCCCCACGCCGGTCCGGCCAGGTCCGTGCCCACCTCGGCGCGCAGCCGGGTCAGCGCGGCGACCGCGTCGGTCCCGGCGTCGAGCAGCGCCCCTGCCCTGGTCAGGGCCGCAGCGCCCTCGACCGTCGCCAGGGCGCGCAGCTGGCGCACCGTCTCGGCGGCCTGCTCCTCGTTGTCCTGGTCCACCGGCACAGCCTGGCGTACGGGCCGGTCGGCCCCGACGTCACCCACCCCAGGGACCGGGTTGAGCGGCTGGCACTCTCCTAGGTAGAGTGCCAACGACACGGGCTGGCGCCCGACCCCCGCGACGGCGGGTGCCCGGATCCCGTGCCACAGCATCGAACTATCCCTGCCGTCCTACACCGAAGGGGGCGTCACCGACGTGACGACCGCTACCAAGGTCAGCATCAAGCCGCTGGAGGACCGCGTCGTGGTCCAGGCCAACGAGGCCGAGACCACCACCGCCTCCGGTCTGGTCATCCCGGACACCGCCAAGGAGAAGCCCCAGGAGGGCACCGTCGTCGCCGTCGGCCCCGGCCGCATCGACGACAACGGCAACCGCGTCCCGCTCGACGTGAACGTGGGCGACGTGGTCATCTACTCGAAGTACGGCGGCACCGAGGTCAAGTACTCGGGCCAGGACTACCTGGTGCTCTCGGCGCGCGACCTGCTCGCCGTCGTGGAGAAGTGACCTCTCCTCAGCACTGAGCCCTAGCGCTCACCCGACCGCCCCGGCGACCCGAACACCGGGTCCCGGGGCGGTCGTCTTTCCCATGCCTTCCTGATCGAGAGGTCCACATGCCCAAGATCATCAAGTTCAACGAGGACGCCCGCCGCGCCCTCGAGCGCGGCGTCGACAAGCTCGCCGACGCGGTGAAGGTGACGATCGGCCCGCGTGGCCGCAACGTCGTCATCGACAAGAAGTTCGGCGCCCCGACGATCACCAACGACGGCGTCACCATCGCCCGCGAGATCGAGCTCGAGGACCCGTACGAGAACCTCGGCGCGCAGCTGGCGAAGAACGTCGCCACCAAGACCAACGACGTCGCCGGTGACGGCACCACCACCGCCACCGTGCTCGCCCAGGCGCTCGTGCACGAGGGCATGCGCAACGTCGCCGCCGGTGCCAACCCGATGTCGCTGGGCCGCGGCATGCGCGCCGCCGCCGACGCCGTGCACGCCGCGCTCGACGCCGCCGCCATCCCGGTGGAGAAGCGCGAGGCCATCGCCGGTGTCGCCACCATCTCCGCCCAGGACGCCGAGGTCGGCGAGCTGATCGGCGAGGCGATGGAGCGCGTCGGCAAGGACGGCGTCATCACCGTCGAGGAGAGCAACACCCTGAACACCGAGCTCGACGTCACCGAGGGCGTCCAGTTCGACAAGGGCTACCTCTCGCCCTACTTCGTCACCGACCAGGAGGCGATGGAGGCGGTCCTCGACGACGCCCTCGTCCTGCTGGTCAGCGGCAAGGTCGGCGCGCTGGCCGACCTGCTGCCGCTGCTGGAGAAGGTGCTCTCGACCGGTGGGCGCCCGCTGCTGATCGTCGCCGAGGACGTCGAGGGCGAGGCGCTGTCCACCCTCGTCGTCAACTCCATCCGCAAGACCATCAAGGTCGTCGCGGTGAAGTCGCCGTACTTCGGTGACCGGCGCACCGCCTTCATGACCGACCTCGCCGTCGTCACCGGCGGTCAGGTGGTCACCGAGGACGTCGGCCTGAAGCTCGACCAGGTCGGCCTCGAGGTGCTCGGCACCGCTCGCCGGGTCACCGTCACCAAGGACACCACCACGATCGTCGACGGCGGCGGCACCTCCGAGGGCATCGGCGACCGCGTCGCGCAGATCCGTCGCGAGATCGACGCCACCGACTCCGACTGGGACCGCGAGAAGCTGCAGGAGCGGCTGGCCAAGCTGGCCGGCGGCATCGGCATCATCCGCGTCGGCGCGGCGACCGAGGTGGAGCTCAAGGAGCGCAAGCACCGCATCGAGGACGCCATCGCCGCCACCCGTGCCGCGGTGGAGGAGGGCGTCATCCCCGGCGGTGGCTCCGCGCTGGTGCACGCCGCCGCGGCGATCGACGCGCTCGACCTCTCCGGTGACGAGCTGACCGGCGCCCGCGCCGTCCGCACCGCGCTGGACGCCCCGGCGGTGCAGATCGCCGAGAACGCCGGCTTCGAGGGCCGCGTCGTCGTCAGCAAGGTGCGCGAGGCCGGCCAGGGGCACGGCTTCAACGCCGCCACCGGCGAGTACGGCGACCTGGCAGCCCAGGGCGTCATCGACCCGGTCAAGGTCACCAAGGCCGCGCTGGGCAACGCCGTCTCGATCGCCGCGATGGTGCTCACCACGGACTCCGCCGTCGTCGAGGCTCCCGAGGAGGAGCACGAGCACGCCGGCGGCGGGCACCACACGCACGGCCACTCGCACGGCGGGCACGGCCACTCGCACTGACGCGCCACCCACGATGATCAGGTGACCTGATCGTCGGGGGGGGGGGGGGGGGGGGGGGGGGGGGGGGGGGGGGGGGGGGGGGGGGGGGGGGGGGGGGGGGGGGGGGGGGGGGGGGGGGGCGGGCACGCCGCCGGCCGCGGGCGGGCGCCCCACCGTGGCGAGGATCGAG